>NZ_JBITCL010000019.1:0-141325 GCF_044453165.1 Streptomyces sp. NPDC051740 | reverse complement strand
GCGGGGCCCCGTCGCGCCCCACACCAACCCCACGGGCCACCCGCTGCCGGTTGCACCGGTTGCTTGGGGTGCTGCGGCGCGGGGGTTGGCGGTCTTCGCCAACCCCCGTCGACGTAGGGCGTCAGCGGGACGAAGTAGTCTTGAGCCCATGCCTGAACGCCGTACCGTCGCACTCGTCACCCTTGGCTGCGCCCGTAACGAGGTGGACTCGGAGGAGCTCGCAGGCCGTTTGGAGGCGGACGGCTGGCAGCTCGTGGAGGACGCCGAGGAAGCGGACGTCGCCGTCGTCAACACCTGTGGCTTCGTCGAGGCCGCCAAGAAGGACTCCGTCGACGCCCTCCTGGAGGCCAACGACCTCAAGGGACACGGGAGAACCCAGGCCGTCGTCGCGGTGGGCTGCATGGCCGAGCGGTACGGCAAGGAACTCGCCGAGGCCCTCCCCGAAGCCGACGGCGTGCTCGGCTTCGACGACTACGCCGACATCTCCGACCGCCTCCAGACCATCCTGAACGGCGGCATCCACGCCTCCCACACCCCGCGCGACCGCCGCAAGCTGCTGCCGATCAGCCCGGCCGAGCGGCAGGACTCCGCCGCCGCCGTCGCCCTTCCGGGACACGGTCCGGCGGACCTGCCCGACGGCCTCGCCCCGGCCTCCGGCCCCCGCGCGCCGCTGCGCCGCCGGCTGGACGGCGCCCCGGTCGCCTCGGTGAAGCTCGCCTCCGGCTGCGACCGGCGCTGCTCCTTCTGCGCCATCCCGTCCTTCCGCGGCTCCTTCATCTCGCGCCGCCCCAGCGACGTGCTGAACGAGACGCGCTGGCTGGCCGAGCAGGGCGTGAAGGAGATCATGCTGGTCTCCGAGAACAACACCTCCTACGGCAAGGACCTCGGCGACATCCGCCTGCTGGAGTCCCTGCTGCCCGAGCTGGCCGAGGTCGACGGCCTGGAGCGGGTGCGCGTCAGCTACCTCCAGCCGGCCGAGATGCGGCCCGGCCTGATCGACGTGCTGACCTCCACCCCGAAGGTCGCCCCCTACTTCGACCTGTCCTTCCAGCACTCCGCGCCCGACGTGCTGCGTGCGATGCGCCGCTTCGGCGACACCGACCGGTTCCTGGAGCTGCTCGACACCATCCGGAGCAAGGCGCCCCAGGCCGGTGTGCGCTCCAACTTCATCGTCGGCTTCCCCGGCGAGTCCGCGGCCGACCTCGCCGAACTGGAGCGGTTCCTGAACCACGCGCGGCTGGACGCCATCGGCGTCTTCGGCTACTCCGACGAGGAGGGCACCGAGGCCGCGACGTACGACCGCAAGCTGGACGAGGACGTCGTCGCCGAGCGGCTGGCCAGGGTCTCCCGGCTGGCCGAGGAACTGGTCTCGCAGCGCGCCGAGGAGCGGGTCGGCGAGACCCTGCACGTACTGGTGGAGTCCGTCGACGAGACGGAGGGCGTGTACGGCCGGGCGGCGCACCAGGCCCCCGAGACGGACGGCCAGGTGCTGCTCACGAGCGGCGAGGGACTGAGTGTCGGCCGTATGGTCGAGGCGAAGGTGGTCGGCACGGAGGGTGTCGACCTGGTGGCCGAGCCGCTGTTCCAGGGTTCGCTCGCGTGTAGTGAGGAGGCGGGCAGATGACGGGTGTCCCGGCATCGGCGGCGGGAGGCCCCTCCGGCGTGGGGAGGACGGCGGGCGCCGCACCCGGAGGCATGCCGGCGACCGGCCGCACGGTCGCGCGGGAGTCGCGGGGCACGGCTCCGGGACCGTCCGGCGGCGGACCGGCCCGGCGCGGTGCGTCCGGCCGCGGCCCGGCCGGCACCCGGACGCACGGCGACGAGGCGGCGCCGGCCACCGCGTCCCGTGACGGCGTCGACGCCGGGGACGGGACCAGGCCCGCGCGCGGCGCGAAGATTGCGGCGGCGGCCGTCAACCAGGCCAGCGTCTGGAACATCGCCAACCTGCTGACCATGCTCCGGCTGCTCCTGGTGCCGGCGTTCGTCATGCTGATGCTCGCCGAGGGCGGATACGACCCGGCGTGGCGGTCGTTCGCCTGGGCGGCCTTCGCCATCGCCATGATCACCGACCTGTTCGACGGTCATCTGGCGCGCACGTACGACCTCGTCACCGACTTCGGGAAGATCGCCGACCCCATCGCCGACAAGGCGATCATGGGAGCGGCGCTGATCTGTCTCTCCTCGCTGGGCGATCTCCCGTGGTGGGTCACCGGAGTCATCCTCGGCCGGGAACTCGGCGTCACCCTGCTGCGTTTTCTGGTCATTCGCTACGGAGTGATCCCGGCCAGTCGAGGGGGCAAGCTCAAGACCCTCACCCAGGGCATCGCCGTCGGTATGTACGTACTGGCGCTGACGGGGTGGCTGGCCACACTGCGGTGGTGGGTGATGGCCGCGGCGGTCGTGCTGACCGTGGCGACCGGACTCGACTATGTGAAACAGGCCATTGTGCTGCGCAGGCAGGGAATCGCCGAGCGTGAGGCGGCGTTGGAGGAGACGGAAGCGTGAGTTCCGAGGCCACCGAAGTGGTGCGACTACTCACCGTGAACGGCGGAACGCTCGCCGTCGCGGAGTCGCTGACCGGTGGCCTGGTGGCGGCGGAGATCACCGCGGTCCCCGGGGCGTCCAAGGTCTTCCGGGGCTCGGTGACGGCGTACGCCACCGAACTCAAGCGGGAACTGCTCGGTGTGGATGCCACCCTGCTGGCGGAGCGCGGAGCGGTGGATCCGCAGGTGGCGGCCCGGATGGCGGCCGGCGTCCGCAAGGCGCTGGGTGCCGACTGGGGCATCGCCACCACCGGCGTCGCCGGTCCGGATCCCCAGGACGGCCAGGCCGTCGGCACGGTTTTCGTGGCCGTGGACGGCCCCTCGGGGACGGGAACGGCTTCCGCCCGCGGCGGAAAAGTGGAGCATCTGCGGTTGAACGGCGACCGCGCGGAAATTCGTATGGAGAGTGTACGGAGCGTACTCGCACTGCTTCTGACGGAGCTTGCGGGCGAACAGACCGGGAACGAGCGGGCACAGGATACGGAACGGAACGGGGGGTTTTGATGTTTGCAGCCCTGAGTGAACACGACATCGCTCCCCGCACGGCCGCGGCGCAAGGCGGTACGGTGGGGCGAGAAGGATGCGGCTACGCGGTCCGAGGAGGGAGCCACCGATGATTCTGCTCCGTCGCCTGCTGGGTGACGTGCTGCGTCGGCAGCGCCAACGCCAGGGCCGTACTCTGCGCGAAGTCTCCTCGTCCGCCCGAGTCTCACTCGGCTATCTCTCCGAGGTGGAGCGGGGGCAGAAGGAGGCTTCCTCCGAGCTGCTCTCCGCCATCTGCGACGCGCTGGACGTACGGATGTCCGAGCTCATGCGGGAAGTGAGCGACGAGCTCGCTCTCGCCGAACTGGCCCAGTCTGCTGCAGCGACCCCCAGCGAGTCCGTACCCACGCCGGTTCGTCCGATGCTGGGTTCCGTTTCGGTGACCGGTGTGCCACCGGAACGGGTGACCATCAAGGCGCCCGCCGAGGCGGTGGACGTCGTCGCCGCGTGAGCGTGGTGTTCCGCGCACGCGCGGTGTGAAGGTGTGGGATGCCCCGGTAGGGGCCCTTCCGGGAGATCCGGAGGGGTGCCGCCGGGGTTTTCGCATGCGTGGGCCTTCTCTCTTGTGCGTTTGCCGGTGCGGCGCGTGGCGGTCATCGTTGAGGGACGAGGCGGGGGCCGGCTACGGAGGTGCGGATGTACGTCGTGAAGAGCCCGTTGTCCGACGCGAACCTGAAGACGGTGTCCGAGGCGCTGCAGGGCGCCCTGGTCGATCTGGTGGATCTCGCCCTGGTGGGCAAGCAGATCCACTGGAACGTGGTCGGGCCACGCTTCCGTTCCGTACACCTCCAGCTCGACGAGGTCGTGACCCTGGCGCGTACCCACTCCGACACCGTGGCGGAGCGCGCCGCGGCACTGGGGGTCTCGCCCGACGGGCGTGCCGCGACGGTGGCCGTCGGCAGCGGCATCGGGGTGACCCCCGAGGGCTGGGTCGACGACACGGCCGCGGTGGGCGCGCTCGTGGAGGCACTGGGCGCGGTGATCGCCCGTATGCGGGAGCGGGTCACGGCGACCGCGGAGCCGGACCCGGTGAGCCAGGACATCCTGATCACGATCACCGCCGACCTGGAGAAGCAGCACTGGATGTTCCAGGCCGAGAACGGGTGACGTGGCCTTTGGGGGCCGTGGGGCCCTCGTGGAGCGGCCCGGGGTCCCGGATGCGCCCGTGTGCCCTTGGCGCGCCCTGTGGGCGGGAGCGAGCGGTCTCGTAGCGTCGGCGCGGGGGTGAGGGCCGTGACGACGGGGCGGGTGGTGCGCCGGGGGGCCGCTCTGGGGTTGGGGGCGCTGTGGTGGTGGGCGGTGGCGCGGCTGCTGCTGGCGCCCGACGCCGGGGTGGTGGAAGGGACGGTCGCGGCCGGCGGGTGGGGGCTCAGCCTGCTGCCGGTGCACTGCATGCCCAAGGCACGGGCGGAGGGGGCGCTCGCGGCGGGACGGTGGCGGCGGGCGTGGCGGATGGGCACCGTGCGTCGGTTCACCGACGGGGAGTGAACGGAGCCGGGCCCGGCTGGCAGGTGGGGCACCAGTACGTGGGGCGCTCGCGGGAGCCGTCGCCCTGGTCGGCGAGGCGGACCGGGGTGCGGCAGCGCAGACAGGGGCGGCGGGCGCGGCCGTACACGAACAGGTCCTGGCCGCGGCGGCCCGTGGTGTTGCGGACCGGGCGCTCGCGGTTGAACTCCAGCAGTTTCCTGGCGAGCACCGGCAGCTTCGCGGAACGGCCGGCGGGCAGTTCGCCCACGGGGAGCCAGGGAGTGACGCCGAGGAGGAAGCACAGCTCGCTCTTGAAGATGTTGCCGATTCCGGCGAGGTTCCGCTGGTCCAGCAGGGCCTCGCCGAGGGGGCGGGCCGGGTCCTTCAGGAGGTTGGCCAGTGCGAGGCCGGGGTCCCAGTCCGGGCCGAGGAGGTCGGGGCCGAGGTGGCCGACCGCGCGGTCCTCGTCGGTGGTGCGCATCAGTTCCAGGACGGGGAGCCGGTAGCCGACGGCCGTGCGGTCGGCGTTGCCGAGGATCGCGCGGATCTGGTGGGCGGGGCCGCCGTTCCAGCGCTGTCCGTGCGCGTACACCCGCCAGGAGCCGTCCATCCTCAGGTGCGAGTGCAGTGTCAGGCCGCCTTCGACGCGGGTCAGCAGGTGCTTGCCGCGCGGGGTGACGTCCAGCACGGTGCGGCCGGTGAGGTCGGCCGTGGCGAACCTCGGCACCCGGAGATCGCTGCGGGTCAGCACCTGGCCGGCCAGGGCGTCGTGCAGCCGCCGCGCGGCCTGCCAGACCGTATCTCCTTCGGGCATGCGTCAAGGGTGGCACGCCGGGCGGCCGGAGCGCTCGGACGGGCGCGCGCCGGCGGTGGGTCGGGGGTGCGGGCGCAGTCCTCTGGGGGGCGACGAAGCCGGCGGTCTTCAGGAGGGACGTCAGCGCGGAGGTGCCGTCGATGCGCTCCACTGTGATCGTGCCGAGCGTCCTGCGGGCGGCCCGGGTGCTTGGGCGGGAGTGTGCCGGCGGTGGGTCGGGGGTGCGGGCGCAGTCCTCTGGGGGTGGCGACGAAGCTCGTGGTTTACAGGAGGGTGGCAAGGGGGCGTCAGGGTCAGGGGCGCCGTTGTGGGCCCCATCAGCGCATACCGGGTGTTCGGGCGGTAGAGGTCGGGACGGCGGTGGGTCAGGCGCGCAGGCGTAGTCCTCTGGGGGTGGCGACGAAACCGGCGGTCTCCAGGAGGGTGCCCAGGGGGGAGGTCAGTGCGGAGGTGCCGTTGACGCGCTCCACCGTGACCGTGCCCAGGGAGCCCGCGCGGGCGGCTGCGGCGAGGGCCTCGGCGGCGGCCGGGAGGCGCGGGTCGTCGGCGGGTTCGCCGTCGGAGTCGGCGGGCCAGGCCAGCAGCGTCTTGCCGCCGCGCTCCACGTAGAGCGTCAGCTCGCCGTCCACCAGCACCACCAGGGAGCCCGCCTTGCGGCCGGGTTTGTGCCCGGCACCGGTCGGCGGCTCGGGCCAGCCCAGAGCGGCACCGTAGGCGTTCGCCGGGTCGGCGGCGGCCAGGACCACGGCGCGTGCGGCGCGGTCCGCACCGGTACGGCGGCCGGCGAAGGGGTCGTACGCGGGACGCCCGCCGTTCCGCCGGGGCGGAGGGGACTGCGGGGCCAGGTCGCGGGGGGAGACGTAGTCGCCCGGCGAGAGACGGGGGTACGGCATGTCGTCCGGACCGGGGAAACCGTCGTGCGCGGAGACGTCGCCGAACGGGTCGGGCATGTCGGTGCCGGGGGCGGCCGGGAAGCCGTCGCTCCGCTCGCGGGCGTTGGCCGCCGCGCGGAGGCGGTCCACGGCCCCGTCCATCGCGAACTGGGCGGCGCCCAGGCCCTCCACCACATAGCCGCGACGCGCCTGCCCCGTTTCCTCGAAGGCGGACAGCACCCGGTACACCGCCGAGAAGCCGCCTTCGACGCCCTCCGCGGAGACGGCGCCCCGGGTCACCACACCGTGCCGGTCGAGCAGGGTGCGGGCCAGGGCGTGGGCGCGGACCGTGGCATCCGTGTTCGTGTCCGGGAGCAGGGACCAGCGGCCGGCGACGGTCGGCGGGCCGGTGCGGGAGGCACCGCGGGCGGCCGCCGTGAGCGAGCCGTAGCGCCCGCGCGGGACGGAGCGCTTCGCGCGGTGGGCCGTGGCGCCCGCGGTACGGCCCGAGCCCAGCAGGGAGCGCATCGGCGTGAGCGTGTCGTTGGTCAGCCGACCGGACCAGGCGAGGTCCCACAGGGCGTCGGCCAGCTGGGGATCGGTGGCCTCGGGGTGCGTGGTGGCGCGGACCTGGTCGGCGATCTGGCGGAAGAACAGGCCGTAGCCGCCGGAGAGGGCGTCCAGGACGGATCGGTGGAGGGCGGTCGGTTCCAGGGGGTGCGGGGGTGGCAGGAGCAGCGGGGCCGTGTCCGCGAGGTAGAGGGAGACCCAGCCGTCCTTCCCGGGCAGTGAACCGGCGCCCGCCCACACCACCTCCCCGGCGGCCGTCAGCTCGTCCAGCATCGCCGGGGTGTAGTCCGTCACCCGGGACGGCAGGACCAGCTTCTCCAGGGCGGACGCGGGTACGGACGCGCCCTGCAACTGCTCGACGGCGCGCACCAGGCCGTCGACGCCGCGCAGGGAGTGCCCCTTGCCGATGTGCTGCCACTGGGGGAGGAACTGGGCGAGCGCGGGCGGTGGCACCGGCTCCAGTTCGTGCCGCAGCGCGGCCAGGGAGCGGCGGCGCAGCCGGCGCAGTACGGCCGCGTCGCACCACTCCTGTCCGATCCCGGCCGGATGGAACTCACCCTGGACGACCCTGCCGGCCGCCGAGAGCCGCTGCAGGGCGCCCTCGGTGACCGCCACACCCAGTCCGAAACGGGCCGCAGCCGTCGCCGACGTGAACGGGCCGTGGGTGCGCGCGTACCGCGCGAGGAGGTCGCCGAGGGGGTCCTTGACGGGCTCGGTGAACGCCTCCGGCACACCGACCGGCAGCGCCGTGCCCAGCGCGTCGCGCAGCCGGCCGGCGTCCTCGATCGCCGCCCAGTGGTCGGTGCCGGCCACCCGCACCCGGATGGCGCGCCGCGCGGAGGCGAGCTCCCGCGCCCACTGCGGCTCGGCGCCCCGCTCGGCGAGTTCGGCGTCGGTGAGCGGGCCCAGCAGCCGCAGCAGGTCGGCCACGCCCTCCGCGTCCTTGACCCGCCGGTCCTCGGTGAGCCACCGCAGCTCGCGCTCCAGCTCGGTCAGCACCTCGGCGTCGAGGAGCTCGCGCAGCTCCGCCTGGCCGAGCAGCTCGGCCAGCAGCCGCGAGTCCAGCGACAGGGCGGCGGCGCGGCGCTCGGCGAGCGGGGAGTCGCCCTCGTACAGGAACTGGGCGACGTATCCGAAGAGGAGGGAGCGGGCGAAGGGGGACGGTTCGGGTGTGGTGACCTCGACCAGGCGCACCTTGCGCGCTTCCAGGTCGCCCATCAGCTCGACGAGCCCGGGCACGTCGAAGACGTCCTGGAGGCACTCGCGGACGGCTTCGAGGACGATGGGGAACGAGCCGAACTCTCCGGCCACCTGGAGCAGTTGTGAGGCGCGTTGACGCTGCTGCCACAGCGGGGTGCGCCGGCCGGGGTTGCGGCGCGGCAGCAGCAGCGCGCGGGCGGCGCACTCGCGGAACCGGGACGCGAACAGCGCCGAGCCGCCCACCTGGTCGGTGACGACCTGGTCGACCTCACCCTTGTCGAAGACGATGTCGGCCGCGCCCACGGGGGCCTGGTCCGCGTCGTACTCGGTGCCGGCCTTCACCGGCTCCTGGTCGAGCAGGTCGAGGCCCATCAGGTCGGCGTCCGGCAGGCGCAGCACGATGCCGTCGTCGGCGTGCATCACCTGGGCGTCCATGCCGTACCGCTCGGAGAGGCGGGCGCCGAGCGCGAGCGCCCACGGGGCGTGCACCTGGGCGCCGAACGGGGAGTGCACGACGACCCGCCAGTCGCCCAGTTCGTCGCGGAAGCGCTCCACCACGATGGTGCGGTCGTCGGGGACGTGGCCGCAGGCCTCGCGCTGCTCGTCGAGGTAGGACAGGACGTTGTCGGCGGCCCAGGCGTCCAGTCCCGCCGCCAGGAGCCGCAGCCGGGCGTCGTCCTTGGACAGTGCGCCCACTTCGCGCAGGAACGCCCCCACCGCGCGGCCGAGTTCCAGCGGGCGGCCCAGCTGGTCGCCCTTCCAGAACGGCAGCCTCCCCGGCACGCCCGGCGCGGGGGAGACCAGGACGCGGTCGCGCGTGATGTCCTCGATGCGCCAGGAGCTGGTGCCGAGGGTGAAGACGTCGCCCACGCGGGACTCGTAGACCATCTCCTCGTCCAGCTCGCCGACCCGTCCGCCGCCCTTCTTCGGGTCGGCGCCCGCCAGGAACACCCCGAAGAGGCCGCGGTCGGGGATCGTGCCTCCGGAGGTGACGGCCAGGCGCTGGGCGCCGGGGCGGCCGGTGATCTCGCCCGTGACCCGGTCCCACACCACGCGCGGGCGCAGCTCCGCGAACGCGTCGGACGGGTAGCGGCCGGCGAGCATGTCCAGGACGCCCGTGAAGGCGGACTCGGGCAGGGAGGCGAAGGGTGCCGCGCGGCGGACCATGGCGAGCAGGTCGTCGAGCTGCCAGGTGTCCATGGCCGTCATGGCGACGAGCTGCTGGGCCAGCACGTCCAAGGGGTTCGCGGGGACGCGCAGGGACTCGATGGCGCCCGCGCGCATCCGCTCGGTGACCACGGCGGCCTGCACCAGGTCGCCCCGGTACTTCGGGAACACCACGCCCGTGGAGACCGCCCCCACCTGGTGCCCCGCGCGGCCGACGCGTTGGAGCCCGGAGGCGACGGACGGCGGCGACTCGACCTGGACCACCAGGTCGACGGCGCCCATGTCGATGCCCAGCTCCAGGCTGGAGGTGGCGACCACCGCGGGCAGCCGGCCGGCCTTGAGGTCCTCCTCGACCAGGGCGCGCTGCTCCTTGGACACCGAGCCGTGATGGGCGCGCGCGATGACCGCGGGCGCTCCCTGGGCGGCCCCGGAGCCGCCCATCAGCTCGGCGGGGGAGTGGTGCTCGTCCAGGGGCTCTCCGGTGGCCCGCTCGTAGGCGATCTCGTTGAGCCGGTTGCACAGCCGCTCCGCGAGGCGGCGGGAGTTGGCGAACACGATGGTCGAACGGTGCGCCTGCACCAGGTCGGTGATCCGCTCCTCGACGTGCGGCCAGATCGACGGGCGCTCGGCGCCCTCCGAGCCGTCGGCGACCGGGGAGCCGCCCAGCTCGCCCAGGTCCTCGACCGGCACCACCACGGACAGGTCGAACTCCTTGCCGGACTCCGGCTGGACGATCTCCACCGTGCGGCGCGGGGAGAGGAACCGGGCGACCTCGTCCACCGGGCGCACCGTCGCCGAGAGGCCGATACGGCGGGCCGGACGGGGCAGCAGCTCGTCCAGCCGCTCCAGGGTGAGCGCGAGATGCGCGCCGCGCTTGGTGCCGGCGACCGCGTGCACCTCGTCGAGGATCACCGTCTCCACGCCCGTCAGCGCGTCGCGCGTGGCGGACGTCAGCATCAGGAACAACGACTCGGGCGTGGTGATCAGGATGTCCGGCGGGCGGGTGGCCAGGGCGCGCCGTTCGGCGGGCGGGGTGTCGCCGGAGCGGATGCCGACCTTCACCTCGGGCTCGGGCAGCCCCAGGCGCCCGGACTCCTGACGGATGCCGGTCAGCGGGCTGCGGAGATTGCGCTCGACGTCGACGGCCAGGGCCTTCAGCGGCGAGACGTACAGGACACGGCAGCGCTTCTTGGGGTCGGCGGGCGGCGGCGTCGAGGCCAGCTGGTCCAGGGCGGCGAGGAAGGCGGCCAGGGTCTTCCCGGAACCGGTGGGGGCGACCACCAGCACGTCCGAGCCCTCCCCGATGGCCCGCCACGCGCCGGCCTGGGCGGCGGTGGGCGCGGAGAACGCCCCCGTGAACCAGCCGCGGGTCGCGGGGGAGAAGCCGTCCAGGGCTCGGTGCGGATCACTGACCATGCGTCCATCGTGCACCCGGCCACTGACAATCGGGCCGAGCCGGGGACGGCCGGGGCCGCGTGACAATGGCCGCATGGCGGAATCCCGGAAGGAGAGGGCGCGGCACTGGCGGTACGACGAACTGCCCGGTGTCGATCTGCTGCGTGCCCGGTACATACGGAAGACGTTCGTCCGGCACACCCACGAGAACTTCGTGATCGCCGCCATCACCGACGGGGTCGAGGTCTTCCACCACGGCGGCGGCGACGTGTACGCGGGCGCCGGGGCCCTCGCCCTGGTGAACCCGGACACCCCGCACACCGGCCGGGCGGGTGTCCCCGAGGGCTGGCGGTACGGGGCGGTGTACCCGTCGCCCGAGGTGGTGGCCGCCATCGCCGCCGAGACCACCACGCTGCGCGGCACACCGGGGTTCGTGACGCCGGTGCTCGACGATCCGTACACCGTCCGTCTGGTGCACCAGGTGCTGCGGGCCACCGACGAGGGCAACGCGCTCGCCGCCGACACCCTGCTCCGGGTCGCGGTGACCCGGCTGCTGCGGCTGAACGGCGGGACGCTGCCGCGACGCGAGGTGCGCACGGCGGGCGCCGGGATCGCGGCACGCGCGCGTGCCGTGCTGGAGGAGCGGATGGCGGATCCGCCGACGCTGGAGCGGCTGGCCGCCGAGCTGGGCACCGGCCCGTTCGCGCTGCTGCGCGCCTTCCGGGACACCTACGGGATGCCGCCGCACACCTGGCTCACCGACGCGCGCGTGCGGCGGGCACGGCGGCTGCTGGACGCGGGGACGGCGCCGTCGGAGGCGGCCGTCGCGGTCGGGTTCACCGACCAGCCGCATCTGAACCGGCACTTCGGCCGGATCGTCGGTGTGCCCCCGGGGGCCTACCAGCGCGAGCGCAAGAACGTACAAGACACGCGGGGCGGCACGCCCGTACCGTCCGGGGCGTGGCAGTGGAACGGACAGAAGCGCTCGCAGACGTACGGGACGACGGAGGAGGAAAGCCGGACGGTGCCGTCGTACGGGACGCCCTCGGTGTCGGGGTCGCCGTCGGACTCTCCGGGTTCGCCTTCGGCGTGACCTCGGCGGGCAGCGGGCTCACCCTGCTCCAGACCTGTGCGCTCAGCCTGCTGGTGTTCACCGGCGCTTCCCAGTTCGCACTGGTGGGGGCGCTGGCGGCGGGCGGAGGGGCGTTCACGGCCGCCGCGGGGGCGTTCTTCCTCGGGGTGCGCAACGCGTTCTACGGGCTGCGGCTGTCGCAGTTGCTGGCGCTGCCCCGCGCGGTGCGGCCGTTCGCCGCGCAGTGGGTGATCGACGAGACGACCGCCGTCTCGCTCGCCCAGCCCGGCCGGCGCAGCGCGCGGATCGGGTTCCTGGTGACGGGGCTCAGCCTGTACGTCCTGTGGAACCTCACCACGCTGCTCGGCGCGCTGGGCGCCGAGGCGATCGGCGACACCGCCGCGTGGGGGCTGGACGCGGCCGGCCCCGCCGTCTTCCTGGCGCTGCTCGCGCCGATGCTGCGCACCGGGACCGAGCGGACCGTCGCCGGGCTCGCCGTTCTCCTGGGGCTGGGGCTGCTGCCCGTGCTGCCGGCCGGTGTGCCGGTCCTGGTGGCCGCGCTCGCGGCACCGGCCGTTCTGTGGGCGCAGGGCAGGAAGAGCGCCTCGCGCGGTGACGTGGCGGAGGAGGACCGTTGAACATCTGGATCGCGATCGGTGTGACCGCCGTAGGCTGCTACGCCGTCAAGCTCGCGGGGCTGCTGGTGCCCGCCGGGGTCCTGGAACGGCCCCTCGTCAGGCGTCTCGCCGCGCTTCTTCCGGTCGCCCTGCTCGCCGCGCTGACCGCTCAACAGACCTTCTCCGACGGCCAGGTCCTGGTTGTCGACGCGCGGGCGGTGGGGGTGGCGGCCGCGGCCGTGGCGCTGGTTCTGCGTGCTCCGTTCCTGCTCGTTGTCGGAGCCGCGGTCGTCGTGACGGCGGGGGTGCGGGCACTGGGCGGGTGAGGCGGCCGTCGCGACGTCCCACGGCGTCCGGCACGCGCAGGGCGCGGGCGGTGCGCGGCGGCCGGCCGACCGGGCCGCGCGGACCGGGTTCCAGCGCGTGGCCGTGACCGCCGTCGTCGTTCGCGGCGGGCGTCCGGCGCCGCCTCCACCGGACCGGCGCCGCCGTCCCGGAAGTGGCGGGCGGGGAGGTGCTCTTCGAGCACCCGCGCGGTGAGCCGGACGAACCGCTCCGCCCGCGCGAGCGGGCCCTGCGGCGGGGATGCCGGGGGCGGTGGGGCAGCTCCGGTGTCGGCCATGGGTCCGACCGCAGGCGGGAAGCGGTGCCGGCAGGCGGCCCGGCTCAGGACCGCCACCGCAGGCGGGATACTGGGCGCATGCGGTTGACGGTTTTCTGGGAGCGGATGGCGGAGCACTTCGGCGCGGGCTACGCCGACACCTTCGCGCACGACCATGTCATGTCCGAGCTCGGCGGGCGCACCGTGCACGAGGCGCTGGCGGCCGGCTGGAGCGCCAAGGACGTCTGGCAGGTGGTCTGCGCGGTCATGGGCGTCCCCGCGGAAAAGCGCTGATCGTCACAGAGACCGCCGGGGGCGCACGGCCGCCGCCGGCGTGGGCGAGACTTGCTCCGTGGCACCCACTGACGAAACCGGGCAGTCGGCCCGGCATCCCGACGCTCCCGGCGCGCCGCCGCCCGCCGGGCCCCCGACGGCCCCCATATCCGGGCCGGGCGCCCGCATGCCGCGCTGGCTGCCGCGCGCCATGGTGCTCGCCCTCGCGCTGTACGCCGTGTTCCAGCTGGGCAGCTGGGCCTTTCACGAGCTCATCGGCCTGCTGATCAACATCCTCATCGCGTTCTTCCTGGCGCTCGCCGTCGAGCCCGCGGTGAGCTGGATGGCCGCCCGCGGGGTGCGCCGGGGCCTGGGCACCTTCCTGGTCTTCCTGGGCGTGCTGATCGCGGCGGCGGGCTTCGTCACGCTGCTCGGGTCCATGCTGGCGGGACAGATCGTCAAGATCGTCGAGGACTTCCCGGACTACCTCGACTCCGTGATCAACTGGATCAACACGCACTTCCACACCGAGCTGCGGCGCGTGGACATCCAGGAGGGCCTGCTGCGCTCCGACTGGCTGCGCAACTACGTCCAGAACAGCGCCACCGGTGTCCTGGACGTCTCCGCGCAGGTCCTCGGCGGTCTCTTCCAGCTGCTGACCGTCGGTCTGTTCTCGTTCTACTTCGCCGCCGACGGGCCGCGGCTGCGGCGCACCGTCTGCTCCCTGCTGCCGCCCGCCCGGCAGGCCGAGGTGCTGCGCGCGTGGGAGATCGCCGTGAACAAGACGGGCGGCTACCTCTACTCGCGCGGACTGATGGCACTGGTCTCCGGCCTGGCGCACTACGTGCTGCTGGAGTTCCTCGAGGTGCCCTACGCGCCCGTCCTCGCCGTGTGGGTGGGTCTGGTGTCGCAGTTCATCCCCACCATCGGCACCTATCTCGCGGGCGCCCTGCCCATGCTGATCGCCTTCACGGTCGATCCCTGGTACGCGCTGTGGGTGCTGATCTTCGTGGTGGTCTACCAGCAGTTCGAGAACTACGTGCTGCAGCCCAAGCTGACCTCCAAGACCGTCGACATCCACCCGGCGGTCGCCTTCGGCTCGGTCGTCGCGGGCACCGCCCTGCTCGGCGCCGTGGGCGCGCTGATCGCCATCCCCGCCGTCGCCACCCTCCAGGCGTTCCTGGGCGCGTACGTGCGGCGGTACGACGTCACGGACGACCCCCGTGTGCTCGGGCACCGCGGCCCCGGCGACGGGCCGGGCATCCTCATGCGCGTCCGTCATCGGTGGGCCCGCCGGCCGGGCGCGGGGCGGTCACGCGGCGGAGAGACCGGGGCCTCCTGAGGACGGCCGCACCACGCGGCACGCAGGACTCCGGTGCCGCGTGGTGCGCTTGACACGAAAATCGAACATCCATTCTCATGGAAGTGCCGATGAGGCTCAACGGTGGGTGTTGTGTCCCAGTTTGGGAAGGAATGCACCCACGTTATCCACAGGCCGGAGGTGCGTCGGGGCGCGTTGTCAGTGGCAGGCGTTAGCGTCTTTGACGTGAAGCGATCGAATCAAGCAAATCGGGTGGAACCCATGGCAGGAACCGACCGCGAGAAGGCGCTCGACGCCGCGCTCGCACAGATTGAACGGCAATTCGGCAAGGGCGCGGTCATGCGCATGGGCGACCGGACGAACGAGCCCATCGAAATCATCCCGACCGGATCGACCGCGCTCGACGTGGCCCTCGGCGTCGGCGGCCTGCCGCGCGGCCGTGTGGTGGAGATCTACGGACCGGAGTCCTCCGGCAAGACGACCCTGACCCTGCACGCGGTGGCGAACGCGCAGAGGGCCGGCGGCCAGGTCGCCTTCGTGGACGCGGAGCACGCCCTCGACCCCGAGTACGCGAAGAAGCTCGGCGTCGACATCGACAACCTGATCCTGTCCCAGCCGGACAACGGCGAGCAGGCCCTGGAGATCGTGGACATGCTGGTCCGCTCCGGCGCCCTCGACCTCATCGTCATCGACTCCGTCGCCGCGCTCGTCCCGCGCGCGGAGATCGAGGGCGAGATGGGCGACAGCCACGTGGGTCTGCAGGCCCGCCTGATGAGCCAGGCCCTGCGGAAGATCACCAGCGCCCTCAACCAGTCCAAGACGACCGCGATCTTCATCAACCAGCTCCGCGAGAAGATCGGCGTGATGTTCGGCTCCCCGGAGACCACGACCGGTGGCCGCGCGCTGAAGTTCTACGCCTCGGTGCGTATCGACATCCGTCGCATCGAGACCCTGAAGGACGGCACCGAGGCGGTCGGCAACCGCACCCGCTGCAAGGTCGTCAAGAACAAGGTGGCGCCGCCCTTCAAGCAGGCCGAGTTCGACATCCTCTACGGCCAGGGCATCAGCCGCGAGGGCGGCCTGATCGACATGGGCGTGGAGCACGGCTTCGTCCGCAAGGCCGGCGCCTGGTACACGTACGAGGGCGACCAGCTCGGCCAGGGCAAGGAGAACGCCCGCAACTTCCTGAAGGACAACCCCGACCTCGCCAACGAGATCGAGAAGAAGATCCTGACGAAGCTGGGCGTCGGCGTACGGCCGGAGGAGCCCGCCGCCGAACCGGGCGCGGACGCCACGAGCACCGCCGCGGCCGAGCCGGCCGCGGTACCGGCCCCGGCGGCCAAGGCCACCAAGTCCAAGGCCGCGGCGGCCAAGAGCTGACCCGTGACGCGACGAACCGACTGGGCCGAGTACGAGTTCGCCGCCCCCGGTGCCCCACGGGGGAGGGGCACCGAGGGCGGCGACGGCTCAGCCGTGGACGGTGACGCGACGTACGACGACATCGCCGGCGGGGGCGGCCCCCGCGACGGGGATGGCACACGGGCGGGCGGCCCGCGTGACGGCGGCCCGCGTGACGGCGGCCCGCGTGACGGCGGGCCGCGCGGTGGACGCGGGCGCAGACGCCGGACCTTCGGCGAGGCGGTCGCGGAGGACGGGGGCGCCTCCTCCTCGTCGAGGGCCGAGCGGGAGGAACCTCCGGCGGACCCGGTCGAGCGGGCGCGGGCGATCTGCCTGCGCCTGCTCACCGGGACCCCGCGCACCCGGAAGCAGGTCGCCGACGCCCTGCGCAAGCGGGAGATCCCGGACGAGGCCGCCGAGGAGGTGCTGTCCCGGTTCGAGGAGGTCGGACTGATCGACGACAGTGCCTTCGCGGACGCCTGGGTGGAGTCCCGGCACCACGGCCGGGGACTCGCCCGGCGCGCGCTCGCCCGGGAGCTGCGCACCAAGGGCGTCGATCCCACGCTGATCGACGCGGCGGTCTCCCAGCTCGACTCCGAGCAGGAGGAGGAGACCGCCCGGGAGCTGGTCGCCCGCAAGCTGCGCGCCACCCGTGGCCTCGACCGCGACAAGCGGCTCCGCCGCCTCGCGGGAATGCTCGCCCGCAAGGGCTACCCCGAGGGCCTCGCCCTGCGCGTCGTCCGGCAGGCGTTGGAGGAGGAGGGCGAGGACACGGAGTTCCCCGGCTACGAGGGGTTCTGAGGGCAGCGGGACACACGGCCGCCCGCACCGGTCGCTCCGCTGCGACGCTCTACGCGGGCGCGGGGCACCACCGGCGACCGGGCGGCCGCCCCTAGCCGTTCCCCTGTGCGGGGACGGCATACACCAGCAGGTTCCGCTGGTAGCCCCCGCGTTCGCGGTCGTACGGGGGCGCGCAGGTGACCAGGGTCAGGACCGGACGTCCGTGGCGCCGGAACACCTCGTCGGGGAGCCTGTCCTTGTCGACCACCTCGCGGGCCTTCACCTCGTACCGTACGGGGGGCGCGTCCTCGCGGGCGACGGTGACGTCGTCGCCCTTCCGGACCTTGTACAGCTTGGCGAAAGCGCCCAGGTCGCCGGTGCGGTCGTCCACGTGGCCGATGAGGACGGCGGACCCGGCGGGGGCGCCCGGCGCCGGGCCGTAGCGGTACCAGCCCGCCTGCCCCGCGTCGTCGGGGATCTCCACCGTGCCGTCGTCCTTGACGCCGACGCCCATGATCCGGGCGTCCAGGGAGACCCGCGGGACGCGCAGTGCCGCCGGTTCGGGTGGAGGGCCGGAGGTGTTCTCCGCCTCGCCGGGTGCGTTGTCGTGGACCCTGGACGAGGTCCCGGCCGCGGGCTCCTGGGCCCGCGGCCGGACGCCGAAGTCCGACGGCACCGAGGCTCCGGACGGCCACAGTGACCAGACCAGCAGCGCCGCCAGGACGACGGCGGCTACCGCGGCGGCCCCGACGGCCGCCGCGGAGGGCCGTCCGCTCCTCGCGGAGGAACGCATGGCCGTCAGCCGCTCCGGGAACGTCGGCGACGGGCGGCCAGCAGACCGGCGACCGCGACGGCGCCCGCGGCGCCCCAGGCGAGCCAGACGGTGGCGGATTCGTTGTCGGAGGCCATGGCACCGCTCTCACCGGCGTTCACACCGTTCGGTGCGGAGTTCATGCCGTTGATCGTCTGTGTCTTCAGCGCGAGGTTGTCGTCCTCGGCGCTGCCCCAGGCGTAGACGACCGTGTGGCCTCCCTCGGCGAGGTCGAGGTCGACGGGGCCGATGGCCACGGTGTCGGTCCCCGCCAGGACGACATCGGCGTTCACCGTGCCGGCGGGCACCTCGAGCGACTTCTCGTTCGGGTTGGTCAGACCCTCGACGATCGGCTCTCCGCCCGCGCGGACGTCCACGGCGGGGGCCGCGGCCACGTGACGGACGGTCAGTCGCGACTGACCGGCCGGAACCTCGGAGGTGTCGTTGACGAACGCGGTGAGCGTGGGGGTGCCCTTCGCGTCGAGGTGGGCCGCGAGCGTGGCGTTCGCCCCGGCCGGGACGTCGACGCTCTTCTGGATGGCGGGATCACCGTCGGGTCCCTCGCCGTCGGCGAAGATCTCGATGTCGTAGGTGCCCGGGTCCAGGGGCTGGAGCTCGGTCAGGGCGCCGGGTTCGACGTCGGGAAGCAGTTCGTTCCCGTTGGCGTACACGTCGACGGTGAGGCCCGGAACACCGTGGAAGACGGACACGGACGCCTTGCCGTCCTCCTGCGCCGTAGCGTCCGCGGAGGCGGGGGCGGCCAGGGCGAGGGACAGTGCGCAGGCACCGGCGGTGGTGGCGGCGATCTTCCTGTTGCGCGAGTTCATCATCGGAACTCCCTCCATGGAGGGCCCGGTCGTACGTGGGCCCGGCTTCCGGACGAGCGGCTTCTCGGATGCGTCCCGCGACGGGTTCTTCGGCCCGATGCCCAGTGGCCCCTCGCCGGCCGGTGACCGGCGTCCGTTCGTGTGCCGTGTGCTGCCGCGGTCGGCGTCACAGGCGTGGGCTCGGGACGCTGTCAGGAGTGGTGTCACTGATGAGGTCGTGTGCGTGGTCGGGGTACCGGGCAGTGCATGCGCTCTTCGTCGAGCGGCCTGCTTCTCGTGACACCTGACCCATTGTGAGACGCCATGTTCCATTACGCCACTTGTGTCACTTACGTCCCAGCTGGAGACGGCGCGCCGACTCGGCAGCCCTCGTCAACGGCGCCGATCGACATGAGACCACAATTGGGCGAAAAAAATTTCAGGTAACTGTTGACGTGCTTTCTTGGGAGAGGCGACGCTGGAAGAGGCATTCATCCTCCTTTGTCCGGAAGGTGCGACGATGATGAGTTCTCTCCGCCCGCCCTCCTCGCCCGGTGTGCACCCCGTTGCGGCGCGCGGTCGTCCGCGCTCTCGGCGGCCGGTGGCCGCAGTGCTGGCCGACCGGCTCGATGACGTACCCGCGGTGGACGAGGCCGTCCGGCTCGCCGTCGCACGTGGCGCGCCGCTGCTGCTGATCGCGGTGCTGCCGCCGCTGCTGCCGCGAGCCGTGGCACCCCGGCCGGACGGGGCGACGGTTCGCGCGGTGCTGGGGCGTGCCCTGCCGCGCCCGGCCCGCGCCGGGATCGGGTACCGGCCGGTTGTCTGTCACCGTCCCGCCGGGCAGGGTGGTCGGCTGTGCGCGGCCAAGGGGCTGTTGGACGTGGCCATCGCCCACGGCTGCTCGTGGCTGGTGGTCTCCCGCAGTGGGCCGGAGGGGCTGGACGCGAGCACGGTGATGGAGGCGGCCGCCATCCGGGGTGGCCCGTTCATCCGCGCGGCTCCGCCGATGCCCTGGGCGCCGCTGGTCGAGTACCGCCCTCCCGTCTGACGCGGACGCATCGAGCCACCGGAGGGCTGTGCGAACAGGGAACGGCCATGGCCTGCGCCCCGCACGGTAGGAGATGGTCATGGCCGATGCCGCGTATCGGGCGCTGTCCGGGCCGGGGAGGGTTACGGGGTGGTGTGTCCGGAGTCGGCTGCGGGGGGCTCCTCGCGGTGGATGAAAGTGGCCAGCAGGTCGCCGACGGGGTGATCGGCCTCGGTGGGGTGGCGCAGGGCGACGGTGGGGTCGATCGTGTAATGGTTGCGGCGGCCGACGCGAGTGCGGGTGAGGTATCCGGCCGCTTCGAGGTCGGCGACGATCAGCTGGACGGCGCGTTCGGTGATGCCGATCCGGTCGGTGACGTCCCGGAGCCGCGCTTCGGGGTCCTGGGCGAGAGCGATCAGGACCCGGGCGTGGTTGGTCAGGAACGTCCAGTGCTCACCGCGTGCGGAGGAAGGCTGACTCATGGCCTTCATCATACGAAGGGGACTTCGCCTGACCAACAATGTTTTACGAAACACGTTTTGTGAAAACTTTTTCGCGTAACTCTTGACGGGTTATGAAGTGTCGAGTGATGCTGAACACACCCCGATTTCCTTCCGTGGTTCCGCTGGAAGGGGGCCCCGATGTCCCTTCGCACCCGTCCCGCCGCGACCGGCGCCCTGGCGCTGCCGGTCTCTCCGCCGCACCCGGTCACCGCGCTGATCACTCACCGGCCCGACGACCTCGCCGTGGTCGACGCGGCGGCCCGCCCGGCCGCCGCCCGCAACGCGCCGGTGCCGCCGGTCGCCGGCCTGTCCGCCCGGCGGCAGCCGGCGGATCACATCCGCGCCGACGTGTGGACGGACCGGTTGCCGTCGGCCGGGGCGCCGCCCCGACTTCGCAGCGCCGGTGTCGGTCACGCCCCCGTCGTCCGTCAGGTGCCGGCCCCTGACGGGACACAGGCACGGCTGCGGACCGCGGCCGGGACGCTGGTGGCGGCCGCGCGGTGTTGCTCGCCGCTGGTGGTCGCCTCCGGCCGGGGACCCACGGGTCCGGACGCGCACAGCCTGATCGAAGCCCCCGCCCTGCGCGGTGGCCCCTTCGTTCACGCCGTCGCCCCGACTCCTCGGCCGGAGCCCGCCGCGGACGCGGCGCGGGACCGGCCGCTCCGTCGCCCGCCGAGGCGCGCAACGTGTGGACGCCGGCCCAGCGGCGCCTGACCACCGCCCTCCGTCCTCCTGCTTCGCCCGAGGAAGTCGATGTCCCATGAATGATCTGTCGTTCACCGTCCCGCTGTGGGTGTGGGCCGCGGTCTCGCTCGTCATCGCCGTCATGCTCGCCGTCGACCTGATCGCTCACCGCGACAACCACGTCATCGGGTTCAAGGAAGCGGCCGTCTGGTCAGGGGTGTGGATCGCGATAGGCCTGGCCTTCGGCCTGGTCCTGTTCGCGTGGCAGGGCGGAGAGGTCTCCTCCACCTACTACGCCGGATACCTGATCGAAAAGGCACTGTCGATCGACAATGTCTTCGTCTTCGCCCTGGTCTTCTCGTTCTTCGCCGTGCCCGACGCCTACCAGCACAAGGTCCTGTTCTGGGGTGTCATCGGCGCTCTGGTCTTCCGGCTGGTGTTCATCTTCGTCGGCGCCGAACTGCTGCAGCTCTTCTTCTGGACCGCATACCTGTTCGGCGCGTTCCTCATCTGGACCGGCTACAAGATGGCCGTCTCCAAGGACGAGGAAGTCCATCCCGACCGCAACGTCGTCGTCCGTCTGGTCAAGAAGATCGTCCCCACCGACCCGACGTTCCACGGCGGCCGGTTCTTCACGAAGATCAACGGAAGGCGTGTGGCCACCCTGCTGTTCGTGGCACTGGTCGCGATCGAGGCCACCGACCTGATCTTCGCCGTCGACTCCGTCGCCGCGATCCTGGCGATCACCACCAACACCTTCCTGGTGTGGACCGCCAACGCCTTCGCGGTGCTCGGCCTGCGCAGCCTGTACTTCTGCCTGGCCGGGCTGCTGCGCCGTTTCGCCTACCTCCACTACGGGCTCGCGGTGCTGCTCGCCTTCGCAGGAGTCAAGCTGATCCTGTCCGAAACCCCCGTGGGCAAGCTGCCCATCCCCCTCACCCTCGGCGTCATCGTCGCCACCATCACGGTGTCCATCGGCTGGTCCCTCGTCGTCACGCGTGACGACGGCGGCACCACGCCGGGTACGGACGGCGCCGAAGCCGACCAGGCGACCGGGGCGGGCTCTCCCCCCTCTGCCCGCTCGCACGGTACGGAACCGCGCCGACCGTAGCGGTCGCCGTCCGCTCCACCGCTCTCTCGTGGGCGTCGCATACGCGGCGTCCACGGCCGTCGCCCGTGCCGGGGCCGATGCAGCACGGCGATGCGCGGAGACGGAACCTCAGCGCGACGCCGCCCCGGCGTCCGCCTTGGCGTCCGTCTCCGCCTCCGCGGTGGCGGGCCCGCCGACCGCCGCTTCCGCCGCCGCGTACAGGTCCGCCGGGCGGACCCCGCTCAGTGCCGTCACCAGATGACCGTCGGGGCGTACCAGCAGCACGGTGTGGGCCGCCGCCCCCGGATAGCTCTCGGCGACCAGCAGTTCGGCCCGGTGCGGCAGCGCCGAGACGGCCGCCGCCAGCCGGGGCATGATCCCGGCGGACACCCAGTGCCGGCGCTCCCACACCCCCGTACCGGGCGCGATCAGCACCACCAGCAGCGCACCCCGGCCGAACCGGTCCCGCAGCCGGACGAAGGTGCCGTCCTCCGCCGTGACCCGTACGTCCGTCACCGCGGAACCGGGAGCCGTTCCGATGGGCGTCTCGCCCTCGAGGCGGCCGGGAGCGAGCGGGGAGCCGGCGTACGTTCCCGGTGCGCCCAGTGCGCCCCGCCCCAGGTGACCGTCCATCAGCAGTGTGTCGTGTCCCCGCGCGGACCCGGGAACGCAGGAGCGCAGTCCACCGCCGCCGCGTACCAGCGGCAGCGCCTGGTCGGCGGCGCGCAGCCGGGCGGCGACGATGGCGCGGCGCTCGGTCTGGTAGCTGTCGAGCAGCGCCTCGTGCGGACCGTGGTGCCAGGCCAGCGCCAGCTTCCAGGCGAGGTTGTCGGCGTCGCGGAGCCCTTCCTCCAGCCCGTGCGTGCCCAGCGAGCCGAGCAGATGGGCCGCGTCCCCGGCGAGGAACACCCGGTCGGCCCGCCAGCGCCGGGCCAGCCGGTGGTGGACGGTGTGCACCCCGGTGTCCAGCAGTTCGTACGGCGGGGTCGGACCGTCGGTCCAGCCGGCCAGGGTCTCCCGGACCCGGCCCAGCAGCAGTTCGGGCGTGACCAGGTCCTTGCCCGGCGGCAGCAGCCAGTCCAGGCGCCACACCCCGTCCGGCAGCGGGCGCGCGGTGATCTCCCGGGCCGGGGGACCGGACGTGCGCCACGGCGGCGTGCGGTGCAGCAGCGCCTCGTCGTACCAGGGAAGTTCGGTGCGCAGGGCGGCCACGGCGTGACGTTCCACCGCGGTGCGGCCGGGGAAGCGGATGTCCTGGAGCTTGCGCACGGTCGAGCGCGGACCGTCGCAGCCGACCAGGTAGCTGCCGCGCCACCAGGTGCCGGTGTCGCCGCGGGTATGGGCGGTGACGCCCGAGGGTTCCTGCTCCATGGTGTCCAGCCTGCTGTTCACGGCGATCCTGACGAGCCGCTCGCCGGCGAGGGCCGCGCGCAGCGCACCCGTCAGGACGTGCTGGGCGATGTGCAGGGGCGCGGGCTCGGTGTCGCCGAAGGCGACCTCGGCCGTCACCTGCTTGCGCCGCATCGACCGCCATCCGGCCCAACGGACACCGGCGTGCGCGAGCGGCGCGCCGGTCAGCCGCTCCATGAGCGCGGCGGTCTCCTCGCGCAGTACGACGGTGCGCGCCGGGCGGGGTTCGTCCTTGCCCGGCCCTTCGTCGAGGACCACGCACGGCACTTCCTGGCGTGCCAGCGCCAGCGCGAGCGTGAGCCCGACGGGCCCCGCTCCGACGATGATCACCGGGTCCACGGCGCGGCGCCCCCTGCTCGAAGTGACGTCCGAAGGGACGTGGAGGAACAGGAAGATGGAGCAGGGTGCACGATCACAGAACGTATGCAACCTATTGCCGGTGCTTGCGTCAAGTGACCGAAGGGCAGTGGCGATCATGAAGTGGGGAGGGGCCGGTCACACCACTTGACTGTTCATCACACGAGTCCGGGGTGTACGGCTCCTCCGCACCGCCGACGACAGCCGGCAACTCGACATGACTGTGGCCCGCCGGGATGCGGCGGGCCACAGTCATGTCGTGCGTCAGGCGGGCGTCACTTCTCCGCACCGGTCCCGTGCGTGCCACCGACCTCGGCCGCGTTGAGGTCGTCGACGTCCTCCGGGCCGAGCACCGCGCCCGTACTGCGCTTGCTGCGGCGCAGGCGTCCTTCGAGCCAGGAGGCGAAGGAGGTGAGGATGAAGTTCAGGACGATGAAGATGACCGCCACCACGATGAAGCTGGGGATGACGTTGGCGTAGTTGGCCGCCAGCGTGCCGCGCGAGTTCAGCAGCTCGGTGAAGCCGAGCATCACGCCGCCGAGCGCGGTGTCCTTCACGATGACGACCAGCTGGCTGACGATCGCCGGGAGCATCACCGTGACCGCCTGCGGCAGCAGGATGCTGCTCATCGTCTGGCTCTTGCGCAGGCCGATCGCCTGGGCCGCCTCGCTCTGCCCCTTGGGCAGGGCGAGGATGCCGGCCCGGACCACCTCGGCGAGGACCGAGGCGTTGTAGAGCACCAGGCCGGTGACGACCGCGTAGAGGGGCCGGTCCTCGCTGGTGACGTCCGTGGAACGGGCGAAGAACTCGTTGGCGAACAGCATCAGCAGCAGCACCGGGATGGCGCGGAAGAACTCCACCACCACGGCGGCCGGGATGCGTACCCACCGGTGGTCCGACATCCGGGCGATGCCGAGCACCGCGCCCAGCGGAAGCGCGATGACCATGGCCAGCGCCGCCGCCTTCAGCGTGTCCGCGAGGCCGGGCAGCAGATAGGTCGTCCACGCCTCGGACGTGGTGAAGGGCTCCCACAGGGACCACTCCAGCTGGCCCTTGTCGTCCAGCACCTGCCAGACCCACCACAGCAGCAGGGCGAGCAGGACGAAGAAGACGACCGAGAAGATCAGGTTGCGCCGCTTGGCCTTCGGGCCGGGGGCGTCGTAGAGAACAGAAGTCATCGCTTCACCGCCAGGCGCTTGCTCAGCCAGTTGAGGATCAGGCCGGTGGGCAGGGTCAGCACCACGAATCCGAAGGCGAAGACCGCGCCGATGAGCAGCGTCTGTGCCTCGTTCTCGATCATTTCCTTCATCAGCAGGGCGGCCTCCGCCACACCGATGGTGGCCGCCACGGTGGTGTTCTTGGTCAGTGCGATCAGCACGTTGGCCAGAGGGCCGATGACCGAGCGGAATGCCTGCGGCAGCACGACGAGCGACAACACCTGGCTGAAGCTCAGTCCGAGGGCCCGTGCCGCCTCAGCCTGTCCGACGGGCACCGTGTTGATGCCGGAGCGGATCGCCTCGCACACGAAGGCCGCGGTGTAGGCGATCAGACCGAGCACTGCCAACCGGAAGTACTTGAGTTCGAAGTCGTCCGGCGCGCCCATCGCCACGCCGAAGATGTCGGCGAGGCCGAGCGACGTGAAGACGATGATGACGGTCAGAGGAATGTTCCGGACGATGTTCACGTAGGCGGTGCCGAAACCACGCATCAGCGGCACCGGGCTGACCCGCATGGCCGCCAGCAGGGTGCCCCAGATCAGGGATCCGATGGCCGAGAAGACGGTGAGCTGCACCGTGACCCAGAAAGCGCCCAGCAGGGACGGGTCGTCATAGTCAGAAATAAAGTCGAACACGATCTCCCGCGCTTCCGGGTGTGTGGTCTACGGGGCGGACGCGGCGCGCCGCCGTCCTGATCGCGACGGACGGCGGCACGCCTTCTGGACCCGCGTTGCGGTCCTGGGCTTACTTGACGATGTTGCCGATCTGCGGGGCCGGCTCGTTCTTGTACTCGGCCGGGCCGAAGTTCGCCTCGACCGCCTTGTCCCAGGACTTGTCGCTGACCATCTTCTCCAGGGCGTCGTTGATCTTGTTGACGGTCTCGGTGTCGCCCTTCTTGACGCCGATGCCGTAGTTCTCGTTGCTCAGCTTGAGGCCGGCGAGCTCGAACTTGCCCTTGTACTGGTCCTGCGCGGCGTAGCCGGCGAGGATCGAGTCGTCGGTGGTCAGCGCGTCCACGGCTCCACTCTGCAGGGCGGAGAGGCACTCCGAGTAGCCGCCGCGCTCAGTCAGCTGCGCGTCCGGGGCGAAGTCCTTCTTGACGTTCTGCGCCGACGTCGAGCCGGTCACCGAGCAGAGCTTCTTGTCGTTCAGGTCGGTGGCCTCGGAGATGTCCGCGCCCTTCTTCACCAGCAGGTCCTGGTGGGCCAGCAGGTAAGGGCCGGCGAAGTCGACCTTCTCCTTGCGCTCGTCGGTGATGGAGTAGGTCGCCGCGATGAACTTCACGTCCCCGCGCGAGAGGGCGTTCTCACGGTCGGCGCTCTTGGTCTCGACCCACTCGATCTGGTCGGGCTCGTAGCCGAGCTCCTTGGCGACGTAGGTCGCCACGTCCACGTCGAAGCCGGAGAAGGAGCCGTCCGGAGTCTTCAGACCGAGACCGGGCTGGTCGTACTTGATGCCGATCTTGATCTTGTCGCCGCCGCCCCCGGAGGAACCGTTGTCACCGCTGTCGTCGCCGCCACAGGCGGTGGCGGTCAGGGCGAGAGCGAACACGACGGCCGAGGCGGCGGTGACCTTGCGGAGCTTCATGGTGCACATCCTTTGACTCTGATGAAGTGATGCGGCCCGGGCGGTGTCCGGTGACGCAGGTCGTCGGGGCGCGAAACGCGCCTCAGTGGTGAAGGATCTTCGACAGGAAGTCCTTGGCGCGGTCACTGCGCGGATTGCTGAAGAACTGGTCCGGCGAAGCCTGTTCGACGATGCGACCGTCCGCCATGAACACCACACGATTTGCCGCCGAACGGGCGAATCCCATCTCGTGCGTGACGACGATCATGGTCATGCCCTCGCGGGCGAGCTGCTGCATGACCTCCAGCACCTCGTTGATCATCTCCGGGTCGAGGGCCGACGTCGGCTCGTCGAAGAGCATGACCTTGGGCTCCATCGCCAGGGCCCGCGCGATGGCGACACGCTGCTGCTGGCCACCGGAGAGCTGCGCGGGGTACTTCTCGGCCTGCGCGCCCACGCCGACCCGGTCGAGCAGGGCACGGGCCCGCTCCTCGGCGGCCTTCTTGTCCTTCTTACGGACCTTGATCTGGCCCAGCATCACGTTCTCGAGCACGGTCTTGTGCGCGAAGAGGTTGAAGGACTGGAAGACCATGCCCACGTCGGCCCGCAGCCGGGCGAGCTCCTTGCCCTCGTGGGGCAGGTGCTTGCCGTCGATGGTGATCGACCCGGAGTCGATCGTCTCCAGACGGTTGATGGTGCGGCACAGGGTGGACTTCCCGGACCCGGAGGGTCCGATGACCACGACGACTTCGCCACGGGCGATCGTCAGGTCGATGTCCTGGAGTACGTGCAACGCGCCGAAGTGCTTGTTGACGCTCCTCAGGACGACCAGATCGCCGGTCGCGGCCACATCTTCCTTGGCCACCGATACTTCGGTCATCGCTCTCAGGCTCCGTCCTCCTCGGTTTCGGAGGACAGTAGTAACCCGTCAGACCTGCGTCATCACATCTGAGGGGAATCTGAGCATCACGATCCGATAGCAATCGGACACTTGTCGTAGCACTTGTGAGCAGGGGTGATTTCGGCCGGGTAACGGTACGGAAGAGCAACCGGAACCCTCTTGACGCCGTCCTCGTTCATCGGCGTCACTGCAAGGTGCACGCGCGCGTGCACGCGTTTTCATACACATGGAGAGCATACGGCCGATGAACCGAAGGGGGCCCTGGTGAGACTGCTTCTCGTCGAGGACGACAACCACGTCGCCGCCGCCCTGTCGGCGGTCCTGGCGCGGCACGGGTTCGACGTCACCCACGCGCGCAGCGGCGAGGAGGCGCTCCAGGCACTCGTCCCCGAGGGCGACGGCTTCGGTGTCGTCCTGCTCGACCTGGGACTGCCCGATCAGGACGGCTACGAGGTCTGCGGCAAGATCCGCAAGCGCACCAGCACGCCGGTGATCATGGTCACCGCGCGGTCCGACGTGCGTTCGCGCATCCACGGCCTCAACCTCGGCGCCGACGACTACGTGGTCAAGCCGTACGACACGGGGGAGCTGCTCGCGCGGATCCACGCCGTCAGCCGGCGCACCGTCCACGAGGAGGCCACGGGCGGTACGGAGACCGGGCTGCGGCTCGGCCCGGTCCGCATCGAGCTGTCGACCCGCCAGGTCAGCGTCAACGGTTCGGTCGTCCAGCTGACCCGCAAGGAGTTCGATCTGCTCGCCCTGCTCGCCCAGCGGCCGGGGGTCGTCTTCCGTCGGGAGCAGATCATCAGCGAGGTGTGGCGCACCAGCTGGGAGGGGACCGGGCGCACCCTGGAGGTGCACGTCGCCTCCCTGCGCGCCAAGCTCCGCATGCCCGCCCTCATCGAGACCGTGCGCGGCGTCGGCTACCGGCTCGTCGCGCCCACGGCGTAGCGGGGCCGGGTGCACACACGTCTGCTTCCGCTGCTCATCGTCCTGATGGCGGCCGTCCTGCTCGCCCTCGGCGTTCCGCTGGCCGTCAGCCTGGCCGGTGCGGAGCAGCAGGACGTCATCGTCGACCGGATCGACGACACCGCGCGCTTCGCGGCGCTCGCCCAGTTCGTCACCGAGCCCACCGACCCGACCGGCGTGGACATCAACGAGCGTCGTGAGACGCTCAGCAGCGAGCTGCACAGCTACCACAGGGTGTACGGCATCCGCGCGGGTGTCTTCTACCTCAACGACTCGCCCATGGCGCACGCCCCTGACGACTGGTTCCTGCCCCGCGAGGGCGAGGTGCGCGACGCCTTCGAGGAGTCGCTGCTCAGCCGCCGCAGCCACGACCCCGAGCAGGTGTGGCCCTGGCAGCGGCGCAGCCTGGTGGTGGCCTCACCGGTCATCCGGGACGGCGACGTCGTCGCGGTCGTGGTCACCGACTCGCCGACCGGGCAGATGCGCTCCCGCATCCTCCGGGGCTGGCTGGTCATCGCCGCGGGGGAGGCGGCCGCGATGCTGCTCGCGGTCGGCGCGGCGCTGCGGCTGACCGGCTGGGTGCTCAAGCCCGTACGGATCCTGGACGCCACCACCCACGACATCGCCACCGGACGGCTGAAGTCCCGGGTCGCGGCGGCCGGCGGGCCGCCGGAACTGAGACGGCTCGCCCGGTCGTTCAACGAGATGGCCGACAACGTCGAGAGCGTGCTGGAGCAGCAGCGCGCCTTCGTCGCCGACGCCTCGCACCAGCTCCGCAACCCGCTCTCGGCGCTGCTGCTGCGCATCGAGCTGCTCGCCCTGGAGCTGCCCGAGGGCAACGAGGAGATCGCCTCGGTGCAGGCCGAGGGCAAGCGCCTGGCGCAGGTCCTGGACGACCTGCTCGACCTGGCGCTCGCCGAGCACAGCGAGGCCAACCTCCAGGTCGCCGACATCGGCGCCCTGACCGCCGAGCGCGTCGCGGCCTGGTCGCCGACCGCCGAGGCCAAGGGCGTCCGCCTGACCGGCACCTGCCCGCCGACCACCGCGTGGGCCGACCCGGTGGCGCTGTCCAGCGCCCTGGACGCGGTCATCGACAACGCGGTGAAGTTCACGCCCGAGGGCGAGGACGTCGAGGTGACCGTCGCCTCCAACGGTGACATGTCCACCGTCGTCGTCACCGACAACGGCCCGGGACTGACCGAGGAGGAGTTGACCCGCGTCGGCGACCGCTTCTGGCGCAGCGGGCGGCACCAGAACATCAAGGGCTCGGGCCTCGGCCTGTCCATCACGCGGGCGCTGCTCGCGGCGGGCGGCGGCTCGATCGCGTACGAGCGCCACGAGCCGCACGGACTGCGGGTGACCGTGATGGTGCCGAGGAACGCCCCGCCGACGGGTGAGGCGGCGGCTCAGGGCTTGACGGACCGGTAGTACCGGCGGGCGCCCTCGTGCAGCCGGAGCGGGTCGGTGTAGATCGCGGTGCGTACGTCGACCAGCTGGGCGGAGTGGACGTGCGCCCCGATGTTGTCCCGGCTCTTGAGCACGATGCGGGTCAGCCACTCGGTGAGCCGGGGATCCGCGTCCGCCCGGGTGATCAGGAGGTTGGACACCGCCATCGTCGCGACGGGCGCGCTGGGCCGGCTGCCCGGGTAGGCCGACTCCGGCATGTTGGTGACGCGGTAGTGGCGCGTGGCGCCGCCCTGTTCGTGCAGCTTGGAGACGAGCTCGGCGTCGATCGGCACGAACCGGAGCGCGGACTGCTCGGCGAGTGTCCTCAGGCCGTCCGTGGGCAGTCCGCCGGACCAGAAGAAGGCGTCCAGGCCGTGCCCGAGCCGCTCCGGGCCGTTGTCGATGCCGTCGGAGGAAGGCTCGATGTCCGTCTCCGGGTCGATGCCGGCCGCGCGGAGCACCCGGTTGGCGATGAGCCGGACGCCCGACTTGGGCGGCCCTATGGCGACCCGCTTGCCCCGCAGGTCGTCGACGGTCTCGATGCCCGAGTCGGGCGCGACGGCGAGCTGCACGTAGTCGTCGTACAGGCGTGCCACCCCGCGCAGCCGGTCGGCGCCCGGCCGGTCGCTGAGCCGGTACGTCTCCACCGCGTCGGCCGCGGCGATCGCGAAGTCGGCCTCCCCGGTCGCCACGCGGCGCACGTTCTCCTGCGACCCGTCACTCGTCTTCAGGCGTACGTCGAGGTCGGGCATGTGCTTGCCGAGTGAGCTGCGCAGGAGTACGCCGTACTTCTGGTAGACCCCCGCGCGGGTGCCCGTGCTCAGCGTGATCGTCCCGCCGGGCGGTTCCTCTTCCCAGGGCGCCAGCCACCACAGCAGCAGTCCGAGTACGACGAGAGCGGCGGCGGTGCCCCGCAGGGCCCGTCGCCTGCCGATCCGGGACAGCGTGTGGGACATGCGCGCGATCCTGCCAGTCGGGGTGGCCGCTGACCAGGGCGGAGCTCACAGCGGGCCGGGGAGTGTCCGTGGCGGCCGCTACAGTCGCGGGCATGAGTTCTTCGCCCGCCGATCTGGTCCGTGACTTCCACCGTGCCTTCGGGCTGGACGCCCGTGACGTACCGTCCGAGGTTTCGCCGGAGCTCGGTGCCCATCGTGGTGAGCTGCTCGCCGAGGAGGCGCGGGAGGTGGCGGAGGTGTCGGTGGCGGGGCCGCTCGATCGGCTGGCGCATGAGCTGGCCGACGTGGTGTACGTCGCGTACGGCACCGCGCTGGTGCATGGGATCGACCTCGATGCGGTGATCGCGGAGGTCCATCGGTCCAACATGAGCAAGCTGGGGCCCGACGGGCAGGTCAGTCGGCGTGCCGACGGCAAGGTGCTCAAGGGGGAGCACTACGAGGCGCCGGATGTGTCGGGGGTGCTGCGGCGGCAGGGGTGGGTGCCGGGCGGGGCGGCTTGAGCAGCGCCCCGGGGTATGTCGTCCGGTGTGGCTGCGGGGCGGGGATGGGTCGCGCTGCCCGGCGCTTGCGGAGTGCCGCTGCGCCCACCCGTGCCGCCCCAGCGGCACGACTGCCCGCAGTTACGGGGGAGTGGCGCCGGCCCAGCGGCACGACTGCCCGCAGCTGCGGGGGAGTGGCGCCGGCCCAGCGGCACGACTGCCCGCAGCCATGGGGGCGTGACTGCCCGCAGTCATGCGGTGGTGACCACGTTGCGGCCTGTTTCGTGGGCGTAGAGGGGGGTGCGGTCGTGGAGGGAGGCGTGGACTGCCATGTGGGCGTCCCTGCGGCGCTGGGCGGGGCCGTCCGGGAGGTGGAGGATGCCCGCGTTGCCCCGTGAGCCGCGCTGGATCTCGGCGGTGCGCGGGACGCGCAGGGACTCGTAGCGGGCCAGGCGCTCCGGGACCGCCGGGGCGGGCGCGTCCGCCAGGCAGGCGGCCAGGTCCATCGCGTCCTCGATCGCCTGGTTGGCGCCCTGCGCCATGAACGGCAGCATCGGGTGGGCCGCGTCCCCGAGGAGCGTGATGCGGTTCGTGGACCAGGTGCGCAGCGGCGGACGGTCGTACAGGGCCCACAGGTGGGTCGAGCCGACCGCCGCGACGACGTCCGCGACGAGCCCCGTCCAGCCGCCGAAGACCGCGCGCAGCGCGTCCGGGTCGCCCGGTCGGGACCAGGACTCGCGCGGCGGGGCGCCGGTGGTCAGCGGCACGGTCGCGGCGTAGCTGAGGTACGCGCCGGACGCCACGGGATAGCAGACGAAGTGCCCGCCGGGCCCGAGCCACAGCCGCACCAGCCGCTCGCGGGCCCCCGCCGGCAGTGCGTCCGCCGGGACCAGGCCGCGGTAGATGCCCAGGCCGGAGAAGACCGGCGCGTCGGTGCGCAGGGTCTCGCGGACCGTGGAGTGGATGCCGTCCGCGCCGATCACCACGTCCGCCTCGCGGACCGTACCGTCGTCGAAGGAGAGCCGTACGCCCGTACCGTCCGCCGTCTCCTCCGCCGCCCGCAGCCGTTCGCCGAGGCGCAGCCGGTCCCGGTCGGTCAGGGAGAGCAGCGCCTCGTGCAGATGCGCCCGGTGGATCGTCAGGTACGGCGCCGCGAACATGCGCTCGCACTCCGCGCCGAGCGGTGTGCGCGCGATGGGCCGGCCGTTCCAGCCGCGCACCTCCATCGCCTCGACGCGCACCCCGTGCTCCTCCAGCGCGGGTCCGAGGCCCAGCCGCAGCAGCGGGCGGACCGCGTTGGGCGAGAGCTGCACGCCCGCGCCCACCTCGGACAGCACGCGGGTCTGCTCGTGGACCACGTACGGCGTGCCGTTCGCGGCCAGCGCGCCGGCCAGGGCCAGTCCGCCGATGCCGGCGCCGACGACGGCGACCCGCGGTCGCCGCTCCTGGCCCGAGACATCCCCGGCGTTCCCGGCGTACCCGGGCCGCCGCCGCGCTCCGCTCTCGCTCCCCAACCGCACGTCTGGGACCGCCTTCCGCGTCTTCGCTCCACGCCCGTTCACCGTCGCGATGGGTGCGCGGCGTGAGCGCACTGTCATCGGTCGTGCGCCGAGCATGTGCCGCGCCGCACCGCGCGGCAACGGCCCGCCGGTCCGTCACTGACAACTGTCGCCGCTTGTGTGACGGACGTCATCGGTTCCCCCGCCGACCCTGCTGCCGGGCCCCTTGCCGGACCTAACTTCCTGAGGGAGACAGCCACTACATCCTTGGAGGCACGCGGTGACACGGGAACGACGACGGGAGCGACCGCGGTGACCGCGGTGGCCGTTGACGGCCTGCTCAAGAAGTACGGGGACCACGAGGCCGTGCGCGGCGTGGACTTCGCCGTCGAGGAGGGCGAGATCTTCGCGCTCCTCGGACCGAACGGCGCCGGCAAGACCACCACCATGGAGATCCTGGAGGGCTTCCGGCAGCGGGACGGCGGCAGCGTACGGGTCCTCGGCCGCGACCCCGGCGACAAGGCGGACGGGCGGTGGCTGCGCGGGCAGATCGGGCTCGTGCTCCAGGACATCGCCGTGGAGCCGTACCTGTCGGTGCGCGAGACCATCGCCCGCAACGCGGGCTACTACCCCGCCCCGCGCGACACCGACGAGGTCATCGACCTGGTGGGGCTCCGGGAGAAGGAGGGCGCGAAGGTCAAGGACCTGTCCGGAGGGCAGAAGCGGCGGCTCGACCTCGCCCTGGGCGTGATCGGTGACCCGAAGCTGCTGTTCCTGGACGAGCCGACCACCGGCTTCGACCCGGGCGCCCGCCGCGGTGCCTGGGAGGTCGTACGCAACCTGCGCGACGCCGGTACGACCATCATGCTGACCACGCACTACATGGACGAGGCGCAGGCGCTCGCCGACTCGGTCGCCGTCATCGCCGGCGGGCGGATCGTCGCCTCCGGCACCCCGGACACCCTGGGCGGCCGGGACAGCGCGCTGGCCCGGATCCGGTTCGCGCTGCCGGCCGGCGCCGCCATCGGGGACCTGCCGATCCCGGTCAGCGACGCCGAGGACGGCCTGGTCACGGCCGAGGCCGAGGAGCCGACGGCGGTCCTGCACCGGCTCACCTCCTGGGCGCTGGAGCGCGGCACGCCGCTGGAGCGGCTGACCGTGGAACAGCCCACCCTGGAGGACGTCTACCTGGGGCTGACCAGCTCGTACGCACAGCAGGACGCCTCGTCCCCGTCCGCCGAACGGGGCCAGGCCCCGGCGGCCCGCGGGCGCCGTGGGCGCCGACCCGGACGGAGCAGCCGATGACCAGCACCCTTCCCCCCACGACCACCACACCCGGCAGGCGATCCGCCCGCCCCGACGCCGAACGGCCGGACGAACGGGGCTCGTTCGCCCTGCTCGCCCACCAGATCCGCTACGAGCAGCTGTCGTTCTGGCGCAACCCGCAGTCGATGGTGTTCACCTTCGTCCTGCCCGTCGTGATCATCGCGATCTTCGGCGCCGTGTTCGGCGGCGGCCAGGACGAGGACTTCTTCTTCGGCATGAGCGGCATGCAGTACTACACGCCGACCATCGCCGCCGTGTCCGTACTGGGGGCCTGCTACGGCCAGTTGGCGATCGTGCTCGCCATGCGCCGGCAGACCGGCGTCCTCAAGCGGCTGCACGCCACCCCGCTGCCCGCCTGGGTGTACTTCGCGGGCCTGCTGGTGCACTGCGTCGTCGTGAGCGTCGTCGACGTCGCGCTCGTCATCGGCATCGGACGCCTGTACGGGGTGCCGTGGCCCACCCACTGGGCCGCGCTCGCGGTCACCCTGGCGTTCGGCGCGGCCGGCTTCTGCGCGCTCGGCGTCGGGGTCGCCTCGCTCATCCGCAACTCCGAGGCGGCGCCCGCGGTCGTGCAGTTCATCCAGTTCCCGCTGGTGTTCATCTCCGGCAGCTACTTCCCCATCCACTCCGGCGTCCTCAACGAGATCGCCGGGCTGCTCCCGGTGAAGCCCTTCAACGACGCCATGCTGGCGTCCTTCGCGCACGGTGCCGGCTTCCAGTGGAAGGAGCTCACGGTGCTCGCGGCCTGGGGCGTCGTCGGCGCCCTGATCGCGGTGCGCCGCTTCCGCTGGGACCCGCGCCCCGAGTAGAGCCGGACGACCGCTCCGGACCACCACATCGAGGGGGCCTCTGTGAGGCCCCCTCGCGGCTCTCCGGAAACCCCACGACGTTTGAAAGGACCCCATCATGTCCACGAACCACACCCCCCACCCGCGGACCGTCGACGCCCCGGCGGGCAGCTGGCACCTCGAACCCGCCGACTCCACGGTGGAGTTCACCGGCCGCCACTTCTTCTTCCTGCCCGTACGCGGCTCACTGCCCGTGCGTTCCGGCCGCGCCGAAATCGCCGCCGACGGCACCCTGGCCGGCCTGGACGCCACGGTCGGCGTCGCCGGCTTCGAGAGCGGCAACCCGCAGCGGGACACGGCCGTGCGCGGCCCGCGGTTCCTCGACGCGGAGCGCCACCCGGAACTGCGCTTCACCGGCGAGCGTCTCACCACCGGACCGGGCGTCACCGGACTGCTGGAGGTCAAGGGCCGCAGGACGCCGGTGACGTTCACGGTCGACGAGCTGACCACCGACGGCGAGCGGGCCACCGTACGGGCCACCGCCCGCGTCGACCGGCACGCGTGCGGTGTCGGCGCCATGCGGGGCCTGGTCGGGGCGGAACTCCTGGTACGGGTGAAGGCCGTCTTCGTACGCCGGCCATGAGCCGCACCGCGCGCACGCGGAACGAGGCCCGGCCGGAGGGGGAATCCGGCCGGGCCTCCGCGTCGGCACCCACGGGGCGCGGGGGTCACCCCACGGGTGCCGGGCCGGCCGCCGGCTGCCGCACCGGGAAGACGTGGGACAGCCAGGCGTAGGTGCGCAGCTCCTCCAGCAGGCTCAGGCCCAGCCGGTTGTGCAGCATGTGGGCGTGGGAGAAGAGGATCATTCCGGGGTGGGTCGGTGAGTGCCGCCGGATGTCGTCGGCATGGGCCGCCAGACCCTCGTACCAGCCGGTGAACGGGCCGTGCGCCTCGGGCGTGATCCGTACCGCGTCCGGGTCCTGGCCGACGTGGGTGATCCGGTCGAGCAGGGCGTCGGGGTGGCCCGCGTCGGACGCCCAGGCCCGCCAGGCGTCCAGGCCCCGCGCGAAGTAGTGGGCACGCTCGACGGGACCGCCGAGGGCGACGGCGGCGGACAGGGTGCCGCGCAGCGCCAGCCGGGCGCGCCGCGCCTCGTCGGTGATGCCCGGGGCGAGCCGCAGCACGAGTGCGCTGGACAGGTGGAACAGGGACTCGGCGGCCGGCATGAGGGCGTGACCGCCGTAGCGTTCGAACTCCGGGTCGTAGTCGGCACGGTGGACGCCGGGCGGCAGCAGCGCCCGGACGGTGGAGTTGACGCCGGTCTCGCCGGCGGCGGCGAGCCGGGCCGCGCTCTCCTCGTAGGCGTCGGCGGCCAGCGGCTCCTCCCCGGGCGCGAGCCGGCCCGCCGTGGCGAGCCGGTCGCGCAGCGCGTGCTCGACGCGCGCGCGGGCGTCCGGGGCGAGGTCCGCGATCCGCAGCCGCAGATGGGGACCCGACTGCCAGTAGCGGATGAAGAACCACTCGGTACCGGGCGGCAGTTCGCGGACCGCGGGCCCGATGACATCGGTGAGGACGCGGTCGTGGGCGCCGCGGGCGGTGGTGCCGAGGTGGAGGTGCCAGGCGCTCCAGCGCCGCGGTGCGGTGGGCTCGGTCATGGGCGGGCTTCCTTGTCGTCCGGAGGGCGTGCGGAGAAGTGGGCTCAGGTGCGCAGGTCGAGCTGGTCGCCCCCGGTCTCGCGCGGTACCCCCACCACCGCCGACAGGACGATCGTCTCGTCCTCGGCCAGGCCGGTGACCTCCTTCGTGGGGATCTCCTTGAACGCCCGGACGGGCCGCGCGAAGAGACCGGCCGCCGCCGCCGCCAGGCACAGCCCGTGGACGGCCCAGCCGCAGGCGACCTGCGCGGCGCCCCAGCCGGTGGGGCCGAAGCGGGCGAACAGCTCACGGGGGCGGACGGAGAAGAAGACGGTGAGCGGGGCCTTGGCGATGCCGCAGCCGTTGACGGGCGACAACCCGTAGCCGTAGTTCGCCTCCAGCCCCGCGGGGGCGGTCGGATCGGCCTTCCGCAGGTGCGCCGCGCCCTTCTCGAAGCGGTGCACCCCGGTCGCGTACCCCTCGACGTGCTGCACCACGGCGGTGACCGTGACCGCGTCGAAGGCGGCGGCGAGCACCGGGTGCGGCGGCGGGACACCGAGCCAGGCGAGGGCGGCGGTCAGGTGCCGGGCCGGGACCGGGGCGGGGCGTGGTGCCGAGTCCATGCCGTGCAGGGCGCGCGGCATACGGCCGGAGTGGCGCCGCCACAGCAGCTCCGCCCAGTCGGGCACGACCGGGCTGTCCGGCAGGCCGGCCGGGACGGCCGTGGTGAGCGGTGCCGCGCCCGCCGGGTACGTCTGCTCCCGGTTGACGCGTACGACGTCCGTCAGCGAGGGGTCGCCGTCGGGCACCGGCGCGTCCCGCCCGGACCGCGCCGCGGGACCGGGCTCCGCCATGTCGACGAGCCAGGGCAGCGACCACTCCCAGGTCCGTTCGAGACCCAGCTCGCGCAGGACCTCCGGTCCGCCGTCGGTGGGCGGGGTGAGCGTGGCCGGCACCCCGAACAGTTCGAGGCCGAGGCTCAACGCCCGCAGTGCCATGCCGAGTTCGATGGAGACGAGCGACCCGCGGAACCACTGGTACGCCACCGGGATCGCGGTGTAGCGGCCGGTGAGCGCGATGCGGGTGGGCGGCGCTCCGGTGTCCGGGCCGGTGAGCGCGTGGCGGGTCGGCTCCAGCAGCCGCCACGCCGAGCCGTCGCCGTCGCCCACGAAGGCGTGGACGGGGAAGAGACAGCGCGGCGAGGCGTACGGGCGGTGCTCGTTGTACGGGTTCTCCGGTTCCCGGCGCACGGGACCGAACGTCGCCGTCAGGGCGTGCGCCAGGGCGTCGGGTGCCGCCATGGCGTAAGCGGGCACCCGCGGGTACGCGAGCGCCGACAGACGGTCGGTGGTGCCCGCCGGCAGCACCCGGCTCGGCCCCGCGGGACGCGGCGGTTCCGGCGGTACGTGGCTGTCGGGCGGCGGTGTGCTCGCCCAGGTCCAGGGGGGTGGTTCCGGGCGGTCGTCGCCCTGGCCGTACGCGTACCAGAGCGGTTCGCGCGCGATGCTGTTGTCGCCCTCGGGGCCCGGCAGGTCGACCGGGGCGCGCCGGGTCCACTCCGGGGCGGGGGCCGTCACGGGAACGGGTGGGGGTCGTAGGGGATCGCCCGGTGCTCCTGGTCCGTGCCGCGCAGGGCGGCCCGGAGCCGGGGCAGTCCGTCCAGGCGCTGCTGGGCGTGGCCGAAGCACATCGGCACGATGCCGGGGACGACCGCGCGGGCGACCGCGATGCCGGCGTCCGCGTGCTCCCGGCTGGTCTGGTCGACGACGACGACGCGGTCCAGGCCCGCGTCGGCGAACAGCGAGGCGACGTACTCGAGGGTGCCGCGCACATCGCCGTCCGCGGCCCGTTCGAGCCGGCCGGGCCAGTCGGGGAAGGCCTCCTCCAGCGTGACGGCCGGGCCGCCGAGCCCCGCCAGGGCGCGGTCGCGGGTCTCGGGGATCGAGGAGAACCGCACATGGTCCTCCAGCTCCTCCACCAGCCACGGGTCCTCGGCCATCCGCTCGGCCTGCTCACGGGTCCAGTCGACCGGGTTGGTGACGAGCTGGGCCACCTCGCGCAGCGCGCCCCGGATCGCCGACTCCGGCTCCGCCCCCGAACCGGCGGAGGAGAAGGTGGCGGGGAACGGGTTCTTCTCGTTGACGGCGATGACCCACACCACCGGCAGACCGATGTCACGGGTGGCGACCAGCAGATGGACGTCGAAGCCGCGGGCCCGGATCAGCTCGACCATGGCCCGGCTGGTCGGGTCGGTGAGGGAGGCGACGGGGATGTGGGGGAGCGGCGCCGCCCGGTACCAGGACGTCAGGAACGCGTCCCGCTCGGCCAGCTCGAACAGCGAGTGCAGGGCGGCCTCTTCGTAGTTGGCGCCGACCGCGCAGCCGCTGGAGCAGTCGAAGAAGTAGTGCAGGCGGTTCGCGGCACCCGCCACGCGCGCCGCCCGGCGGTCCCGGCGGAACGCGTACTCGTACTGGTAGAAGGCGTGGTCCGCCGGGACCAGCAGCGGACGGCCGTCGGCCAGGTCGTGCCCCCAGGCCCAGTCCATCGGGGTGTCGGCCGTGAACGGCGTCGCCCTGCTGGTCGGATGGGCGAGCTGCTCGGCGGTGTAACGGCCGAGGGTGTCCGGGTCGACGGCGTGGCCGGCGACCTCGCGGTAGGAGCGCCGGGTCACCAGGGGGATGTCGTAGGGGTAACCGCCGAGCCGTTCGTACGCCTCCAGGACGGCGACCGGCTCGGTCTCGGCGAACGTACGGGCCCGGCCGTGGCCCATCGCCGGGGCGTCGGCGACGACGGCCATGCTCATCGCGAACGGGGCGTGGGACTCGCGCAGGATCGCCCGGACCGGTCCGAAGCGGTCGTCGACCAGGCGGTCGCGCAGGAAACCGGGCTCGACGAGCCGGCTCGCCGCGGTGCGGGTGGCGTCGCCGGGGACGGCCGGGCGCGAGCGGAGGGCACGGGGCGGCGGGGTCCCGGTGCTGACCAGGTCCTCGGGGGCGGGCCCGCACGCCGGGCAGTGGAAGCTGCGCGCGATGCGGTGGCGGCGGGTGCCGCGCACGGTCACCGAGTAGGCCTCGCCGGGTACGAGGGGACGGTCCGCCAGGTGTTCCAGGCCGGTGCGCAGGAGTTCGGGCAGCAGCGGCGCGGGGGCGGCGGGCACTCGCGTGGCCTGGGTGAGGTCACCGACGAGCGGGTGGTCGAGGACGGTGCGTTCGCGCACCTCGGCGCAGGCGGCGCAGCCGGACGCGGTGCCCGGCACCCACAGCGGACCGACCATGACCTCGTCGTCGTACAGGCGTACGGAGAGGTGGGGGCCGTCCGCCGCGACGACCGGGCCGCGTTCCCAGGCGAGGTCCCAGCCGAGGTTGACGGAGACGGTCGCCCCGGTGGCGCGGGCCAGTCCGGCGAGGGCGGGCAGCCAGTCGCCGTGTGCCGTCGCGGGCAGCGCGGGGCCTGCCTGGACCGGGTTCTCGGTGGTGGTCGGGTCAGTGGTCGGCATCGGTGGGCTCCTGGGCCGTCCGGGCGGTCACCGGGCCGTGCCAGAAGGGGAGTTCGCCGAGCACGGGGTCCGTGCGGCGGGCCTGTCCCCGGATCGTGGCGAGCGCGGTGAGCTGCCTCCTCAGTGCGGTGCGGGCGGTGTCGTCGGCGGTGAGCAGGGCGTCGGTGGACAGGGCGGCGACGGTGCCGTCGGCCTGGGCGGCGGCGAGTGCCGTGCACAACGCGGCGTACGTCGCGTCGGCGGCCGTGGGTCCCCAGCCGGCGCCGAGCGGCCGGCCGTCGGCGGTGACCTCGGCCAGCGGCCAGTCGACTCCGGCGGTCCGGGCCAGGGCGAGTACGGGAACGGCCGGCCCGAGCCGCGCGCGCAGGGCGGCGAGGATGCGCTCGCCCTCGGCGTGCAACGGGGGAGCGGTGCCGGTCAGGTGCTCGAACCGGTCCCGGCGCTCGGCGAGCCGCCGCAACGCGCCGTCCAGCAACCAGTGTTCACGGGTGAGGCCGGCGGCGCCGCCGGCGCGGTCGCGCAGGGCGGCCAGGGCGGCGGCGACGGTCGCCGTCTCCTGGTGCGCCGCCCAGGCGGTGACCGTGTCCGTGCGGTCCGTGCGGTGCTCCGCCGCGCGCAGGGCGAGGGGCATCTGCGGCAGGTGCTCGCCCTGCGCGGAGGCGAAGAGTCCGGTCCAGCGGGCGGTGAGGGCGGCGGCCTCCTCCAGTGCGGCCACCGGTTCGGGGAGGGGTTCGGCGGGGGCGTCGTCGAGCCGGACCACGACCGCTTCGTCCACGGGGCCGCCCGTGACGGTGACGCGGTCGGCGGTCAGATCGGGGCCGTGCACCACATGGGCCTCGCCGGGCTCCGCGACACCCGTGAGGGTGTCGGCCAGGAGCTGGGCGGCGAGGGCTCCCGCGAGGGAGTGGGCGACGGGCCCGGCCGGGGGCTCGACGCCCTCGGCGCCGGCCCAGACCCCGGCCCGGTCCCGGAACGCCGCCCAGACGGTGGGCGACACCCCGACCGGTCCGACGAGGACCGGCCCCGGGCCGAGCAGCACGGGCACGTGGAGCGTCCCGTGCCGCTCGGACCAGGTCCCGTCACCGGTGAGGAACTCGATGACGGCACGGGGCGAACCACCGGCCCCCGGAAAGTCCGCCGCCGGGTCGCCGGCGGGGGTGAGGGTTTCGGGCGTGCGTGCCGCCGGGGCGCCGGCGGGGGTCGTGGTGCCGGTCTTGTCCGCCGCCGGGTCGCCGGTGGGGGTGAGGGTTTCGGGCGTGCGTGCCGCCGGGTCGCCGGCGGGGGTCGTGGTGCCGGTCTTGTCCGCCGCCGGGTCGCCGGCGGGGGTCAGGAGGGCGGGGTCCGCGTACATCGCCGGGTCGCAGACCGGGACGAGGGGGGTCGCCGTTCCGGCGGCCGGTGGTGTGGTGGTCACGCCGGCCCGGTGCAGGCCGCGGCGGGCCGGGGCGGTCGCCGTGTCCGGGCCCCGCAGTTCCACCCGGGCCCGGCGCAGGCGGGCGAACGCCGCGTACGGGTCGTCGAGGCGGGCGGTCAGGCGGGCCAGGGTGTCGGCGTAGCGGGCGCGGACCTCGGCCGGGGGTTCCGGCTCGGTGAACGCGGCCGGGTCGAGGAGCAGGCCGTTCTCCCGCAGCCGGGCGACGAGGTGCCGTACGGCCGGACGGGCACGCTCCGTGCCGAACTCGGCGACCAGGGCGTCCTCCGTCGTCCCCGCCTCCAGCAGCGGTACGCAGCCGTCCGCCACCGCGTACATGAGGTCCGAGCCGCTCAGCACGAACTGTCCGCGCGTGCCGCTGAAGTACACGCCCCCGGGTACCGGCGCGTAGTGCAGGCCGGGCCGGGCCCGCAGCGGGGCGTCCGCCCCCGGAGCCGTCGTGGCCGGGGCCCTGTCCAGATCGGTCACCGTCACGACCGAGCTCCTTCCGCTTCCGTGTGGTTGACCGGGTCGTACACGAACCGTCCGCCGGCCGTGCGCCCGACTTCGAGCACCCATTCCGTCGCGTGCGTGCCGTCGGTGACACCGGGCAACGCCTCCTCCAGGTAGCCCGCGCCCTTCCCGCGGCGCTCCAGCATCCGCGGCAGGACCCGCACCGCGAGGGCGCTGGACAGGTCCACGTACTGCGGCTTCTGCTGGAGGCGCTTGGACTGGACGTCCGGGGCGCCGACCGACAGCGGACCCTCGTCCTCGGGCGCCGACTTGATGACGACCTCGTCCGGGACCCCGTGCCGGGCCCGCCACGCCGTCAGCGCGAGCAGCCGCTCGTGCTCGTCGGGCCCGGCGGCGACCGCCGTGTCCAGCTCGGCCCCGCCGTACCAGCGGCGGCGGCCGATGAGGACGTCGCCGACCGCCATGCGCGGCGCGGTGCGGGTGTGCTCGCCGTCCCACGGGGTGGCCGCGTGCCAGGAGTTCGGCAGGCTGTTGAAGAGCCGGCCGCTGATCGCCAGGCCGGAGGCCACCGACAGCGGGGGCGGGAACAGGCCCGGATGGCCCGTGCCGAGCGGCAGCACCCTCAGGGGCGCGCCGTCCGCGTCCTCGACCCGCAGTGAGTCCGTCTCCGGGTCGTGGACCAGCCGCAGCGTGAACCAGTCCTCCGGGGTGAGACCGCCCGGCAGCACCGGCGCGTGCGCGTTGACGTTGAGGCGGTGCAGACCGAGGTCCTCGGTGACCCGGGCGCCGTCGTGACCGTAGAAGCGCCGCAGGTGGGCGGCGAGCCGGGGCAGTGCCCGGCCGCCCTGGCGGCGGTCGGCCTCCAGGAACCGCGCGTACAGCATGCCGTGGCCCGGCAGGCCGTCGTTGAGGACGAGCTTGCCGCCGGCCTGCTGGAGCAGCACGCCGTAGATCAGCGGGTCCCGGCGGAAACGGTCGGGCAGCGACCGGGTCAGCCCGGCGACGTCCGCCGCGCTGAGGCTCAGGGTGTCCTCGCCGGCCCGGGCGGTCTTGGTGAGGAGCGCGTGCACCTCCTCGGACAGCTCGCGGCGCAGCAGGTACATGCGCTCCAGCGAGCCGTCCGCCGGGCCGATGCCGGTCAGCGCGGCCGGCCCGCCCGAGCCCTGCGGCCCGTACACGGCGGCCATCGCGGCGGCCCGCCGGGAGACCTCCCCGACGACGAACGGCGCGTGTTCGGCCAGTGGCACGTTCGCCCCGGCCCCGAACCGCTCCGTGAACGCGGCGGTCATCAGGACCCGTACGTCGTGCAGCCAGTCGAAGACCGACAGCAGTTCCACGGCGGGCCCGAGGTCGGTGAGCGGGGCGTGCCAGTCGGAGGTGGCCACCTTCAGCGGCGGCATGACGTAGTCCTCCTCGACCGTGATGTGCGCCGGGCGGCCCACGGCCTGGCTGAGCCGGCCGAGGTCCCCGCGCAGCCCGGCCAGGACCGCGCCCCGCTCCCCGGCGGGCGCCCCGGCCACCCGGGGCAGTCCGGCACGGACCCGGTCGGCCAGTTCCGCGGCGATCGTGTCCCGCGCCGCCGAGAGCAGGTCGTCGTAGTCGGCGGCCCCTGCGCGGTCCTCCGGCTGGGTGAAGGTGCACAGCACGCCCTGCCGGAGAGCCTGCCGCACGCGCCGGTCGGCGTCCTCGGCCGGGCAGCCGGCCCGCGCGGCGACGTGCGCGACCACCGCGGGGAAGTGGCGCGGCCCCATGGACAGCGCGTCGAGCAGGTCGGCGACGGGCCCGTCGAGCGGCAGCGCGAGCCGGTGCATGCCCTGCTCGGAGAACTTCAGGAAGAACAGCTTGCCGCTCTCCGGGTCGGGTGCCGAGGTGGGCGGCAGCCCCACCCACAGGTCCGTCGGATCGGCCTCGTCGGCGGTGGGCAGGCCGCCGAGCACGTAGTGCAGCATCGCCCGGTCCAGGCCCGGTACGGCCAGCGCGCCGGTGAAGGGCACGTCGCCGGGGCGTACGGCCTCCGGGTCGCCGGCGGGGGCGGGTTCGGCGATGCCCACCGCGGTGAACCGGGAGAGCGGGCTGGTGCGCACCATGGACCGGGTGACGTACTGGATCAGTCCGCGTTCCGACTTGCGGGTGCGGGCGTTGACCTTGCCGGGCCCCCCGACCGCCGTGCGGTAGCGCTCGGCCTCCTGGTGCACCTCGGGGGCGACGAGGGCGAGCGAGCGCAGCAGGTCGTCGTCGCCGAGCAGGCCCGCCAGGACGGTCCGTTCGCGGTCGGCGGCGGCCGGGTAGCCGGCGGTGACCGTGGCGCGCAGCCGCTCCCGCTCGGCCTGGACGGCCAGCCAGCGCGCCACCGACGGGAGCTCCGTCACGCGGCCCTCGGGGGCCTTCCGGGGCGCGCGGCCGTTGTGGATCGCCCGGCGCAGCGCGATCAGCTCGCGGCGTTCGGCGTCCGACTCCACGGCACCGATCCGCTCGTACAGTTCCTGCGAGCAGACCTCGGCGGCCTCGGTCAGTTCGGCCTCTGCGGCGGCGAGGCCGGCGAGCAGCCGGCGCAGCTCCGGATCGGCGAGGCGGGCCCTGCGCAGCGGGTTGACGCGCAGGAACCACTGGGGTTCGGGGCTGGTCATCGCGGTGCTCCCGTCGGCTTCGTGGTACGGGCGGTGTGCGGGCGCTCCAGGCGCTCGCGCCAGCTGCTGCCGAGCACGTCGTCGACCGTCTCGGCGATCGCGAAGCACATGTAGTAGCGCTGCATCGGCGACACGGTGAGCAGGGGAAGCTGCTGGTAGAAGAGGTTGGTCAGCAGGCGGAACGCGGCGAAGAACGGCGAGGGCGTGCTGATCGCCCCGGACCCGTGCACGGTGCGGTGGAAGTCGGTGTCCGGCTGCTCGCCGCGCGGCACCGTGGTCACGGCCCCGGGCGGTCCCATCCGCCCCCGGTCGACGCCGTCGGTCACCGAGTCGAGCAGGCCGGCGGTGAGGGCGCCCGAGGCGACCGCGCTGTCCAGCACGCCGGCGCCGTAGGCGAACGCCGTGCGCCACCGGGCGGCCGCGGGCGACACCTCACCGCTCAGCCGCTGTTCGACCACCGCGCGGAGCAGTGGCGCCTCCTTGGCGAGCCGCTCCTGGAAGACGGGCCGCATGTCCTTGCGGGGAGCCGCCCAGGCGAGGAACGCCTCCGCGTGCGACCGGGGGGAGAACACCCCGTGGCCCGGGCCGAGGGCGTGGGTGTCGGCGAGCGCGGCGAACGCCTCCGCGAGCAGCACCGTGCCGCTGCCGGGCTTCTCGGCCAGGCCCTCGATCATCGACAGCACCGGCACGGCGAGGGCGCCGTTCACGACGGTGCGCAGCGGATCGAGGCGCGGCTCGCGGGAGCGCAGGGCCGGGTCGTCGGGAGCGACGGACAGGACCGCGCCGTGGTCGCGCAGCGGCAGGTACGGGGGCTCCACCGCCTCGAGCCGGCCGAACTCGCGGGCCTGCTCCAGATAGGCCTCCTCGGTCAGCGCCCGCGCCGGGTCGAGGGGGCCCGCGTCGAGCCCGGCCGCGACCGCCGTCCAGTCGGCGGCGGTCGCGGCCGGGGCGAGCAGATCGATGTGGGGTCCGTGCAGCCAGCCGCGGCGGACCTGGACGCCGGGCACGCCCCCCTCGCTCAGTTCGCGGGCGGCCGGTACGACGTGCCGGGCCAGCCAGGCCGGCGTCACCGGCATCCGAGTGTGGAGACGCACCCCCGTCAGGTCGGCGGAATCCGGCCTCACGGCAATACGCTCCGGAGCGTCAACCACCATGTCCTTCGCACCTTCCGAGACGAACGGGAAATGAATTCGGGAATGTGCTCCACATCATTGGCGACCGGAATGCGCGGTGGAAGTGGAGAGGGGGTGGTGGCTTACATACGTCACGGTTATCGTGACACCGTGCGCCCTCTTCCGTGAAATTCGGGAGGCGCGCTCCTCACGGCAAAGTCTCGGAATGATCAATTCCGTTTGAGTCGGCCGGCGGACTGGCCGAAAAACGTCTGGCAGTCTCGATGATCGTTGTACTCTCCGCCAATGACGACTGATCCCCCCACCACCGGCCCGACCCCGTCCCTCACGGACGCCGAGTGTCTGGAACTCACCCGGAAACTACGGCGCCGAGGAACCCTCGTGCTCTCCGTGTTCGGCCTGCTGTGGGCCTTCGCCGGGGCCTCCGGAACCGGTTCGGCGACGGACGTCGTGCCGGTGTCCATAGAGGTGGCGGCCCTCGTGGTCACCGCGGCGGCGATCTACCTGGGGCACCGTGAGGACGCCGCGCCCTCGCCCAGGACGGTGAGCCTCCCGGAGAACTGGGCGCGCGGGGTGGGTGTCGTCAACGGCGTCGAGGTGCTGGCCGTCTTCGCCGTCATCGCCGGCTCCAACGCCTCCGGCCGCCCCGAGCTCATCCCGGTCGGCATCGCCCTCGTCGTGGGGCTGCACTTCTTCCCGCTCGCGCGCCTGTACGACCAGTGGCAGTACCGGTGGACGGCCGGGCTGATGACCGCCGTGGCGGTCGTGGGCGCGGTGCTGGTCGCGGCCGGCCTGTCGGACGAGAGCGTGCTGGTCGCGGTGGGCCTGGCCTGCGCGGCGGTGCTCTGGGCCTCCGCGTACCACCTGGCCGTACGGGGCTGAGGACCGCCGGACCGATCGGGGTCGGCGGACCGCCCCGGAAACGAACGCAAGGATGTGCCGACCGGCCAGGTGGCCGGCGGCGCATCCTTGTGCGTTCACACGGTCGTGCTCAGGCGCTCACGCGCGTTCAGCAGGCCGAGCAGGTGCTGGACGAGGAGGACGAGGTGCCGATCGAGCCGCTGGAGGCGCCCATCTCGGGGAGCGCCACGCCGTCGGCGACCTCGAGGGTCTCCAGCTCGTCGGCGTCGAAGCCCTCGAACGCGGTGTCGGCGTCGTTCTTGATGTCCTTGGCGGTCATGTCGTGGTCCTTCCGGGATCCGTGGGTTGGGTGGTTCAGCAGGCCGAGCAGGTGCTGGAGGACGAGGACGAGGTGCCGATCGAGCCGCTGGAGGCGCCCATCTCGGGGAGCGCCACGCCGTCGGCGACCTCGAGGGTCTCCAGCTCGTCGGCGTCGAAGCCCTCGAACGCGGTGTCGGCGTCGTTCTTGATGTCCTTGGCGGTCATGTCATGGTCCTTTCGTCGAATCGGGAGTCCCCTGGACGGAATTCCCGAGCAATCATGCTCCGGGATGATTCCCGGACGCCTTCCGGAATGTTTTCCTTTTCCGTCCGGCTGCGACATCCATATTGCTCGGCCACTCACCCGTGCGCCACCCCCTGCGGATGTCGGCTGACATTTATCACGGCCCGGATGACGTTTCCCCGGTGCCCGGCTTTTCGTCGAGGGCCACCGGAAGTGCCCATTCGGGGCTGTTCACCATGTGCCATTCCTCGCCCGGCTCGGCGGGCATCGCGGACTCGGGCGCCGGCGTGCCCAGCAAGAAGTCGCCGACCGAGGACTCCCGCAGGTAGTCCAGGCCCAGCACGCGGGCGGACAGGTCGGCGTCGCCGTTGCCCAGCCCGCAGGGCGCCAGGCCCATCGCCGTCGCCACCAGGTACATGGTCTGGTAGAGCACACCGGTGTGCCGCAGCGTCGTCGCGTACGCCATCGCCCGGTACTTCCACGCCATGCGCTGGAACCGCGAGGTCACCGTGAAGAGCACATCGGGGCGCACGTCGAACCCGACGGACCGTGACGCCACGCCCAGCAGCGCCCGCCGGTCGTCCTCCGCCCCGCTGACGAGGACCAGGCGGTGCGCGTACGAGTCGTAGTGGTAGACGCCCGGTGCGAGTCCCCCGCAGCGCAGCACCGTGACGTACAGCTCCAGTTCGTGGAGCGAGCCCCCCGCCGGATAGGGCCGCGAGACCACCTCGTCCTCGCCGGGACCGGGCGTGTGGTGGACGCGCACCCGCTGCACCCGGTACAGGAACTCGCCCAGCTCGCGCGCCGTCAGCGCCCGTTCGCCGAAGACGCGGTGGGAGCGGCGGCCCTCGACGGCGGCGGTCAGGGACGGGTCACGGGCGTCGATGTCCGCGCGCCGGGGGCGGTACAGCTCCGTCACGGGGCCGTCCGGCGCCGGCTTCACGGCGGGCAGCGGGTCGATCTGGCCCCGGTACGGGTAGGCCGCGCCGAAGGTCTCGTCGAAGCGGCCGGACCGGACGCGCGAGTGGAACAGCAGGTCGTGGAAGTCCCACTGGCGCAGCACCGGCTCGGTGTCGGACGCGAAGGTGCCGTCCGGGGCGGCGAGTTCGACGAAGCCGGTGCCGACGAGATGGGCCAGGACCGTGAGCGTCTCCGCCTCGCTCAGCCCGGTGCCCTCACCGGCCCGGACCGCCGGCCCCGGCTGCCCCAGCGCGGCGGCGAGTTCACGGGCGGCCCGGTCGGCGAGCACGGCCCGGAACTTCACCAGTGGTGACTCCAGTACGAGCACGCCCCCGCGCGTACGGCAGAGGGCGAACCGCGACAGACGGACCCGCGCGCCGGCGGGCACGGCCGCCGTACGGTGCCCGGCGTCCCGGGCCGTCGGCTCCAGCCGCACCAGCTCCCGCCGCAGCGACGGCCCGTCGTGCGTGAGCACGCTGTACGCCAGCAGGTGGCCGGCCCGCGCCAGCGCGGCGTCGGCCCGCTCCCGCGCGGCGCCGCCGAACCCCTCGTACAACTCCTCGTACGGCACCGGGCCCTCGGCCAGCCGGCCCAGTACGGTGCGCAGGCCACCGCGCACCGGGCGCAGCACGAGTGAGCTCTCGGGGCCGCGCAGCACCGCCGTGTCCGCGGTGTCGTCGAACGTGATCCGCACGTCCGTACGCAGCGCGCGGGCCGCGAACTCGGGCGGTTTCTCCGTGGACACGGGAATCATCAGGGCCTCCGTCAGAGGGATTCGCTGGAAGAACTCGACGAAATCCACTCTGACGCCCGCTACACCCTCTCCGCCCCGGCCGGCCCCACCGCATGACAGTCACCATTCCCGTTCGTGACCGAGGTCATGGAATGCGTGACACATGACAGGGGCGGACCGTCTCCGCTCGGACAACCGAGGCCCGGAGCGCATGCTCGGAACAGGAATTCAACGGCCACCGCCCCAACGACAGAAGGACATTCCCGTGCTCACTCGTCGACATGCGATACGTCTCGGTATGACCACCGGCGCCGTCGGGGCGGTCGGCGCGGCGGGCGGGCTGTTCAAGACGCTCACCGCGGGCGGGCCGGCCACCGTCCCCGTCGCCGCGACGGCGGCCCCGGCGGCCGAGCCGTTCGCGGTGCCGCTGACCGTGCCGCCGGTGCTGGCCCCGTACCGCAGAACCGGACACGCCGACTACTACCGGATCACCACGCGCCGCGCGAGCGCCGAGATCCTGCCCGGCACCCGCACCGACGTCCTGACGTACAACGGCTCCTTCACCGGCCCCACCATCCGCGCCCGCACCGGCCGCAGGACGGTGGTCCGGCACGTCAACGCGCTGGACATGCCGACATCCGTGCACCTGCACGGCGGCAACAACCCGGTGGAGCACGACGGCGGCATGATGGACACGATCGCGCCGGGACGCAGGCGCACCTACGTGTACGAGAACCGGCAGCCCGGCGCCACCCTGTGGATGCACGACCACGCCCACCACATGGAGTCCGAGCACGTCTACCGGGGACTGTCCGGGCTGTACCTGCTGCGCGACCCCGACGAGGACCGGCTCGGGCTGCCCTCCGGGAAGTACGACATCCCCCTGGTCCTGCGCGACGCGGACTTCGACGACGCCGCCGCCATGGTCTACACGATGGACGACGCGCAGAACCGCACGACGATCCTGGTCAACGGCCGGCCCTGGCCGTACCTGAGGGTCGAGGCCCGCAAGTACCGCTTCCGGCTGGTCAACTCGTGCAACCTGCGCATCTTCGTCCTGGCCCTGTCGGACGGCTCGGCCACCCAGCACCCCGTCCAGCAGATCGGCACCGACGGCGGCCTGCTCGCCGCCCCCGCCGAGACACCGGTGCTGGTCCTGTCGCCCGGTGAACGCATCGACTTCGTCGTCGACTTCTCGAAGTACGCGCCCGGAACGCGGCTCACCCTCGCCAACATGCTGGGCCCCGGCCCCACCGAACTCGTCGGCCAGGTCATGCGGTTCGACATCGGTGAGCGGACCCCCGACCGCAGCCGGGTCCCGGACACCCTCGCCACGCTGCCGCCCCTGCCGAAGCCCACCGTCGAGCGCGCCTTCGAACTGAACATGGACGAGCCGGGCACCGGAGGCCACCAGGCCTACATCAACGGCAGGACCTTCGACCCGGACCGCATCGACACCCACGTCGAGTGGGGCAGCACCGAGGTGTGGACGGTCACCAACAAGAGCGCCACCGTTCCGCACAACTTCCATACGCACCTGGTGCAGTTCCGCATTCTCGAACGCGACGGGCAGCCGCCGTATCCGGCCGAGACCGGATGGAAGGACACCGTGCTGCTCTTTCCCGGACAGACGGCGAAACTCCAGCTCACCTTCGATTCGCACCGGGGTGTCTATCCGTATCACTGCCACATGATCGACCACAGCGCCATGGGAATGATGGCGCAGATGAAGATCGCCTGATCTCCCGAAGGAATTCCGATGAGTTCCGACGAAAAGAAAGGAGGACCATGACCACCACCGGAACCCTCGCACTCCCCTACGCCCGCCGGCTGCTCGCCGCACTGGAACGGGACCCCACCCGGGTCGTCGTGCACCGGCCCGACGCGGCCGTGACGGCGGGGGAGCTGCGCGCGTCCCTCCTGGGCAGCGCCGCCCTGCTGCGCTCCCTGCGGGTCGGCCCCGGCACCACGGTGGCCATCCTGACCGGCCCCAACCACCCGCTGATGCTCAGCGCCCGCTACGCCGTGCACCTGCTCGGCGCGACCTCGGTGTACGTCCGCTCGATGAACCCGCGCACGGACACCGAGACCTTCTCCCTTGCCACCCAGACCGAACTGCTGCGGGACCTCGCGGTGCCGCTGCTGCTGGTGGACGAGGAGGACGAGGAGAGCGCGGCCCGCGGCAGATGGCTGGCCCGCCGCCGGCCCGGACTCACCGTGCGGGCGATCCCGCGCACGGCGGACGGCCCCGGCACCGCACCGCCGGCCGAGCCGCCCCGGCCCGACGACCTGGCCGTCGTCGACTTCACCAGCGGCAGCACCGGCCGGCCGAAGATGGTCGCGCAGCGCCACGGCATCCGCGAACACCTCGTCCGGCGCCTCGCCGACGGACTCGACCCACGGGGCCCGGCCACACTGCTCTCCGTCACCCCGGTCAGCCACACGACCGCGCCGATGGCCGACGCCGTGCTGTGCGGAGGCGGCACGGTGGTGCTCCACGACGAGTTCGACGCCGACGCCACGCTGTCGGCCATCGCCGAACACCGGGTCACCGACGCCTACCTGGCCGTACCGCACCTGTACCGGCTGCTCGACCACCCGCTGGTCACCTCGTACGACCTGTCCTCGCTGCGCCGCATCACCTACAGCGGCACCCCGGCCGCCCCCGAACGGGTCCGCGACGCGGTACGGCTCTTCGGCGACGTACTGATCCAGGTGTACGGCACCACGGAGGCCGGCGGCATCAGCAGCCTCACCCCGCTGGACCACCGGGAGCCCGAACTGCTCGGCTCGGTCGGCCGGCCCTTCCCCTGGGTGCGGGTGGAGATCCGCGCGCCCGGCACCGGCACCCCGCTGGGGCGCGGGCGGAGCGGCGAGATCTGGATCGACTCGCCGACGGTGTCCGCCGGTTACCTGGACGACGCGGAGCTGACCGCCGGCACGTACCGCGACGGCTGGCTGCGCACCGGCGACCTCGGGCACTGGGACCCGTACGGCTATCTGCGGCTGGACGGACGGGTGGGCGACGTCATCAAGCACGGCGGCCTCAAGCTCGACCCGGCCGCCATCGAGGCCGCGCTGCTCCGGCACCCCCAGGTGCGCCAGGCCGCGGTGTTCGGCGTGCGGGACGAGGACCTCGTGGAGCAGGTGCACGCCGCCGTCGAACTGCACTCGGGCGCCGGGCACACCTCCTGCGACCTGCGGGGCTACGTCGCGGCGACGCTCACCCCGGAGCACGCCCCGGTCGGCGTCTCCGTCTGGCCCGAACTGCCGCTCACCCCGTCCGGCAAACCCGACCGGACCCGGCTGCGCGGTGCGACCGCACCGGTGCGCGCGGCACCCCCGCCCGCCGCCGAGACGCGCGGCACCGGCCCACCCGACCCCGGCGCCGAGGTGGACGGCCCGCCCGGACACCACGCCCGCCGGCGCACCGATCCGCGCAACAGAAAGGGCACTCCATGACCGGATTCGGCCACTTCGCCAGGTCACTGCGGTTGCGGCGGCTCTACCGCCACAGCACGGCAGGCCTGATGATCACCCCTCTCGACCACTCGATCAGCGACGGGCCCGTGGTGCCCCGCGGCACGACCCTCGACCAGCTCGCCGGACAGCTCGCCGCCGGTGGCGCGGACGCGGTCGTCGTGCACAAGGGCAGCGTCCGCCACATCAGCCCGGAGCGGTTCGCCGCGATGTCGCTGATCATCCATCTCAACGCGTCCACCAGCCAGGCGCACGACCCCGACGCCAAGTACGTGGTGACCGAGGTCGAGGAGGCGCTCCGGCTCGGCGCGGACGCGGTGAGCGTCCACGTCAACGTCGGCTCGGACGACGAACGGCAGCAGATCGGCGACCTCGGACGGATCGCCGACGCCTGCGACCGGTGGAACCTGCCGCTGCTCGCCATGGTGTACCCGCGTGGCCCGCGGGTCACCGACCCGCGCGACCCGCAGCTGGTGGCGCACGCCGTCACCGTCGCCTCCGACCTGGGCGCGGACCTGGTCAAGACCGTCTTCCTCGGCTCGACCGCGGAGATGCTCGACCTGACCGCCGCCTGTCCGGTGCCGGTGCTGGTCGCGGGCGGTCCCGCGATGCCCACCGAGGAGGACGTCCTCGCCTATGTCCGCGACGCCCTGGCCGGCGGCGCGGGCGGGGTGGCGATGGGCCGCAACATCTTCCGGGCCGCCGATCCCCGGCGGCTCGCCGCCAAGGTGGCCCGGCTGATCCACCACTTCCCGGAGCAGCACTTCGGCACGCTCGCCTTCCCCGCCGGGGCCGGCGTCCACCGGGACGAACGGCTGACCCCCGACCACCTGGACGACCCGGCGCCGCTGACGGCGTCCGGCGCCTTCCCCGAGAACACCCACCACCTCTCCGACCTTTCGCATCCGACAGGAGGTCCGCACCATGACGGACGCAAAACTGTGCTGGCTTGACATCCGAGGCGCCGGAAACGCCACCGAAGCCGTCCTCGAAGAGGCCCTGCACCAGCGCATCGACGGCATCGTCGCCGCCGACCCGGCCGCCTTCGCCGGCCTGCCGCCCACCGTCCGCAAGGTCCTGCTCTTCGAGGACGGCACCGACGCCGTCCCCGCCGATCTCGGCGCCGCCGACCTGGTGGTCGTGCCGGGCCCCCGGGAGGAGCGCGCCGCGCTCCAGGAGGCCCACCCGGACGTCGAGTTCGGGCGGTACGTGGAGATCGTCGACGCCGACACGCTCGAGGACGCCTGCCTCGCGGCACGGCTGGAACCGTGGAGCGTCCTCGACTTCCGCGACCCCACCAAGATCCCGCTCGAGATCGTGATCGCGGCGGCCACCGGCGCCCCCGGCTCCATCATCACCACCGCCTCCAACACCGAGGAGGCCGAGATCGTCTACGGCGTCCTCGAACTCGGCTCGGACGGCGTGCTGATGCGGGCCAACACGGTCGGTGACGCCACCGCGCTGCGCACCGCCGCCAGCGCCCGCGGCGGAGAGATCGACCTGGTGGAGCTGACCGTCACCCGCACCACCCACATCGGCATGGGCGAACGGGCCTGCGTCGACACCACGAGCCACTTCCGCAAGGACGAGGGCATCCTGGTCGGTTCGCACTCCAAGGGCATGGTGCTGTGCGTCAGCGAGACCCACCCGCTGCCGTACATGCCGACCCGCCCGTTCCGGGTCAACGCCGGCGCCCTGCACTCGTACACCGTCTCGCAGGGCGGACGCACCCACTACCTCAGCGAACTCCACGCCGGCAGCAAGGTGCTGGCCGTCGACACCAAGGGCCGCACCCGGCCGGTCAGCGTCGGCCGGGTCAAGATAGAGACCCGCCCGCTCATCTCCATCGACGCGGTGGCCCCGAGCGGACAGACCGTCAACCTGATCCTCCAGGACGACTGGCACGTACGGGTCCTCGGCCCGGACGCCGCGGTCCTCAACTCCACCGAACTCAAGCCGGGCGACACGATCCTCGGACACCTGCCGACCGCCGACCGCCACGTCGGCTACCCGATCGACGAGTTCTGCCTGGAGAAGTGAGTCCCGCACGCTCTCGTACACCCGTCGCGCCCGTGCCCGTACGAGCGTGACGAGCAGGCGCACCATCCCGCCCCGCCCCGGCGCCCACCGTGCCGGGGCAGGCGCGCGTCCGCTCACAACAGCCCGTGTTCCCCGGCGATGCGCGCCGCGTCGAACCGGTTGCGCCCCCCGAGCTTCTTGATGGCCGCCGACGTCAGATTGCGTACCGTGCCCGCCGCCAGGTACAGCTCTCCCGCGATCTCCTTCACGGTCGCCCCGCCGGCCGTCAGCCGCAGCACGTCCACCTCCCGCACGCTCAGCATCGTCTCCCCGACCGTCACCGGCCGCAGCAGCGACGGGTCGACGGTCAGACAGCCGCCCGCCACCCCCATCAGCGTCGTCACCAGCTGGGGCAGCCGGGCGTTCTTCGGTACGACACCGAGCGCGCCGGCCGCCACCGCCCGGTCCACCACCGACGGCGTGGCCGCCCCCACCATCAGCGCGACCCCGCACTTGGGGTGGTGACTGCGTACGTCGGTGGCGGTGCGCAGCGCCTTGCCCGCCATCGTGGACTCGCCGAGCAGCAGGACGGTGGGCCGGTGCCGCTCCACCGCCGGCAGCACGGCGTCGCACGACGTGGCCAGCCCGACCACCTCCAGTCCGTCGACGCCGTTGAGCGTCTCGGCGAAGGCCTCCAGGACGAGTTGGTGATCACCTGCGACGACTACCCGTATCGACATGCTGAACCCCCGTGCGGACGAACGGTGAGAAGGACTCGTGGAAACCAGGCCCCAGGGCCTGCGTGCCGTGTGCGGCGGACCGTCAGCCACTGCGGACCGTCAATGACCCTCGTGCGAGCGGGCGAACCGTTCGATCAGCCGGTCCGCGACCGACTGCGCGGCCCGCTCGTGACCGGCGCCGTCGTGCTCCGGGCCGATCTCGATGTGCTCGGCCCCGGCCGGCAGGGCCGCCGCGACGACGGCCGAGACGGCGCGGAAGTCCCGGGCCAGGCCCCCGCTGCCGGGACCCGACGGGATCACCACGACGCACGCGGCCACCGGGCCGAGGTCGCCGGCGATCTGACGGGGCAGGGCGCGCAACGTCTCCGGCCGTGTGACGTCCACCTGGTAGGGCAGCGCGACCAGTCCGATACCGGCCAGTTCCTTGCAGAGGAACGCCGCGTTGGTGGCCGCGTCGTCGTCGCGTCCCGGATGACCCGCGCCGACCACCGCCACCGCCGCGCCCGCCGCGCTCAGCCGGGTGGCCACACTGCGGCCGGCGCCGGTGGTCGCGTCCATGACGAGCACGACACAGCCGTTCAACGGAGGGACGACAAACGCGACTGTGTGCGACACCGGAACTCCTGAACAGGTAGCGTGGCGAGAACGTGAAGGATCTACGGGGGATGCTTCGCCGAGCGTGCGGTGTCTCCCCCCCCCCCGTGCCGCGCCGCAGACGTCCGGCCCGGTGTGGTGCCCGGTCCGGACATGTGGTTCAAGGGGGAAACACCACGTGGAAGACGCATCTCCACTCGACCAGCGAACGCTTGCCGTCTACCGCGCGATCCTGTTCCACAAGGAACACGATCCGGCCAGGCTCGCCGCCCTCCTCGGCATCGCCGCCGACGAGGTGGAGGAGGCACTCGCCCAGCTGTCCGAGCTGTCCCTCCTCGCCCCGTCCCGGGACTCTCCCGGAGCGCTGCGCGCGGTGAACCCGTCGCTGGGCCTGAAGGTCCTGCTCCAGCGGGAACAGGACGAACTGGCCTACCGGCAGCAGCGCATCGAGCAGAACCGGGCCGCGCTGGCCGCGCTGGCCGCCGAGTACACGGCGTCGAGCCGGTCCGGTCTCGACGGCACCGAGGAGCTCGACGACGTCGACGACATCCGCATCCGCCTGGAAGCCCTGGCCGAGGGATGCCGGCACGAGGTCCTGGCGTTCCACCCCGTGGGCGGACTCACCGCGGAGTCGATCGAGGCGGCCCGCCCGCTGAACGAACGGGCGCTCGCCCGCGGGGTCCGGTTCCGTTCGATCCACCTCGACAGCATCACCAACGACCGGGTGACCAGGGAACACGCCCAGTGGATGGCCGACCACGACAGCGAGATCCGTACGTCCCCGACCCTGCCGATGCGCCTGCTGATCGTCGACACCACCACCGCGGTGGTGGCGGGACTGCCCGGTCAGACGGGCCCCTCGGCGCTGCTGTTCAGCAACCCGCCCGTGGTGCTCGCCATGCGGGCGCTGTTCGAGGCGTACTGGGAGCACGCGACCCCGTTCCATCAGGAGTCCTCCGTCAAGGACGACGCCCACGGGCTCACCCCGCAGGAGCGCAAGCTGCTCCAGCTCCTGGCCACCGGCCTCACCGACGAGGCGGTGGCGCGGACGCTCGGGATCGGGGTGCGCACGGAGCGGCGGATCATGGCCGAGCTGATGGACCGGCTCGGCGCCTCCAGCAGGTTCGAGGCGGGCGTGCAGGCGGCTCGCCGGCAGTGGATCTGAGGCGCGGCGTCCGGCGCCCCGCCCGGCAGGGCGGTCACGGCCGGGCCGGCGGGGCGGGCCAGGTGAAGTCGTCGGGCCGGTCGACGGGCGGGGCGGGCCAGGTGAAGTCGTCGGGCCGGTCGACGGGCGGGGCGGGCCAGGTGAAGTCGTCGGGCCGGTCGACGGGCGGGGTGGGCCACGTGAAGTCCCGGGTGGTGGCCATCGCCTCCTGCCCGGCCGCGCCGGCGGCCTGGGCGGGCACCGCCCAGGCGAGGGTCGCCAGGACGGCGGTGGTGAGGACGGTGGCCGCGGTACAACGGTTGGTACGGATCATGCTGGTCTCCATTCCATGCGTAAGCCAGTGCCGTTGCGACGGTGCGCATGGAGCCAGTGGTGCCTTCAGCTCCCCCGGGCCGGTCCGCGTTCCTCGCGCTTTCCGGCCGCTGCTAAGAGAGAACCATCACGCCACCCCCGCTGTCCGCATCCGGCCAGGCCAGGAAGCTGCCTGGCAGGGAGCTGCCCACGCGGCGGAGGCGGTCCGCGGCACCGCCTACCCTTAGGGGCATGAGCAGCATCGACCGGAGCCAGTCAGTGGGCGGCACGCGCACCTACGAAGTACGCACCTACGGGTGTCAGATGAACGTCCACGACTCCGAGCGATTGTCCGGGCTGCTGGAGGACGCGGGCTACGTCCGCGCCCCCGAGGGCGCCGACGGCGACGCGGACGTCGTCGTCTTCAACACCTGCGCCGTCCGGGAGAACGCCGACAACAAGCTGTACGGCAACCTCGGCCACCTCGCCCCGAAGAAGGCGAGCCGCCCCGGCATGCAGATCGCGGTCGGCGGCTGCCTCGCGCAGAAGGACCGCGACACCATCGTGAAGCGTGCCCCCTGGGTCGACGTCGTCTTCGGCACGCACAACATCGGCAAGCTGCCCGTCCTCCTGGAGCGCGCCCGCGTGCAGGAGGAGGCGCAGGTCGAGATCGCCGAGTCGCTGGAGGCGTTCCCCTCCACGCTGCCCACCCGGCGCGAGAGCGCCTACGCGGCCTGGGTGTCCATCTCCGTCGGCTGCAACAACACCTGCACCTTCTGCATCGTCCCGGCGCTGCGCGGCAAGGAGAAGGACCGCCGCCCCGGCGACATCCTCGCCGAGATCGAGGCCCTGGTCGCCGAGGGTGTCTCCGAGATCACCCTGCTCGGCCAGAACGTCAACGCGTACGGGTCCGACATCGGCGACCGCGAGGCGTTCAGCAAGCTGCTGCGGGCCTGCGGGAAGATCGACGGCCTGGAGCGCGTCCGCTTCACCTCGCCGCACCCGCGGGACTTCACCGACGACGTCATCGCCGCCATGGCCGAGACGCCGAACGTCATGCCGCAGCTCCACATGCCCCTGCAGTCCGGCTCCGACCCGGTGCTGAAGGCGATGCGCCGCTCCTACCGGCAGGAGCGCTACCTCGGGATCATCGAGAAGGTCCGCGCCGCCATCCCGCACGCGGCGATCAGCACCGACATCATCGTGGGCTTCCCCGGCGAGACCGAGGAGGACTTCGAGCAGACCCTGCACGTGGTGCGCGAGGCCCGCTTCGCGCAGGCGTTCACCTTCCAGTACTCCAAGCGGCCCGGCACCCCGGCCGCCGAGATGGACGGCCAGATCCCCAAGAAGGTCGTCCAGGAGCGCTACGAGCGTCTCGTCGCCCTCCAGGAGGAGATCTCCTGGGAGGAGAACAAGAAGCAGGTCGGCCGCACCCTGGAGCTGATGGTCGCCGAGGGCGAGGGCCGCAAGGACGGCACCACCCACCGCCTCTCCGGCCGCGCCCCCGACAGCCGCCTGGTGCACTTCACCAAGCCGGAGCGGGAGGTGCGCCCCGGCGACGTGGTCACCGTCGAGATCACCTACGCCGCCCCGCATCACCTCCTCGCCGAGGGCACGGTGCTCGATGTGCGCCGCACCCGCGCGGGGGATGCCTGGGAGAAGCGGAACACCGAGAAGGCGGCGCGGCCCGCGGGCGTGCTGCTCGGCCTGCCCAAGGTGGGCGTCCCCGAGCCGCTGCCGGCGGTCACCGGGGGCTGCGCCGTCGACTGACCGGACCGTGACGGGGCGCATGGTTCAGCGGGTCGTCGTGGAGGAGCCGTACGACACGCACCACCACGTACCACGGGGAGTTCAAGGGCGGACCGGTCACCCACTGCCTGCGGTACGGCCTCGCGGAGCGCGTCCGGAGCACGGACGGCCCGTGAAGGCGGGGGTGCCGTTCCGGGCCGCCGCAGTAGGCTGTTGATCATGCTTGTCGCCGCCGCAGTCTGCCCGTGCCCGCCCCTGCTCGTGCCGGAGGTCGCCACAGGGGCCGCCCCCGAACTGGACACCGCGCGGGCCGCGTGCACGGACGCGCTGGGCGTGCTCGCCGCCGCCCGGCCCGATCTGCTCGTGGTCGTCGGACCGGGGGACGGCGCAGGGCCCGAGACCTACCCGGAGGGCACCCCGGGATCCTTCCGGGGCTTCGGCGTCGGCCTGGACGTACGGCTGGGACAGGGCGAGGGCGCACCCGGGCGGGAACTCCCGTACGGGCTGGCCGTGGGTGCCTGGCTGCTGGACCGCACCGGATGGGCGGACGCCCCCGTGGAGGGACTGGCCGTGGGGGAGTCCCTCGCGCCCGAGCGGTGCGCCGGGGCGGGGGAGGCCCTCGCCGGCCGGGCGGAGCGGGTCGCGCTGCTGGTGATGGGCGACGCCAGCGCCTGCCGCACACTCAAGGCACCCGGCTACCTCGACGAGCGCGCGGCCCCCTTCGACGCGGAACTCGCACGCGCACTGGGCACGGCAGACACCGGAGCCCTGCGAGCGCTGGACACCGGACTGGCCCACGAACTGAAGGTCTCCGGCCGGGCCCCCTGGCAGGTACTCGCCGGCGCGGCGACCGGAAACCCGAACCTGGAAGGCACACTGCTCCACGAGGACGCCCCCTATGGAGTCGGCTACCTCGTGGCCACCTGGTCGTAGGCGGCCATCGCCGGGAGAACGAGTCGGACGGCCGGGAGCCCGGACCTGTAGGGCGCGCCGCTCCAGGAGGGCACTCCCTACGGGGTCGGCTGCCTCGTGGCCACCTGGTCGTAGGCGGGCCGCTGCCGGGAGAGCGCGGCGGACGGCCGGGAGCCCGGACCTGTAGGGCGTACTGCTTCACCAGAGCGTTCCCTGGCTCGTGGCCACCTGGATGCAGGCGGCCATCGCCGGGAGCCCGGACCCGGAAGGAGTGCCGCTCCAGGAGGGCGCTCCCTACGGGTCGGCTGCCTCGTGGCTACTCGGGTGCGGGCGGGCTGCCGCCAGGAGAACGTGGCGGACGGCCGGGAGCTCTCGGTGTGCTCCGCGGCCGTCCGCCGGTGTGCCGCTCAGGAAGTGGGCGGCGGCCCGGCCGGCGGCGTGGTCGTGCCGCCCGCGCCCGGGCCGGGGTCGTTCTTGTGCGCGAGTCGGTCCACGGCACCCTTGGCCTTGCCCGTACCCGTCTGGATGCGGTCGCTGTACTTGCCCTTGGTCCGCTCGTCGACGGTCCGCGCCGCCTTGTCCAGGCCGTGCTGGATCCTGTCCTCGTGCTGGTGCGCAAGGTCGGAGACCTTGTCCTTGGCCGGGCCGAGCCTGGCCTTCAGATTGTCCAGGAGACCCATGATGTACCTTCCCTCGCGGCCGTCTACGTGCGGGCGCCCTCACCCGTCTCGCTGCCGGCCGCCTCGGCGGACTGCTGCTTGGGGATCTCGACGGTGTCGGTGCCGGTGACCTCGCCGGCCTCGTTATCCGCCGGCCCGGTGGTCTCCGGCGCCTCGGCCGACCCCTTCGGCTCCGCGGCCCCGGCCGCGCTCTCCGCGTCGGCCCCGGCCGCCGCTTCGTCGGCCCGGACCTCGGCGGTCCGCGTCTCCTCCGTGGCCTTCGACCTCCGAAAAAGCCGTGCAAAAACGCCCATATCCACTCCATACGTTACTCGTGCGGGCGAAATCCCGCGTTGCCCGGTGCGTCCGTTCGTGTGACCCGGGCCGCCGCCCCTGTGATCCGGCGGCAGGAACCTCGCAACGGGCAACGACCCGGCGACCGTCGCGTCACGTAACCCGTTCGAGGGCCGGACGGGAGGTTTGCGAGACTGGATCAGTGAGCAGCGCACCCCTCGCCCCCCGCGTCATCGCCGTCGTCGGCCCCACCGCGGCCGGAAAGTCCGATCTGGGCGTATTCCTGGCCCAGCGGCTCGGCGGCGAAGTCGTCAACGCCGACTCCATGCAGCTCTACCGGGGGATGGACATCGGCACCGCCAAGCTGACGCCCGAGGAGCGCGGCGGCGTCCCGCACCACCTGCTCGACATCTGGGACGTCACCGTCACCGCGTCCGTCGCCGAGTACCAGCGGCTGGCCCGGGAGCGGATCGACGCGCTGCTCGCCGAGGGGCGCTGGCCCGTCCTCGTCGGCGGTTCCGGCCTCTACGTCCGCGGCGCCGTCGACAACCTGGAGTTCCCCGGCACCGACCCCGAGGTCAGGGCCCGCCTGGAGGAGGAGCTCACGCTGCGCGGCCCGGGGGCGTTGCACGCGCGCCTCGCCGTGTCGGATCCGGAGGCCGCGCGGGCGATCCTGCCGAGCAACGGCCGCCGTATCGTCCGCGCGCTCGAGGTCATCGAGATCACCGGAAGACCCTTCACGGCCAACCTCCCCGGCCACGACTCGGTCTACGACACCCTCCAGATCGGCGTCGACGTGGCCCGCCCCGAGCTGGACGAGCGGATCGCCCGCCGGGTCGACCGGATGTGGGAGGCCGGCCTCGTGGAGGAAGTGCGCGCATTGGAGGCGCAAGGGTTGCGCCAGGGTCGTACGGCGTCGCGCGCGCTCGGCTACCAGCAGGTGCTCGCGGCGCTCGCCGGGGAGTGCACCCTCGAAGAGGCGCGGTCCGAGACCGTTCGTGCCACCAAGCGCTTCGCGCGCCGTCAGGACTCATGGTTCAGGCGCGATCCCCGGGTGCACTGGTTGAGTGGGGCCGCGGCGGACCTGGCGGAACTTCCGCGGCTCGCGTTGTCGTTGGTCGAACGACCGGTTACAGCCTGATCACGTCCTGGCATCGGGACGCCCAGGCCGCCATCCGGGCCTGTGGCGCCGTGCCATCATCGAGCTTCGATCGACCAGTGGAGTCCTAGTTGGGAGGGCGCGTGGCGATGGAGGCCGGCCCTCGCGACACCGCACACGGCACCGAACACCTCACCACCGAGCGGGGTGCACCGGAGCAGGAGACGACCGACCGCCTCAGTCCGGACGGACCGGACGAGACGCAGGGCGGCGTGACCGACGACGGCCCCGAGCCGGACGAGATGTTCGCGGGCGGTGACGAGGTCGAGGTCGAGCTGCGCCCGCAGCGTCGGCTGCGCATCTGGCAGCTCGCGCCGATCGTCGGGCTGGCCGCGGTCGGCTCCCTGATGTTCGCCTTCCCGCTCGCCTTCGACTTCGGCGACAGCGGCGCCGTGATCGCCATGCTGGGGCTGCTGATCTGCTCCTGCGCGGCCGGCTGGGGCATGATGGCCGCCCGCAGGGTGGGCTCCACCTGGCCGGGCCTGCCGGCCCGCGGCTCCGGACGCAGACCCGACTGGCGGGTGGTGACCGCCTACGCCGTGATGGTCGCCGCGGTGGTGGCCCTGGCGGTCTGGCGGGTGGCCAGGCTCCGCTGAGAGCGCTCCGAAGGGGCGCGGGGCTGTATCGATGGTGCGGCTCCGCCGTGTGGGCGCGACCAGCCCCCACCGGCCCGCACGGGACCACCACCCGCACCACCCTTCGGCGCCCCCAACGGAGTGTTCTCGTACGATCGAGGAATGAGCACGCGGATCGCCTTCCTCAAGGGCCACGGCACGGAGAACGACTTCGTGATCGTCCCGGACCCCGAGAACGCCATCGACCTGTCCCCGGCCGCCGTCGCCGCCCTGTGCGACCGCCGCGCGGGCATCGGCGGCGACGGACTGCTGCACGTGGTGCGGTCCGCGGCCCACCCCGAGGCGCGGGCCATGGCCGCCGAGGCCGAGTGGTTCATGGACTACCGCAACGGCGACGGCTCGATCGCGGAGATGTGCGGCAACGGAGTGCGGGTGTTCGCGCGCTACCTCCAGCGCGCCGGACACGTGTCCGCGGGGGACACCGCGATCGCCACGCGCGGGGGAGTGAAGACCGTGCACATCGCCAAGACCGCGTCCGGCGGCGGCTCCGCCGAGGGTGACATCACCGTCGGCATGGGCCGGGCACGGATCCCCGAGGGCGACGTCACCGTGACCGTCGGCGGGCGAAGCTGGCCCGCGCGGAACGTGAACATGGGCAACCCGCACGCCGTGGCCTTCGTGGACGACCTCGCCCACGCGGGCGACCTGTACACCCCGCCCCCCGTCAGCCCGGCCGCCGCCTACCCGGACGGCGTGAACGTGGAGTTCGTCGTCGACCGCGGCCCGCGGCACGTGGCGCTGCGGGTGCACGAGCGCGGGTCCGGCGAGACCCGCTCCTGCGGCACGGGCGCGTGCGCGGTCGCCGTGGCCACCGCCCGCCGCGACGGCGCCGACCCGAAGGTCACCGGCACCCCTGTGACGTACACCGTCGATGTGCCCGGCGGCACCCTGGTGATCACCGAACGGCCCGACGGCGAGATCGAGATGACCGGTCCGGCGGTGATCGTCGCCGAGGGCGTGATCGAGCCCGAGTGGCTGGAGAACGCCCTGCGCTGACCGGAGCGCCGACTCGGTATCGCAGCTTCCGTCCCGCCGGACGGAAACATCCGCAGGGCCGGAAGAGCACTCGCCTTCAAGATCATGGAGAACCTCGGCCCGATGGCGTGAAAAGGACCTCCGGCCGACCTTCCCTCGATGGGGTGATCCGTTTCACGCTCGGCCGGAGGCGGTCAGCCGGAGGGGGTCCGGCTCGGTAGCATCAAGCACCGGCCCGGACGGGGGGCGAACGCCGTCTCCCGAGCCCGAGTCCGCCCTGGGGCGCGCCGTCCGCCGGTCCACGCAGCCGGAGGTGCCCATGAACGCGGAGGCCGTGAACCCTGCGACCCCAGGCCCTGTGACATCTGGTCACGTCACACCCGCGGGGCCGCGCAGGAAGTCCCGCCCCCGGCTCGACCTGCGCCGGCTGGGCCGTGCCGCGCTGCTCGGCCCCGCCGCCCGCGACCGGCTCCCCGACGCCATCGGACACGTGGTCGACGCCCACCGCGCCCACCACCCCGACGCCGACCTCGAACCCCTGCGCCGCGCCTACCTGTTGGCCGAGTCCTCCCATCGCGGCCAGATGCGCAAGAGCGGCGAGCCGTACATCACGCACCCGCTCGCCGTGACCCTGATCCTCGCCGAACTCGGCGCCGAAACCACGACGTTGACCGCCTCACTGCTCCACGACACCGTCGAGGACACGGAGGTGACGCTGGACCAGGTGGGCGAGCAGTTCGGCGAGGAGGTCCGCTACCTCGTCGACGGCGTCACCAAGCTGGAGAAGGTCGACTACGGCGCCGCCGCCGAGCCCGAGACCTTCCGCAAGATGCTCGTCGCCACCGGCAACGACGTCCGCGTGATGTCGATCAAACTCGCCGACCGGCTGCACAACATGCGCACCCTCGGCGTGATGCGTCCCGAGAAACAGGAACGCATCGCCAAGGTGACACGTGACGTCCTGATCCCGCTCGCCGAACGGCTCGGCGTCCAGGCGCTCAAGACGGAACTGGAGGACCTGGTCTTCGCGATCCTCCACCCCGAGGAGTACGAGCACACGCGCGGGCTGATCGTCCGCAACGCCGCCCGCGCGGACGACCCGCTCGCCGACGTCGCCGACGACGTGCGCAAGGTGCTCCGCGAGGCCGACATCACCGCCGAAGTCCTCATCCGCCCGCGTCACTTCGTCTCCGTGCACCGCGTGTCCCGCAGACGCGGTGCACTGCGCGGCGCCGACTTCGGCCGGCTGCTGGTGCTGGTGAACGAGGACGCCGACTGCTACGGCGTCCTGGGCGAGCTGCACACCTGCATGACGCCCGTGGTCTCGGAGTTCAAGGACTTCATCGCCGTACCGAAGTTCAACCTGTACCAGTCGCTGCACACCGCCGTGGCCGCTACGGACGGACAGGTCGTCGAGGTCCTCATCCGCACCCACCAGATGCACAAGGTCGCCGAGGCCGGAGTCGTCGCCCTCGGCAACCCCTACGCCGCACCGCCGGAGGAGCAGTCCGCGAGCGACGGCGAACGCGTCGACCCCACCCGGCCCGGCTGGCTCTCCCGGCTGCTCGACTGGCAGCGGGCCGCGCCCGACCCCGACACCTTCTGGTCCACCCTGCGCGAGGACCTCGCCCAGGACCGTGAGATCACCGTGTTCCGCCCCGACGGGGGCACACTGGGCCTGCCCGAGGGGGCGACCTGCGTGGACGCCGCCTACGCGCAGTACGGCGAGGACGCCCACGCGTGCATCGGGGCCAGGGTCAACGGCCGGCTGGCGACACTGAGCACCGTCCTCAAGGACGGCGACACCGTTCAGTTGCTGATGGGGCAGGACGCGGCCTCCGAGCCCTCCAGGGAGTGGCTGGAGCACGCCCACACCCCCGCCGCGCGGATCGCCATCCAGCGGTGGCTGACCGCCCACCCCGCACAGGACGAGGCGTCCGGGGCCGTACCGGAGGAGGCCGTCCGGCCCCTCACCGACGACCCCGCCCCGTCACCGGCTCCGGACGCCCCGGCCCCCGGCCGTCCCACGGCAGCCCAGGTCCTGGCCGACCGGGCCGGCGCGACCGTACGGCTCGCCGGCTGCTGTACACCCGTACCGCCCGACGAGGTGACCGGCTTCGCCGTGCGCGGGGGAGCGGTCACCGTGCACCGGGTCGAGTGCGCCGGGGTGGCGCGTATGAAGAGCGCGGGGCGCGCGGAGGTCGGCGTGCGCTGGGGGGAGGGCGCCGAGTGCCGGGTCACGCTGGTCGCGGAGTCCTTCGTCCGTCCGCATCTGCTCGCGGACCTCACCGAGGCCATGGCCCTCGAAGGCGCCGAGATCGTCTCCGCGACCGTCGAACCCCCGGACCGCCAGCAGGTGCGGCACACCTACACCGTGCAACTGCCGGACGCCGCCCACCTGCCCGTCCTCATGCGCGCGATGCGCAACGTGGCCGGTGTGTACGACGTGAGCCGGGCCCAGCGGCAGGCGCCGGGCGCCTGACCGGGGCACGGAGCGTCCGAGCGGCGGTGTGATTACCCGATCGAGTGGGCCGAAAGCGCGCCGTCACCACAGCACGCGCGCACGCTGATAGCCGTGGTGAATGCTCACCCCTCACGCTCCCGGTCCTCACGGCCGGCCGCCCGTCGACCACGACCCCCGGCCCGGGACACCCCACAGCCACCCGCCCCGGGCCCGGACGACACCCAGCCACGTCCCGCACGGCCAGCCGCCCCCGAGCCACGGCCGCCGGACCGGGACACCCGACAGCGACGTCTCCCCTGACCGGGCCGCATCCAGCCAGAACCCGCACGGCCAGTCACCGCCCGACCGAGGCTCCCCGGCCCAGGTCCCTGACGGCCAGGCGTCCCAGGGCCGGCCGGCGCACAGCCACAGCCACCGCCCCCAGACCCAAGCGCACCAGCGGGCCGCTCAGGCCCAGGCAGCGCGCGGGCACGCCGTCCAGGCCCGGGCGCCCCGCAGCCAGGCCGTCCGGGGCCAGGACGCTCGCGCCGGGGGCGGTCACGTGCGGCGGCGTCGGGCGGTCGCCGCGTTGTTCGCCTCCGCCGTCTCCGCCTGCCTCGTCGCCGCGAGTGCCCCCGTCGTCCCGCTCGGCGTCGGTGACCGGCTCTTCCCGTACCTGGGCAACCCCGGGTACGACGTGCTGTCGTACGACATCGCTCTCGGCTACCCCGGGCGCAACGACCGGCCACTCGAAGCCGTCACCACGATCGACGCCCGTCTCACCGCCGACCTGGACCGGATCAACCTCGACTTCGCCCACGGCACGGTCCGCTCCGTCGAGGTCGACGGTGATCCGGCCGGTTTCACCAGTGCCGGAGAGGACCTGGTGATCACACCCGAGGACCACCTGGACGAGGGCGAACGGACCCGGATCACCGTCCGGCACACCAGCGACCCCGTGGCCGCCGAGGACCGCGAGGGCGGCTGGGTGCGCACCGCGGACGGCCTCGCCATGGCCAACCAGGCCGACGCCGCCCATCTGGTGTTCCCGTGCAACGACCACCCCTCGGACAAGGCGATGTTCACCTTCCGGATCACCGCCCCCGACGGCCACACGGTCGTCGCGGGCGGTCTGCCGGCCGGCGTCGGCCGCACGCGCGGGGCCGCCACCTGGACGTACCGGACCCGCCACCCCATGGCCACCGAACTCGCGCAGGTCTCCATCGGCCGTTCCACCGTCCTGCACCGCGCCGGCCCGCACGGACTGCCCCTGCGGGACGTCGTGCCCACCGCGCACCGCGCGAAGCTCGAACGATGGCTGGCGAAGACCCCCGCCCAGATCTCCTGGATGGAGGAGAGGGCCGGCCGCTACCCGTTCGAGACCTACGGCCTGCTCCTCGCCGACGCGTCCACCGGTTTCGCACTGGAGACCCAGACCCTCTCCCTCTTCGAACGTGACCTGTTCACCGATCCGTCCCTCCCCGCCTGGTACGTCGAGTCGATCATGGTGCACGAGCTGGCCCACCAGTGGTTCGGCGACAGCGTCAGCCCTCGCACCTGGTCCGACCTGTGGCTCAACGAAGGCCACGCCACCTGGTACGAGGCGCTGTACGCGCAGGAGCGGGGCGGCGGAACCCTCGAGGCCCGGATGAAGGCCGCCTACGAGGCGTCCGACGGCTGGCGCGCGGCCGGCGGACCGCCCGCCGCGCCCGAGCCCCCGGAGCCCGGCCGGAAGATCGGCATCTTCCGGCCGAACATCTACGCCGGCGCCGCCCTCGTGCTGTACGCCCTGCGCGAGGAGATCGGCCGCACCGCCTTCGAACGCCTGGAGCGCGACTGGGTCACCCGCCACCGCGACGGCACCGCCTCCACCTCCGACTTCGTCCGGCTGGCGTCCCGCACCGCCGGACGCGACCTGACCGGTTTCCTGCACCCCTGGCTGTACGGGGCCACGACCCCGCCGATGCCCGGCCACCCGGAATGGAAGTCCGCGGCCCGGTCCGCGACACCCGCCCGGCGGCCGGTCACGCCCGCGCATCGACCGGGCGCGGGCCGGGAATAACACGGTGACGAGACGGGCCGTACCGTGCGACCATCGTCAGGTCCGCACAGCACGGGACGCGGGAATCTCCCGGGCCTCCCGGACGTTGTGGACAGTGACGGAGGGTCCCACGGACCGGCTCCGTCGCCGCATACGGTTACCCAACGACGTAAGGACCCAATGACCTCCTCTTCTTCCCCTTCCCAGGACACCAAGCGCTTCGCGCACACCTACCCCGAGGGTCTTCGGGCCGATGCCCTGATGGAAGAGGACGTCGCCTGGAGCCTCGATGTCGACGGAGAGCGGGACGGCGACCAGTTCGACCGCTCCGAGCGCGCGGCCCTGCGCCGTGTCGCGGGCCTCTCCACCGAGCTCGAGGACGTCACCGAGGTCGAGTACCGGCAGCTCCGCCTGGAGCGGGTCGTGCTCGTCGGTGTGTGGACCTCGGGAACCGTGCAGGACGCGGAGAACTCCCTGGCCGAGCTCGCCGCCCTCGCGGAGACGGCCGGCGCCCTCGTCCTCGACGGTGTGATCCAGCGCCGCGACAAGCCCGACGCCGCCACCTACATCGGCTCCGGCAAGGCGCAGGAGCTGCGCGACATCGTGCTCGACACGGGCGCGGACACCGTCATCTGCGACGGTGAGCTCAGCCCCGGCCAGCTGATCCACCTCGAGGACGTCGTCAAGGTCAAGGTCATCGACCGTACGGCCCTGATCCTCGACATCTTCGCCCAGCACGCCAAGTCCCGCGAGGGCAAGGCGCAGGTCGCGCTCGCGCAGATGCAGTACATGCTGCCGCGACTGCGCGGCTGGGGTCAGTCGCTGTCCCGGCAGATGGGCGGCGGCAAGGGCGGCGGCCTCGCCACCCGCGGTCCCGGTGAGACCAAGATCGAGACGGACCGGCGACGGATCCGCGAGAAGATGGCGAAGATGCGCCGGGAGATCGCGGAGATGAAGACCGGCCGCGAGATCAAGCGTCAGGAGCGCAGGCGCCACAAGGTGCCGTCCGTGGCCATCGCGGGCTACACCAACGCCGGCAAGTCCTCGCTGCTCAACCGCCTCACGGGCGCGGGCGTGCTGGTCGAGAACGCCCTGTTCGCGACCCTCGACCCGACCGTGCGCCGGGCCGAGACCCCCAGCGGGCGGCTGTACACGCTGGCCGACACGGTCGGCTTCGTCCGGCACCTGCCGCACCACCTGGTCGAGGCGTTCCGCTCCACGATGGAGGAGGTCGGCGACGCCGACCTGATCCTGCACGTGGTGGACGGTTCGCACCCGGTCCCCGAGGAGCAGCTGGCCGCCGTGCGCGAGGTGATCAGGGACGTCGGCGCCACCGACGTACCCGAGATCGTCGTGATCAACAAGGCCGACGCGGCCGACCCGCTGACCCTTCAGCGGCTGCTGCGGACGGAGAAGCGCTCCATCGCCGTCTCGGCCCGCACCGGCCGGGGCATCACGGAGCTGCTCGCACTGATCGACAACGAGCTGCCCCGCCCGTCCGTGGAGATCGAGGCGCTCGTGCCGTACACCCACGGCAAGCTGGTCGCCCGCGCCCATGACGAGGGCGAGGTGATCTCCGAGGAGCACACCCCGGAGGGCACCCTGCTCAAGGTCCGGGTGCACGAGGAGCTGGCGGCGGAACTCACGCCGTACGTTCCGACCCCGGCCGGCTGATCCCGCACGGCAGAGCGAAGGCCCGGCCCCTGCTCACGGCAGGGGCCGGGCCTTCGTCGTGTGCGGATCACTGACCGCCGTAGGTCTCGCTCATGTTCCGGTACAGCGCCTCGGCGTCCTCACCGAGCTGCGGGCCCGCCAGCCAGGTGTTGTCCATCGGACCGATCGAGGTGTTGGAGACCAGCACCGTCTTGCCGTCCAGCACCCGGAACCAGCCGCCGCCGGACGAGCCGCCGGTCATGGAGCAGCCGATGCGGTACATCGTCGGCAGACCGGAGCCGAGCGAGAACCGGCCCGGAGCGTCGAGGCACTTGAACATCTGCAGGCCGTCGTAGGGCGGCGCGGCCGGGTAGCCCCAGGCGCCCATCTCGCCGCCCTCCGCCGCGGACGGCGCGGAGAAGTCCACGTCCAGGGCGGCGCCGACCGTCTCCTCCAGGGACTTGGCGCCCTGCTCCGGTTTCACGTGCAGCACGGCGTAGTCGTACGCCGCTCCGTCGCCGCCGGACTGCGAACCGCCCTGGATCCAGCCGTTGGACGTCGAGGCCCAGTCCGCCCACCAGTTGCCGTAGGGGGCGATCTCGGTGGCGCTCGCGCTGCCCAGGTCCGCCGCGGACCGACCGAGGTCGTTGTAGGCCGGCACGAAGACGAGGTTGCGGTACCAGCCGCCGTTGCCACCGGCGTGGACGCAGTGTCCGGCCGTCCAGACGAGGTTGGACTCGCCCGGGTGGTTCACGTCCTTGATCACGGTGCCGGAGCAGACGGCGGGGCCCTCCGGGGAGTCGAAGAACACCTTGCCGACCGGCGCCGCGTTCTCGTGGTACGGCGTTTTCTCGGCCTCCGCCCGGACCTGGTCCGGTTCCGGGTCGCTGACGCCCTGGGCGGCCGTCGCGTCCTTGACCGAGAGGGTCTTGTCGGCCTCCTTCGCGGACCGCATCCGGTCGGGCTTCCACAGGCCCTCGATCACCGGGTTGACGAAGTCCTCGGCCTCACTGAGCCACTTGTCCTTGTCCCAGTCCTTCCAGGCGCCGTTCTTCCACTTGTCGACGTCGATCCCGTGCTCCTTGAGCCGGTCCGCGATGTCGGACGGGATCTTCACCTCGCCGTCGCCGCTGCCGGCGGCCTGCGAGGCGGTGGCGTCGGGCTTGTCGTTCGCCTCGTCCTTCTCGGAACCGCCGCACGCGGTCGTGGTGAGCGCCAGGGCGGCGACCAGCCCGGCGGCGGTGAGGACGGTACGACGGCCACGCCCGAGCGGCGCGGACGTACGTGTGGAACCCATGGTGCGATGCCCCCCGTTGAAACGAATGAATGTCGTACCGCGTGTTGATGTCCCGCCCGGTCCCGCGCGCGGTGGCACGCGGGACCGGGCACGCCGGTCACTGCCCGGCGAACTTCCCGCTGACCGCGTCGTACACGCCCTTGGCCTCGTCACCCAGTCGCGGACCGGCCAGCCAGCCCGACGTCACCGGGCCGATGGAGGTGTTGGACACCAGCGCCGGCTTCCCGTCCGAACCCGTCGCGACCCAGCCGCCACCGGACGAACCGGCGGTCATGCTGCACCCGATGCGGTACATCGTCGGGTCCGACGCGCTGAGCGACAGCCGGCCCGGCTCGTCCTGGCAGTCGTACAGCGTCTGGCCGTCGTACGGCGGGGCGGCCGGGTAACCGATCGCCGTGATCTCCTCCACCTTCGGCACCGCGGGAGCGTCGAAGTCCACCGGCAGCGCCGAACCGACCGTCTCCTCCAGCGACTTGCCGTCGCCGCCCTTCTCCGGCGTCACATGGATGACCGCGAAGTCGTACGAGGCGCCGTCACCGCCCGTGGAGCCGCCCTGCTCGATCCACTGGTCCGAGGTCTGCGCCCAGTCACCCCACCAGACGCCGTACGGAGCGATCTCCTCCTTCGTGGCGGTCTCCAGCTCCTTCGCCGACTTGCCCGCGTCGTTGTACGACGGCACGAAGGCGATGTTGCGGTACCAGCCGCCCTTCTTGCCCGCGTGCACACAGTGGCCCGCCGTCCACACCATGTTGGACTTGCCCGGGTTGGCCGGGTCCTGCACGACCGTGGCCGAGCAGACCATCGTGCCCTCGGGGGAGTCGAAGAACACCTTGCCCGCCGTGGGGGCGTTGGCGTGGTACGACGGGGCGATGGCCTCCGCCTGCACCGGCTCCGGGGCCGGGTCCGTCACGCCCTGGTCACCGGAGATGTCGCTCTCGTCGACCCCCTGGTCCGGCTCCTCGGCGTCCCGCATGCGGTCCGGGTCCCACAGGTCCTCGATGATCGGGTTGACGTAGTCCTGCGCCTCGCGCAGCCAGTCGTCCTTGCTCCAGTCCTTCCAGGCGCCGTTCTTCCACTTGTCGAGATCGATCCCGTGCTCCTTGAGCCGGTCCTTGATGTCGTCCGGGATCTTGAGCTTGCCGTCGTCGGCGGCGGTCGCGGAGGTCCCGGCGCCCGCGTCGGTGTCCCCCGACTCGCAGGCGGTGGCGGTGAGGGCGAGCGCCGAGGCGAGCGCGACAGCGGCCAGGACGGGGGAGGTCCGGCGCGCTCTCCCCCCTCGGCGAGCGGTGGACGACGGCCGTATGGATCGCATGATCTGACTCCCCCTGGAATGAACGGACTTGGTGCTTCGGCCGTGGTTCCGCCCCTGGTCCGCACGGAGTTCGGGGGCGCCCCCCACGGCCTTCGGGAACGGCACCACACACTATGCGCTCGCTGTGGGGGACGTCCGACGGAACGGCAACGGTTCGGCTACAAGCCGCCTGACCTGGCCGATCGTCCGGAGATGCGCCGATTTGAGGCCGGCGGGAACCGAGTTGCCGGTCCATGGGGCCGGTGATCCCGGAGCAACCCGTAACCCGGTGGGTGGTCCGCGGTTGGTAGCGGTGGGGGTCCGCTGCCCGCACGCGGCTTCCCCCGTGCCGTGGTCCGGCGGGAACACAGGGGAGGGGACGAAGGACGGTGGCGGAATCCACGTACGAGGGACGGGGGCCCCGCGCCCTGCCGATCGTCCCGGTGCGGGCGCGCGGGATGACCATCGAGGGCGCGGACGGCCGGCGCTATCTGGACTGCCTCTCCGGTGCGGGAACCCTCGCGCTCGGACACAACCACCCCGTCGTGCTGGAGGCGATCCGCAGCATCATCGACTCGGGCGCGCCGCTCGACGTCCCCGGCCTGACGACCCCGGTGAAGGACGCCTTCGTCACCGAACTGTCGCGCACCCTGCCACCCGGTCTCGCCGACCGCGCCCGCGTACGCTTCTGCGGACCGGGTCGCGACGACGCGGTGGCGACCGCCCTCCGGCTCGTACGGGCGGCGACCGGACGGACCGGAGGCGAGCGCGGAGCCGAACCCGCCCTCCACCGAATGGAATCCGTACTCGACGACACCGCGCCGGATGCGCGCCGTCCTGCCGGGGTGATCGTGGAGCCGGCGCCGGACGCCCGGCCCGTCCCCCTGGTCGCCGACGAGACACTCACCGGCGTCGGACGGACCGGCACCTTCTGGGCGGTGGAGCACGGCGGCACCACACCGGACGTGATGGTGCTGTCCGGGGCCGTCGGGGGCGGCCTGCCCCTGGCCGTCGTGGTCCACCGTGACGACCTCGACCTGCCCGGTCCCCCCACCCACACCGGCAACCAACTCGCCATGGCCGCCGGCACGGCGACCCTCGCCCACGTCCGCGAGAACGGCCTCGCCGGACACGCCGCCGCCCTGGGCGCCGCCATGCTGGACCGGCTCCGAACGCTCGCCGGTGAACTCGCCTGCGTGGGGGACGTACGGGGGCGGGGGCTGCTGATCGGGATCGAGGTGGTGGACCCGGAAACGCCGCCCGACGGCCCACACCGGTACCGCCCCGCCGCGCCCGGACTCGCCGCCGCCGTACGGCGGGAGTGTCTGCGACGCGGTCTGATCGTCGACCTGGGCGGCCCCCGCGCGAGTGTCGTACGACTGCTCCCGCCCCTGACGATCACGGAGGAACAGACGGCCGCGGTCCTGGACCGACTCGCCGACGCCCTGCACGCGGCGGCTCGCGACCGCCCCGCCCGCCGCCACGACACGGATGAGGAGTCCGGCGTACCCGAAGGCCGTCCCGCACGGACGGGCTGACCCCGCTACCGCACCACCCCCACGAGGATCCGCCTTGCACACGACCCCCACACCCGCCGACCGCCCGAGCTCCCTGGTACCGCACCAGCACCGGAAACTGCCCGACACCGACTGGCTCAGAGGCACCGGTGCCTGCCCCTTGAACCATCCCGACCCGCGCAGGGCGGCCCACGCGGCGGCCACGGAGAACCTTCTGCGCTGCTGGGTACGCGAAACCGGCGCCCGCGCTCCGGGCAGTGACATCCTGTGCCTCCCTCTGCCGGCCAGTGGCACGGCCCTCCTCGTCCCCGTCCTGTACTGGTCCTCCACGGGCTGGCACCGCTTCGGCCCGCCCTATCTGGCCGATGCCCCCGACCCCGCCCCACCCGTCGACGCCGTCCTGCTCGCCGCCCTCCTCAGCAGGGAGAACGCCGGCATTCCGGCACCGGCACAGCCGCCGGCCGGCGACGGCACCGACCTGGTCGCGCGGGTCGCCGACTCCGTACGGCGTGCCGCCGCCTTCGTCGGCGAGCGACGGGCGGACACGGCCGACGACCCCGACCTCTTCCTCGCCGCCGAACAGTCACTCGTCCTCGGACATCCGCTGCACCCCGATCCGAAGAGCCGTGAGGACCTCTCCGACGCCGAGGCACAGCGGTACTCGCCCGAGTCCCGCGGCTCCTTCCCGCTGCACTGGATCGCCGTCGCCCCGTCTCTGCTCGCCGCCGACTCCGCCTGGACCGAGCGCGGACGCCCCGTCACCGCGGCCCGCCTCACCGCCCGTCTCGCCGGCCCCGGACTGCCGCTGCCCGACGGCTACGCGGCTCTCCCCGTGCACCCCTGGCAACTGCGTCAGGTCCGCCACCGCCCCGAGACCGCCGCGCTGCTGGACGCCGGACTGCTCCGCGACCTCGGCGGCCACGGCGACCCCTGGTACCCCACCTCCTCCGTACGCACCGTCCACCAAACAGGCGCCCCGGCCATGCTCAAGCTGTCACTGGGCCTGCGCATCACCAACTCCCGCCGGGAGAACCTCCGCAAGGAACTCCACCGAGGGGCCGAGGTCCACCGTCTGCTGCGCACCGGACTGTCCCAGCGGTGGCGGGCCGCGCACCCGGACTTCGACATCGTCCGGGACCCGGCCTGGATCGCCGTGAACACACCGGCCGGTGACCCCGTGCCCGGACTCGACGCGGTGATCCGGCACAACCCGTTCCGGCCGCACGACGACGTCGCCTGCGTCGCCGGACTGCTCTCGCCGCGGCCCCGCCCCGGTGGCCGTACGGGATCCCGGCTGGCCGAGATCGTCACCCGCCTTGCCACTCGCACGGGGCGGCCGTCCGGGGCCGTCGCCGCCGAGTGGTTCCTGCGGTACCTGGAACACGTGGTGCGGCCCGTGCTGTGGCTGGACGGAGAGGCCGGCATCGCCCTCGAGGCGCACCAGCAGAACACCCTGCTTCTGCTGGACGCCGACGGCTGGCCCGCGGGCGGACGTTACCGGGACAACCAGGGCTACTACTTCCGCGCGTCGCGACGCGCGGAACTCGACGCCCGGCTGCCCGGCATCGGGGAGCACAGCGACACCTTCGTCTCCGACGAGGTGACCGACGAACGCTTCGCCTACTACCTGGGCATCAACAACATCCTCGGTCTCATCGGTGCCTTCGGCTCCCAGCGCCTGGCCGACGAACGGCTGCTCCTCGCCGCCCTCCGCCGGTTCCTCACCGGAGTCTCGTCCGGACCGGCCCGGACGAGCAGCACGCTGCCCACCCGTCTGCTGGACTCACCCGTCCTGCGCTGCAAGGCGAACCTGCTGACCCGGCTGCACGGCCTCGACGAACTCGTAGGCCCGGTCGACACCCAGTCCGTCTACGTCACCATCGCCAACCCCCTGCACTCATGATGTCCGCCCCCCTCGGTGACTGGGGCCCGGCCAGGACTCCCGCAGGCCTGTTCCAGCTGGTCCCCGTCCGTGTCGATCACGATCTGCTCCTTCTGTCACGGTGGATGAACGACCCCGCCGTCGCCATGTTCTGGGAACTCGCCGGACCGCCGGCCGTGACGGCCGACCATGTGGGGTCCCAGCTCACCGGCGACGGACACAGCGTTCCGTGCCTCGGTGTCCTGGACGGAACACCGATGAGCTACTGGGAGATCTACCGCGCGGATCTCGATCCCCTGGCCCACCACTACCCGGCCCGACCGCACGACACCGGACTCCACGTCCTCATCGGTGCCGTCGGTGACCGGGGGCGGGGTCTCGGCAGCATCCTGCTCAGGACGGTCAGCGACCTCGCCCTCGCCAGGAGGCCCGCCTCGCCACGCGTCGTCGCGGAGCCCGACCTTCGCAACATCCCCTCCGTCACCGCCTTCCTCAACGCCGGCTTCTACTTCTCGGCCGAGGTCGACCTGCCCACCAAGCGGGCCGCCCTCATGGTCCGGGACCGTTCCCTGTGTCATCTGATGTAGCGCTCCGTCACCGCGCTCTCGTATGTGGTACACCGCTCACGCCGCCGCGGTTCCCACTCGCGCCGCGGCAATGTCCTGGCCGCGGACCCCGGCACGATTCGTCCGTCCCACGCCCCGGCGACTTCACACCCCTCGCACCGCCCGACAGAGGAGCCCCGTCTTGACCGCGTCCCCAGCCCCCGCCGTGATCGCACGAATGTCAGTGCCGGGTCGTAGGGTGGTCGCGCTATGACGAAGCCCTCACTCCCCGAACTCCTGCACGCCGCCGTCACCGCCGTCGGCGGCACGGAGCGTCCCGGCCAGGTGACCATGGCCGAAGCCGTCGCCGAGGCGATCGACGACAACGCCCATCTACTGGTCCAGGCCGGTACCGGCACCGGAAAGTCGCTGGGCTACCTGGTGCCCGCGCTCGCGCAGGGGGAGCGGGTGGTGGTGGCGACGGCCACCCTGGCCCTGCAGCGCCAGCTGGTGGAGCGGGACCTGCCGCGCACGGTGGAGTCGCTGCATCCGCTGCTGCGCCGTCGCCCGGAGTTCGCGATGCTCAAGGGCCGCTCCAACTACCTGTGTCTGCACCGGCTGCACGAGGGCGTGCCGCAGGACGAGGAGGAGGGCCTCTTCGACCAGTTCGAGGCGGCCGCGCCCACCAGCAAGCTGGGCCAGGACCTGCTGCGACTGCGTGACTGGTCCGACGAGACGGAGACCGGCGACCGGGACGACCTCACGCCGGGCGTGTCCGACCGGGCCTGGTCCCAGGTGTCGGTGTCGTCGCGGGAGTGCCTGGGCGCCACGAAGTGCGCCTACGGCGCCGAGTGCTTCGCCGAGACGGCCCGCGAGCGCGCCAAGCTGGCCGAGGTCGTCGTCACCAACCACGCCCTGCTCGCGATCGACGCCATCGAGGGTGCACCGGTGCTTCCGCAGCACGAGGTGCTGATCGTCGACGAGGCCCACGAGCTGGTCTCCCGGGTCACCGGAGTCGCCACGGGGGAGCTCACCCCCGGGCAGGTCAACCGTGCGGTGCGGCGCGCCGCGAAGCTCGTCAACGAGAAGGCCGCCGACCAGCTCCAGACCGCCGCCGAAGGGTTCGAACGGCTGATGGAGCTGGCCCTTCCGGGCCGGCTGGAGGAGATCCCGGAGGACCTCGGCTACGCGCTCATGGCGCTGCGTGACGCCTGCCGTACCGTCATCTCCGCCATCGGCAGCACCCGCGACAAGTCCGTCCAGGACGAGGACGCGGTCCGCAAACAGGCGCTGGCCTCCGTGGAGAGCGTCCACGACGTGGCGGAGCGGATCACGAACGGCTCGGAGTGGGACGTCGTCTGGTACGAGCGGCACGACCGCTTCGGCGCGTCTCTGCGCGTCGCACCCATGTCCGTCTCGGGCCTGCTGCGCGAGAAGCTCTTCACCGACCGTTCCGTGATCCTGACGTCCGCGACGCTGAAGCTGGGCGGCGACTTCAACGGCGTGGGAGCGTCCCTGGGGCTCGGTCCCGAGGGCGCCGAAGGCGATGACCTCCCCCAGTGGAAGGGCGTCGACGTCGGTTCGCCGTTCGACTACCCCCGACAGGGCATCCTCTACGTCGCGAAGCATCTGGCGCGCCCGGCCCGTGACGGTGATCGCGGGGACATGCTGGACGAGCTCACCGAGCTGATCCAGGCGGCGGGCGGCCGCACCCTGGGGCTGTTCTCCTCGATGCGGGCCGCTCAGCTCGCCGCCGAGGAGCTGCGCTCCCGCATCCCGGAGTTCCCGATCCTCCTCCAGGGGGAGGAGACGCTCGGCGAGCTGATCAAGAACTTCGCAGCCGATCCGAAGACCTGCCTCTTCGGCACGCTGTCGCTGTGGCAGGGGGTCGACGTGCCGGGTCCGAGCTGCCAGCTGGTGGTCATGGACAAGATTCCCTTCCCGCGCCCGGACGACCCCTTGATGAGCGCCCGCCAGAAGGCCGTGGAGGAAGCCGGCGGCAACGGCTTCATGGCGGTCGCCGCCACTCACGCGGCGCTGCTGATGGCGCAGGGCGCCGGCCGTCTCGTACGCGCCTCGGGCGACCGGGGCGTGGTGGCCGTACTGGACCAGCGGCTGGCCACCGCCCGGTACGGCAGCTATCTGAAGGCTTCGCTGCCCGACTTCTGGTACACCACGGACCGCAACCAGGTCAGGAAGTCGCTGGCCGCGATCGACGCGGTGGCACAAGGGGCGGAGGCCGGGACGGCGGCGCAGTGAGGGAGGTGGCGTGCTGAGGCACGCCACCGACCGGCAGCAGCAGCCGCGGTCGGGTCCGTCCGGACAGCACAGGACCCCGGAACCGGCGCAGGGGTCCCGGGGCCCGGTCAGGGGGCGGGGCGGCGCTCCGGGCCTGCCCCGCGCCGTGTTCAGACGCGCCGCAGAACGGCCACCACCTTGCCCAGAATGGTCGCGTCGTCACCCGGGATGGGCTCATAGGCCGCGTTGTGCGGGAGCAGCCAGACATGACCGTCCTCCCGCTTGAAGCGCTTGACGGTCGCCTCGCCGTCGAGCATGGCCGCGACGATGTCCCCGTTCTCGGCGACCGGCTGGCGGCGGACCGTCACCCAGTCGCCGTCACAGATCGCGGCCTCGATCATGGAGTCACCCACGACCTTCAGCACGAACAGCTCGCCGTCACCGACGAGCTGCCGGGGCAGGGGGAAGACGTCCTCGACGGACTCCTCGGCGAGGATCGGGCCACCGGCGGCGATACGGCCGACCAGCGGTACGTAGGACGCGGCCGGCTTGCCGGCGGTGTCGGTGGGCTGCACGGAGGCGGCCTGGTCGGAGCCCCGTACCTCGTAGGCGCGCGGGCGGTGCGGGTCGCGGCGCAGGAAGCCCTTGCGCTCCAGGGCCATCAGCTGGTGGGCCACGGAGGAGGTGCTGGAGAGACCGACCGCCTGGCCGATCTCGCGCATGGACGGCGGGTAGCCGCGACGCTGCACCGAGTCCCTGATGACCTCGATCACCCGCCGCTGGCGGTCGGTGAGTCCGGAGCTGTCCGCCCGGATGCCGGGAGGTCGGCCCGGCAGGGAGCGCTTGTGCCCCTCGGGATTCGTGGCTTCGTTCATCGCGTGCACCGGCTCGATCCGGCCCTGGGGGCGGTCCTGGGCAGTGATGGCGGCACTGTCTGCGGTGGTGGTCACGTCGGCCCCTCTCGATGGTCTCCCTGCAGCACAACGGTAGTTGCTTTCGAAAGGTTGCGCCAAACACACGTTCGAGTGAAAAATCGCGAATTGCTGTACGTGATCTCTTGTCGAGGTGTATTGGTCGCCACGCTTCTGCCGGATGAACGGGCCAATTGTTGTACCCTTCACCGCCGGAGCGGTGACCTCGCGGCGGCGGCCCTCAGTCTGCCATCGGGCGCCCCGCGGAGCGTGAAGCGGCCCCCCGCTCTCTTCGGGAGCCGCACACCTCCTCCCCGCCTCCGGCACGGCACCCCCCTCATCGCGCGGCGTCCGGCGTGTCCTGCCCGCCCTGACGTGCGCGACACGCGTGCACGGTGTGGATGTATGAGCCAATCCCCACATCTAGTGGTTGGATTGCGGCAGCAGCCCAGAAGTTGTGGTCCCCCGGGTCTTCGGGCCCTCCGCGATCGCCTATGCTGGTGCTGCTTCGTGAGGCCCAAGAGGCCTCGTGAGGTCATTGAGTCTGCTGTGAGGAGGGTTGGGAGTTCATGCACTGCCCCTTCTGCAGGCACCCCGACAGCCGTGTCGTCGACAGTCGTACGACCGACGACGGCACGTCGATCCGCAGGCGCCGCCAGTGTCCGGACTGCTCCCGTCGTTTCACGACCGTGGAGACGTGTTCGCTCATGGTGGTCAAGCGGTCCGGAGTCACCGAACCCTTCAGCCGCACCAAGGTCATCAACGGTGTGCGCAAGGCGTGCCAGGGGCGGCCCGTCACCGAGGACGCCCTCGCCCAGCTCGGGCAGCGTGTCGAGGAGGCGGTGCGGGCCACCGGAAGCGCCGAGCTGACCACCCACGACGTGGGGCTGGCCATCCTCGGCCCGTTGCAGGAACTCGACCTCGTCGCCTACCTGCGGTTCGCGTCCGTCTACCGGGCGTTCGACTCGCTGGAGGACTTCGAGGCCGCGATCGCGGAACTCAGGCGGGCGGAGCGGCCCGCCGCGGGCGACGGGGGTGGCGAGGGAGCCGCCCCGGGGGGCCAGGAAGACGACAGCGGGTCCGGCGGGACCGCCCAGGTCCCCGAACCCGCTCCCGCCGCCGGCTGACCGGCGGGCCGGCCCCGCGCGGCAGACGCGGGGACCGGCCGGGCGGCGGCGATGAGAAGACCTGTTGCGGGCAGACGAGCATGCGCCCGCAGCACCAGACAGAACACCGTGCCACGGGAACAATCGGGGCACTTCAGGGCGTTTTCGCCCGTACAGGGAGGCGGCATGACAGAGACGGCGAGCGGTCCGGCACGGAGTTCCCGAGCCAAGAGCAACAAGGCCGGCAAGGGACTGCGTGTCGAGCGCATCCACACCACTCCCGGAGTCCACCCGTACGACGAGGTGGCCTGGGAGCGCCGTGACGTCGTCATGACCAACTGGCGCGACGGCTCGGTCAACTTCGAGCAGCGCGGCGTCGAGTTCCCCGACTTCTGGTCGGTGAACGCGGTCAACATCGTCACCAGCAAGTACTTCCGGGGTGCCGTGGGCACCCCGCAGCGCGAGACCGGCCTCAAGCAGCTGATCGACCGCATCGTGAAGACGTACCGGAAGGCCGGTGAGGACCACAAGTACTTCGCCTCGCCCGCCGACGCCGAGATCTTCGAGCACGAGCTGGCGTACGCCCTCCTGCACCAGATCTTCAGCTTCAACAGCCCCGTCTGGTTCAACGTGGGCACGCCCCAGCCGCAGCAGGTCTCCGCCTGCTTCATCCTGTCCGTCGACGACTCCATGGAGTCGATCCTCGACTGGTACAAGGAAGAGGGCATGATCTTCAAGGGCGGCTCCGGCGCCGGCCTGAACCTCTCCCGGATCCGTTCCTCCAAGGAGCTGCTGTCCTCCGGCGGCAACGCCTCCGGCCCGGTCTCCTTCATGCGCGGAGCCGACGCCTCCGCCGGAACGATCAAGTCCGGTGGCGCCACCCGCCGCGCGGCCAAGATGGTCGTCCTCGACGTGGACCACCCGGACATCGAGGACTTCATCGAGACCAAGGTCAAGGAAGAGGAGAAGATCCGCGTCCTGCGCGACGCGGGCTTCGACATGGACCTGGGCGGCGACGACATCGCCTCCGTCCAGTACCAGAACGCCAACAACTCGGTCCGCGTCAACGACGAGTTCATGCAGGCGGTCGAGCAGGGCGGCAAGTTCGGCCTGCGCGCCCGGATGACCGGCGAGGTCATCGAGGAGGTCGACGCCAAGGCGCTCTTCCGCAAGCTCGCCGAGGCCGCCTGGGCCTGCGCCGACCCCGGCATCCAGTACGACGGCGTCATCAACAACTGGCACACCTGCCCCGAGTCCGGCCGGATCACCGCGTCGAACCCGTGCAGCGAGTACATGCACCTGGACAACACGTCCTGCAACCTGGCCTCGCTGAACCTGATGAAGTTCCTCAAGGACGACAGCCAGGGCAACCAGTCGTTCGAGACCGAGCGCTTCCAGAAGGTCGTCGAGCTGGTCATCACCGCGATGGACATCTCGATCTGCTTCGCGGACTTCCCGACCCAGAAGATCGGCGAGAACACCCGCGCCTTCCGCCAGCTCGGCATCGGCTACGCCAACCTCGGCGCCCTGCTGATGGCGACCGGCCACGCCTACGACTCCGACGGCGGCCGTGCCCTCGCCGGCGCCATCACCTCCCTGATGACGGGTACGGCGTACCGCCGCTCTGCCGAGCTCGCCGCGATCGTCGGCCCGTACGACGGCTACGCCCGCAACGCCGACGCCCACCAGCGCGTCATGAAGCAGCACGCCGACGCCAACGGCAGCGCCGTGCGCATGGACGACCTGGACAGCCCGGTGTGGGCCGCCGCCACCGAGGCCTGGCAGGACGTGGTCCGTGTCGGCGAGAAGAACGGCTTCCGCAACGCCCAGGCGTCCGTGCTCGCCCCGACCGGCACCATCGGTCTGGCGATGTCCTGCGACACCACCGGTGTCGAGCCCGACCTGGCGCTGGTGAAGTTCAAGAAGCTGGTCGGCGGCGGCTCGATGCAGATCGTCAACGGCACCGTTCCGCAGGCCCTGCGCCGCCTGGGCTACCAGGAGGAGCAGATCGAGGCGATCGTCGCCCACATCGCCGAGAACGGCAATGTGATCGACGCCCCCGGTCTCAAGCAGGAGCACTACGAGGTGTTCGACTGCGCCATGGGCGAGCGCGCCATCTCCCCGATGGGTCACGTCCGCATGATGGCCGCGATCCAGCCCTGGATCTCCGGCGCCATCTCCAAGACGGTCAACATGCCGGAGACGGCGACCGTCGAGGAGGTCGAGGAGATCTACTTCGAGGCCTGGAAGCTGGGCGTCAAGGCGCTCGCCATCTACCGCGACAACTGCAAGGTCGGCCAGCCGCTCTCCGCGAAGACCAAGGAGAAGGAGAAGGCCGAGGTCACCGAGAAGGCCGAGGAGACGATCCGGGCCGCGGTCGAGAAGGTCGTCGAGTACCGCCCGGTCCGCAAGCGCCTCCCGAAGGGCCGACCCGGCATCACCACCTCCTTCACGGTCGGCGGCGCCGAGGGCTACATGACCGCCAACTCCTACCCGGACGACGGTCTCGGCGAGGTCTTCCTGAAGATGTCGAAGCAGGGTTCGACGCTCGCGGGCATGATGGACGCCTTCTCCATCGCCGTCTCGGTGGGCCTCCAGTACGGCGTGCCGCTGGAGACGTACGTCTCGAAGTTCACCAACATGCGCTTCGAGCCGGCCGGCATGACGGACGACCCGGACGTGCGGATGGCGCAGTCGATCGTCGACTACATCTTCCGCCGCCTGGCGCTGGACTTCCTGCCCTTCGAGACGCGCTCCGCGCTCGGCATCCACTCCGCCGAGGAGCGTCAGCGTCACCTGGAGACCGGTTCGTACGAGCCGTCCGACGACGAGGTCGACGTCGAGGGCCTGGCCCAGTCGGCGCCGCGTGCCCAGGAGCTGAAGGCGGTGGCCACGCCGAAGGCCGAGGCCGAGGCGGCCAAGCCGGCCCCGAAGCAGGCCCACACCAGCGCCGAGCTGGTCGAGATGCAGCTGGGCATCCAGGCGGACGCCCCGCTGTGCTTCTCCTGCGGTACGAAGATGCAGCGCGCCGGTTCCTGCTACATCTGCGAGGGCTGCGGCTCGACCAGCGGTTGCAGCTGACGCGGTCGGCACGTCCGGGCGCTGCCCGGGGGTGAGGAACGGCTGAGGGCGGTGGTGCCGGTGTCCCGGCGCCACCGCCCTCGGTGTTTTCTGCGGTCAGGCCCGGCGCGACGTCCCCATCGCACGGGTGAAGTCCGCCGGATCGCCCTCGAACCCCTGGACACCGGGGCGGAACTCCCAGGCTCCCGACCCGTCCCGGACGAACTCCGCGACCGTCGCCGCCGTGGCCCCGAGGACACCGCCGAAGTCGTCCTCGGCCAGCACGGTGTAGCCCTCGCGGACGCGCAGACCGGGGTTGCCCACCCCGGAGAACGTCCGCCGCCCCTGGTGCTGTTGTATGACGACGCCGACCACCACGCGCGCGTACCGCTGGTCGAGCCGGTCCAGCTCCAGCGTCATGACCTCGTCGTAGCCGAAGCCCTGGCCGTCCTTGCTGTCCCGGTTGAGCGTGATGGTGCCGTCGGGGGAACGACTGTCGAAGTGCACCACGTAGGCGGGAGCGCCGTGCGCCTCGCCCGCCGGATAGGGCGCGGCGACGAGATCCAGGTCGGTGGAGGGTTCCCCCGACGGACTCGGGTCCCACCTCAGCGCGATCTCGACCTTGCGGATGCCCTTGTTGAGGCCGTTCACCAGTCTTCCCCTTCCCCGTGACCGTCCTGCCCGCTCACCCCGATTGCCGGGCGCTCCCGGCGGGTTGTCCATCCTGCCACGCGCGTGGCGGCGGACGACGGTAAGCAGTCACTCCGAGAGTGACCGGCGCCGCGCTCCCTGGCCTTACGATGGCGCGGTGCTGGTCAAGTGGATTCGCTGCACCGTGGTGGACCGCCGAGGGTTCGAGCGGGGGCAGCGGAAGTGGGCGGGGCTTCTGGGGGAGCCGGGGTTTCGCGGGCAGGGCGGAGGCTGGAGCCGGGGGCGGCCGGACGTGGCGCACATCTTCTCCTTCTGGGAGAGCCGTGCCTTCTACGACTCGTTCATGGCCCGTTCCCACGACCGGCTCGCCTCGGCCCAGTCGGGCACGTTCAAGGACGCCCAGGTCAGACTCTTCGACCACCGCTTCGACGTGAAGACCGGCTTCGAACCGCGGTTCACGGACGCCGACCTGCTCAGGGTGGCGCTGTGCCGCGTGCACGAGGAGCGGTCGGAGCACTTCGTACTGATGCAGGAGAAGGTCTGGAATCCGGCCATGGCCGGCTCGCCCGGCATGGTCCGGGGGCTGTTCGGAGAGGCGCCCGGGCACGAGTTCCTGGTGCTGTCGATGTGGCGGTCGGCCGCCGAGCACGGCAAGTACCGCACCGAGCGGGTGGAACGCCTCGCCCTGCGGGCGCAGACGGAGGCCGACGTCGCGGCCCTCGCGGGAGACATCGTGGAGATGGAATCGGCCTGGACGGTTTGATCTCCGGACGCGGAACGGTGTGGATCCGGTGTGACGCGGGGTGCGGGACATGTGTGACCTACGCCGTACGGGGCCCGCACGGGTGCTCGTCCGGCCGTCACCCGATCTAGGGTTTTGGCATGGCACGACCACGGCGCATCGTCCTTGTCCGACACGGCGAATCAACGGGCAATGTTGATGACTCCGTCTATGAGCGCGAACCCGATCACGCCCTGGCCCTGACCGAACGGGGCAGACTGCAGGCGGAGGAGACGGGCGAGCGGTTGCGGGAACTCTTCGGCCATGAACGCGTCAGCGTCTACGTCTCTCCTTACCGCCGCACGCACCAGACGCTGAGCGCCTTCCGGCTCGACCCGGGGCGGATACGCGTGCGCGAGGAGCCGAGGCTGCGCGAGCAGGACTGGGGCAACTGGCAGGACCGCGAGGACGTGCGGCTGCAGAAGGCCTACCGGGACGCCTACGGGCACTTCTTCTACCGGTTCGCCCAGGGGGAGTCCGGGGCCGACGTCTACGACCGGGTCGGCGGCTTCCTGGAGAGCCTGTTCCGCAGCTTCGAGGCCCCCGACCACCCCCCGAACGTCCTGATCGTCACCCATGGTCTGGCCATGCGGCTGTTCTGCATGCGGTGGTTCCACTGGACCGTGGCGGAGTTCGAGTCGCTGTCGAACCCGGGGAACGCCGAGATGCGCGTGCTCGTTCTGGGGGAGAACGGCAAGTACACCCTCGACCGGCCCTTCGGGCGCTGGCGGGATCCGGAACCCTACGGGATCACCGGATGGTCAGAGGGTCACCGGATAGAGTGGCAGGGCGATGACCGCTGATTCCTCTCCCGCCGGGCGCCTGGACCGCGCCCTGGCCAGCCTGCGCGGTGTGTCCGTGGGGGACGCGCTCGGCTCCCAGTTCTTCGTGCCGGTGAACTACCCGCTGCTCAAGCGCCGCGAACTGCCCCCGGCGCCCTGGCAGTGGACGGATGACACGGAGATGGCGTGCTCCGTCGTCTCCGTCCTGGCCACGCACCACCGGATCGACCAGGACGCCCTCGCGCGGTCCTTCGCCACGCATCACGACTTCGACCGGGGTTACGGGCCCGCGGTCAACCGGCTGCTGCGGCTGGTCCGCGAGGGCGGAGACTGGCGGGAACTCGCCGCCGCGCTCTTCAACGGGCAGGGGTCGTGGGGCAACGGCGCCGCGATGCGGATCGCGCCGTTGGGCGCCTGGTACGCGGACGACCCGGAACAGGCCACCCATCAAGCCGAGATCTCCGCCTACCCCACGCACCAGCATTGTGAGGCCGTGGTCGGCGCGATGGCCGTCGCGGCGGCGGCCGCGCTGGTCGCCGCGCCCGGCGGGCCGCCCGGCTCGGAAGCCCTCCTCGACGGGGTGATCGCGCTGGTGCCCGCGAGGAGCGCGGTCGGCGCGGGGCTGCGCCGGGCCCGGGACATGCTCGACTACGCGGACGCGGCCACCGTCGCGGCCGTACTCGGCTGCGGACGGCGTACGACGGCGCATGACACCGTGCCCTTCGCGCTCTGGTCGGCGGCCCGGGCTCTCGGCGACTACGAGCGGGCGTTCTGGACGACCGCGCAGGTGGGCGGGGACGTCGACACGACCTGTGCGATCGTGGGCGGCGTGGTCGCCGCCGAGAAGGCGGGGGCACCGCCCGCCGAGTGGGCCGACCGGGTCGAGCCCCTGCCGGAGTGGATGCGGACCGCGGTCTGAGGGCGGGGACTCGCCTCCGCCCCGGTCCGGGGCGGAGTTCAGAACTCTCTGTGCATCTCGGGAACTCTCCGTGACCGTCCGCTCGTTGTCGAGACGTCCGCTGTGTGAGGCATGAGGCCTGACACGTGTAGATGAGTCCGTCGTGCGGGAGTGGTGTGGGGGAGGGGCCGTGGTGGTGATCGTGAAAGCGTTGCTCGGGGTTCTGCTCGCGCTGATGGGCACGGGCCGGCCGGGCGTTCGCCGGCCGGGTCCGAAGACGTCGGCCGGCGAGCCGCCGGGCCGGCCCCGTGGTGTGTCCTTCTCAGCCCATGCCCGGCCCGGCCGAGCCGGACAGCGCCTCCAGGTCGCTCTTGCGGACCCGTATGACGAACCACGCGGTGGCCAGGGCGAGTACGGCCATCGCGGCAGCCGGGACGAAGGCCGTGGAGATGCCCTCGGTGAGCACCTCGTGGCCCCAGGGAGCGGGCAGTTGCTGCGTCTGGGCGAACTCCGCCTTCTGCTCCGCCGTCCCTTCCGCGAGGAAGCCCGGGATCTGCTTCTCCGCCTCGTCCTTGCCGGCCGTGCCGAACACCGTCGTCAGGAGGGCCAGTCCCACCGACCCGCCCACCTGCTGGGTGGCGTTGAGCAGCCCGGACGCGGCGCCGGCCTCGTGCTGGGCCACCCCGGAGATCGCGGTGAGCGTCAGCGTCACGAAGTTCAGTCCCATACCGAAGCCGAAGATCAGCATGGGGCCGAGGATGCCGCCGACATAGGAGCTGTCGGAGCTGATCAGCGTCTGCCAGGCCAGTCCGACCGCGGCGAGCGCCGACCCGACGAGCATGAACGGCTTGGGGCCGAACACGGGAAGGAACCGCTGCGACAGGCCGGCCCCGAGCGCGATCACGACCGTCACCGGCAGGAACGCGAGACCGGCCTCGATCGGGCTGTAGCCGAGCACGTTCTGCACGAAGAGGACGATGTAGAAGAACATGCCGAACATCGCCGCGGCCAGGCTGAGCATGATCACGTACGTGCCCGCGCGGTTGCGGTCGGTGAACATCCGCAGCGGGGTGATCGGCTCCTTGGCCCGGGACTCGATCAGCGCGAAGGCCACCAGCAGGACCGCGGCGGCCGCGAAGGAGCCGATGGTCAGCCCGTCCCGCCAGCCTTCCTCCGCCGCGCGGATGAAACCGTAGACGAGAGAGGCCATGCCGGCCGTCGAGGTCACCGCGCCCGCGATGTCGAAACGGCCGGTGTGCCGCTCGGACTCGTTGATGTACATCGGTGTGAGGACGACGATCAGCAGGCCGATCGGCACATTGACGAAGAGCACCCACCGCCAGTCGAGCCACTCGGTGAGCATGCCGCCCGCGAGCAGGCCGATGGCACCGCCGCCCGCGGAGACCGCGGCGAAGATGCCGAAGGCGCGATTGCGCTCGGGTCCTTCCGGGAACGTGGTGGTGATGAGCGCCAGCGAGGTGGGCGAGGCGATGGCGCCGCCCACGCCCTGCAGGACGCGTGCGGCCAGCAGCTGCCACGGCTCCTGGGCGAATCCGCCGAGCAGCGAGGCGAGGGTGAACAGCAGGATGCCGGTCATGAAGACACGGCGGCGGCCGAGGATGTCGCCGGCCCGGCCGCCGAGCAGCAGCAGGCCACCGAAGGTCAGGGTGTAGGCGCTGATCACCCAGGTGAGGTCGGTGGTGCTGAACTCGAGAGCGTTCTGGATGTGCGGCAGCGCGATGTTCACAATCGTCGAGTCGAGTACCACCATGAGCTGGCAGGCCGCGATGACGGTGAGCGCGATGCCGGGACGTCCGTCCCGGCGGGCCGCACCTGGCTTCTGGGTCTGAGTCAAAGGAGAGGTTGTCACTATGGGTCCCCCACGAGTGCGTCAGTGAACGCTCGCGTTCACTGTTGCGCCAACGGTATGAGTCCCCGACAGTGAACGCAAGCGTTCACTGAGTGCGTTGTCGCTCGGCGCGTCCCCCTCGGTCGCCGTGTGGCGCGCGCTTCATCCCCGAATGTCCGCTTCCTCTGCTCGTTGGAGAAGAGTCAGATGGTTTCTTCGAGTTGGGTGGCCGCCCAGGATCGGACGGCCGCCTCCCGCCGCCGCGGTGCCGTGCTGGAACGCGCGATCCTCGATGCCGCCCTGGAGCAGCTCAGTACGGTCGGCTGGAACGGCCTGACGATGGAGGGCGTCGCCGCGGGCGCCCAGACCGGAAAGGCCGCCGTCTACCGGCGCTGGCCGTCCAAGGAGGATCTGGTCGCGGACGCGCTGCGGGCCGGACTGCCGCGGTTCGACGAGGCGCCGGACCTGGGCGGTGTGCGCGAGGATCTGCTGGACCTGTGCCTGAGGGCGCGCGACGCGATGTTCTCCCAGCCGGGGTACGCTCTGCGTTCGGTGATTCACGAATGTGACACGCTCCAGGCCGAGCGTTTCCACGCCGTCATCTTCGAAGGGGTCGTGGAACCCACCATCAAGATGCTGCGCGCCGTGATCGAGCGTGGAATAGAGCGGGGAGAGGTGCGTGCCGACGCGGCGAACGGATATGTCTTCGACGCCATTCCGGCGATGATGATGTATCGCTCGAAGATGTGCGGCAGCGAATGGTCGGACGTCGATCTGGAGGAGATGATCGACCAGTTGATGGTTCCGCTGCTGCGGCCGGCCGGCTCCTGACCGCGGTTTCCCCGAGTTGTCGGCGCCGCTCGGGGACCGGGGTGTCGCGGGCCGCCGCGGGCGGCGTACGCTAGGGGCGCCATGCCGTACGAACCACCTACTCACACCGTCGAGCGCTCTCTGCGCGCCACGACCGGGGCGAAGATCGTTGCAGGTGTCGACGAGGTGGGGCGCGGTGCGTGGGCCGGCCCTGTCACCGTCTGCGCGGCGGTCACCGGACTGCGCCGGCCCCCGGGAGGGCTCACCGACTCCAAGCTCCTCACCGTCAGGCGGCGCACCGAGCTCGCCGAGACGCTGCGGAGCTGGGTGACCTCGTACGCCCTGGGGCACGCCTCTCCCGAGGAGATCGACGCCCTGGGGATGACGGCCGCGCTGCGGCTGGCGGCGGGGCGTGCGCTGGAGGGGCTGCCGGTCCGGCCGGACGCGGTGATCCTCGACGGCAAACACGACTATCTCGGCACGCCCTGGAAGGTCCGTACGGTCATCAAGGGCGACCAGTCGTGTGTGGCCGTCGCGGCGGCCTCGGTGATCGCCAAGGTTCAGCGCGACAAAATGATGGCCGAACTGGGTGTCGACCATGCAGACTTCGGTTTTGCGGACAACGCCGGGTATCCGTCGCCCGTGCACAAGGCCGCACTGGAGGTCCGGGGGCCCACCCCGTACCACCGGTTGTCGTGGGCGTATCTTGATGCGCTGCCCCAGTGGCGGCACCTCAAGAAGGTCCGCAGCTTGACGGAAGGGCGCGTTCCGGAAATCGAGGGTCAACTCGGCTTCGACTTCTGACGGACCGCTCGCACTCATGTGCCACCCGGCGGCGCGAGCCGTACCAGCGTTTGATAAAAATCAACCCATGCCTCTCATTCCCGAGGAGCCTCAGATTCACGAGAGTGCCCAGGGTCCCCGCACCGCGCCGACCCCCCGCCCCGTACCCGGTCCCCGCCCCGCGGCTCCGTCGCGTCCCGGTCGTCCCGGCCCGCCGCGGCCCGCGCCGCCGGTGCAGCGCGCGTCGCGCGACGCGGCCAAGCCCGTTCCCCCGGGCCCGCCCGCGCCCGCGGCGGCCACCCCGCAGCTCCAGTTGATCCCGGCCTCGGCCCAGGGGGCGCTCGACGCCGCCGAAGAGGCCGTGGACCTGCTGCTGGACTCGGGCCGCGCCCCCGGCGACGTGCTGGTGATCACCACCGGTGACCCGCACCCGTGGGCCACCCACGAACTGTCCTTCGGTGAAGCCTCCTACTGGGCCCAGCACGACGCCGGTGACGACGTCTTCTACGCGGACGCCAAGGTCGCCGAGCGTGCCGGTGTGCGCCCCGTCGTCGTGGTCGCCGTCAACGGAGGCCCGGAACCCGCGGCCGCCTCCGCGCTGTCGGTGGCGCACGCCCGGGCCGGCACCCTGCTGATCGTCTGCGGCGACCCGCAGCGCATCAACTCGGTGCTGGGCGCGGGCGTCTGAGCCGGCACCAAGGCGTCCGGCCGGACGCCGAGGGGGACACGGACGCCGCGGTCGCGGCGTCCGCACGACCGGGGACTCGGCGTGCCCGGGACCGGAGGGGCCGACGCTCTCGCGTCTCGGCCGCCTCGGTACCGGGCCGGGTCCGGCGTCGCGCGGACGCGCCGCGCCGCGGCCCGCTCCACGCCACCACGTGAGGCCTGGATGCCCGGGCGGCGTCCCGTACCGTCAGCGTGCCGCCGCGCGGCGCAGAACCTCTGACGCGGCGCCACCGGTGCGCGGTATCCGGGGCGGTGCCGCGGACGTGGCGAACGGTTCCGGCGCCGAGCCGGCGCTGGGGTGACGGCCGCCACGCCCCTCGCCGAGGACCTGCCACCCGTCACGGGTCAGCGTGATGTACGCACCGCAGCGCAGCCCGTGCAGAGTGCAGGCGTCCCGCAGCCCCCACATCCACGCACCGTCCTCCTCCGTCCAGCGTGCGTCGCCGTCACGGCAGTAGAGCAGCACGGCGGTGCGCACCGGGGTGCGGCGGCGCAGGTCGTGCGGGATCACCCGGCGCAACTGGGACAGCAGCACATTGCGGAGCAACCAGCCGTCCGCGGAGGCGGTACGCCGGGTGAACGACGCGCTCGCCCGCACCCGTTCGTCCGGATCGAGTACGGCGACGACCGCGGTCGCCGGACCGGGACGGTGCCGGGCGTGCAGTCCGCTGACCACCTCCCGCGGACTGCCCAGCAGCGGGATTCCCGCGGCGGCCCACTCCGCGGGTTCGAGCACACGAGTGGCGGAAGCGGCGGACGTCGACAGCGATGCCGCCGAGGACGGAGCGAATCCGAAGGTCACGGTTCTCCCTTCGGCTACGCCCGGACTGCGGGCGGGGTCGGATTGGGGGGAGCGCGCACGCAACAGAGGCCTACCTGATCGGCGGGCGAGCCGTGCGGGTGCGTCCTTCAATTCTTCCTGTCGAACTTGGATGCGGCAACGAGCAATTGATGCAGCGGTCCGGTATCGGATGTTCCACGGCTAATATCCCCACCCGCCGGGTGGTCCGAACCATCAGCCCTGTACGGCCAGCACCAGAGGCAGCACACCCTGTGCACCGGCCTGCCGGAGCAGGCGTGCCGCGACCGCGAGAGTCCAGCCCGTCTCCGTGTAGTCGTCCACGAGGAGAACCGGGCCCCGCGCCTCGGCCAGCGCGGCGGCGAGGCCGGCGGGCACGGTCAGCGCCCCGTCGAGGGCCTTGAGGCGCTGGGCGCTGTTGCTCCGGGAGGCGGAGTGCGCCTCACCCGTGTAATCCACCGATCCCAGCAGCGGCAGCCGCCCGATCTCCGCGATGCGTGCCCCGAGCGAGTGGATCAGCCGGGGCCGGCTGCGGGAGGCGAGGGTGACCACCCCCACCGGCCGCGGCTGGGGGTCCGCCGCCCCCGGAGCCCAACCGCCCGGCCCCTTGGCCCAGTCGGCCAGCACACCCACCACGGCCCGGGCGACATCGTCCGGCACCGGCCCGTCCGGTGCCTGCGGCGCGAACATCGGTCGCAGCCGGTTGCCCCAGCCGATGTCCGACAGACGCCCCAACGCCATGCCCCGAGCGGCCTGTTCCCCCGCCGGGATACGCCCCTTGAGGTCCATGCCGATCGCCGGAAGCCCGGTGGGCCACATCCGCCGGGGCTCCACCTCGACGCCCGCCCGGCCGAGATCCACGCGGGCCGCCTCGAGGGCGGTCGAGGAGGCCTCGGGGGTGTACCGCGCGCCCGCGCAGTTGTCGCAGCGTCCGCAGGGCTTGGCGCCCTCGTCGTCCAACTGGCGCTGCAGGAACTCCATCCGGCAGTCCGTGCTCGCCGCGTACTCGCGCATCGCCTGCTGTTCGGCCTTGCGCTGGCGCGCCACCCACGCGTACCGCTCGGCGTCGTACGTCCACGGCCGCCCGGTCGCGATCCAGCCGCCCTTGACCCGCTTCACCGCCCCGTCCACGTCGAGCACCTTGAGCATGGTCTCCAGCCGGGAGCGGCGCAGTTCCACCAGTGGCTCGAGGGCCGGCAGCGACACGGGCCGGTCGGAGTGCGCGAGGACGTCGAGCGTACGGCGCACCAGGTCCTCCGAGGGGAAGGCGAGCGAGGCGAAGTACTCCCAGATCGCCTCGTCCTCCTTCCCCGGCAGCAGCAGCACCTCGGCGTGCCGGACACCGCGCCCGGCGCGGCCGACCTGCTGGTAGTAGGAGATGGGGGAGGAGGGCGAACCGAGATGCACCACGAAGCCCAGATCGGGCTTGTCGAAGCCCATGCCGAGCGCGGAGGTGGCGACCAGGGCCTTCACCTTGTTGGCGAGCAGATCCTCCTCGGCCTGCTGCCGGTCGGCGTTCTCCGTCCTGCCGGTGTACGAGGCGACGGTGTGCCCGCGCTGCCGCAGGAAGGCGGTGACCTCCTCGGCGGCGGCCACGGTGAGCGTGTAGACGATCCCCGAGCCCGGGAGCTCGTCCAGGTGGTCGGCGAGCCAGGCCATCCGGTGCGCGGCGTCCGGCAGGCGCAGCACGCTCAGGCTCAGGCTCTCCCGGTCCAGCGGGCCCCGCAGCACCAGCGCGTCCGACGAGCCTCCCGTACCCAGCTGTTCCGCGACATCGGCGGTGACACGGGCGTTGGCGGTGGCGGTGGTGGCGAGGACGGGAACGCCGTCCGGGAGGTCGGCGAGCATGGTGCGCAGCCGGCGGTAGTCCGGGCGGAAGTCGTGCCCCCAGTCGGAGATGCAGTGCGCCTCGTCGACCACCAGGAGCCCGGTCGCGGCGGAGAGCCTGGGCAGCACCTGGTCGCGGAAGTCGGGGTTGTTCAGCCGCTCCGGACTCACCAGCAGCACATCGACGTCGCCCGCGGCGATCTCCGTCTGGACGGAGTCCCATTCCTCGCTGTTGGAGGAGTTGATGGTCCGGGCGCGGATTCCGGCTCTGGCCGCGGCCTCCACCTGGTTGCGCATGAGCGCCAGCAGCGGGGAGACGATCACGGTGGGGCCGCTGCCCTGTGCCCGCAGCAGCGAGGTGGCCACGAAGTAGACCGCGGACTTGCCCCAGCCCGTGCGCTGCACGACCAGGGCCCGGCGCTTGTCGGCGACCAGCGCCTCGATCGCCCGCCACTGGTCCTCGCGCAGCCGGGCCCCGCCCGAGGCGTCCCCGACGAGGCGGGCGAGAACCGCGTCGGCGGCCGTGCGGAGATCCGCGTTGCTCGTGTGCTCCATGGGTCCATACAACAGGACGCCACTGACATGCGGGCGGGTGCGCGGGAGCGGCCCCCGTGCCCCCGAGGTCGGTGACATGTTCCTGCTCGAAGTTATCCACAGGGAAAACCGGAAGGCCGCAATCCGCGAGATCGTCTTCGCATGACGAACCACGGCGAAACCACTGGATCCCCCGAAAACGGTGACATCTCCGGGCGTGACACCGGTCCCCGGACACCCGGCGGTGACGAAGACCGCGCACCGCGTCCGCAGGACATCACCTGCACCGCGTACGACAGCCATGGCGACGGACAGCAGGTCACCCTGCGCTCCCCGGCCGAACTCGCCGACGCCCTGCCCTACCTGCTCGGCTACCGCCCCGAGGACAGCATCGTGCTGGTCGCCCTGCACGACAAGGACGGACGGGGCCGGTTCGGCGGCCGCGCCCGGCTCGGTATCCCCGCCAACCCCGACGACTGGCCCGCCGCCGCCCGGCAGTTGGCCCACGGCCTGGTGACGGGCAGCGAGCGCCGGGGCGCCCGGCCCGAGCAGATGGTCGTCTTCCTCTGCCACGAACCGGGCCGGGGCGAATCCGGCCGGCAGGTCAAGGAGCGGCTGGGTCCGCTCGCCCACACCCTGCGCCTGGAGTGCGGCGCCCTGGACATTCCGGTGGTCGAGGCCCTGTGCGTCTCGGACGGCCGCTTCTGGTCGTACTGCTGCGACGACGAGGGCTGCTGCCCCTCCGAGGGGACACCGATGGGCCTGCCCGGCACCTCGGTGCTGGCCGCCGCCGCCACCTACGCCGGGCTCCAGGTCCGCGGCACCCTGCGCGAACTGCGCGCCAGGCTCCAGCCGTGGGAGCACTCCGCCGCCCGGGAACAGGAGGCCGCCCTGGACGCCGCCGGCCTGGCGCTGATCCCCAGGATCCTCGACGGGGAAGGCCGGCACGAGGTCGCCGGGGAGACACTGGGGCTGGCCGAGCGGATCCTGGGCCGTCTCGCCGACGCCCCGTCCGTGCCCGGCACGCTCCCGGCGGACCTGCGGGACGACGAACTGCTCGGGCACGACGAGGCCGCGGCGCTGATCCTCGGCCTGCAGGACCGCACGACCCGCGACCGCGCGGCCGAGTGGATGGAGGGCGACGAGGCGGGCCCGGCCCTTCGCCTGTGGCGCGCCCTGGCCCGCCGCTGCGTCGGAGCGTACGGCGAGCACGCCGCGGCACCCCTCACCCTCGCCGGGTGGGTCGCCTGGTCCACCGGTGACGAACTGGAGGCCCGGGAAGCACTCGCCATGGCCCTGGGCGCCGACCCCGACTACCTCTTCGCCCGGCTTCTGCACCAGGCGTGCAACGAGGGACTGGACCCGGAGTCGATCCGCCGCTGCCTGCGGTCCGAGCGCGGGGAGCGTGGGCGGGCGACGCCGGACGGGCCGGCGGCCGTGACCACGGAGCCGCCGGTTGCCGAACCCGCGGTTCCGGGCCCCGAAGCGGCTCCCCTGCCCCGCCGGCGCCACACCCGTGCGTCCGGCACCGGCAGTGCTCTCCCTCGCCGGGTCCGCACGGAGGGCGGCCGACCGGGACGACGGGTTCCGCATCCGCGTACGTCGGCGGCGAGCGCCCACCCCGCAGCGGGCGGCGCGGACGAGAGCGGAACGCGTCCCGGCGCGGCCGGCCCCGGCGCGGGGCGTCGCCGCGGTGCCTCGCGGCCGGGCGCGCAGACCGGTCGCCAGGGTGGTGACCGGGAGGAGTGAGCGAGCTGAGATGTTGCGCTCGTTGCGCAGGAACCGGCCTCAAGGAGGTGTGGTGGGCGGTGGCGGAGGTGCTGTGCCGTCGGGCCGGGAACCGTCCCCGGGGTCCACTCCGGACAGGCGACGGCTGTCCGGAGCGGGCGGGGAGGCTGAGCGGCCCGGCGCCGGCGGGGTGCCCCCCCCGCTCTCGACTTCGATCGAGCGAGGAGACCCCGGTGAGCGGGAGGCACCCCCACCGCCCACCTTCCCCCGCTCCCGGCTCCGCTCGAGCTGGGGACCCCCATCGCCCTGGGAGTACTTCCCAGGCCGTTCAGGCACGGGGAGAGGCACGGCTGCCCGCGGTGCGGGTGGGCGTGGGCGTGACCCGGAGACGGGCGGTTCCGTTCACCTGAGTGGCGGAACGCCTGGACGGGGCGTGACGTCGTATTCCACTTCCACCAGCCTGACCGAAACCTGTCGGCGACGAGCCCGCCCGAGCCACACCGAGCACAGAGAAGGCATTCCCATGCACCAGCCGGCTCCGCCCGCCCCTTTCGCCGCTCGCGCCGGAGCCCCGACCGGTACGGGGACACCACTGCCAGGACAGCGGGACCACCACTCCACCCGTCGGTGGCCCGCCGAACTGCCGCCCGCGCACACCGCCATGATCTGCGTCGCCCTGCCCGGCCTCGCCATCTCGACGGAACGGGGACAGCAGACCGGCAGCGGGCTGGAAGGGTTCTACCGCGCGGGACGGCGTCTCCTCTCCCGGTGCCAGGTCCGCGTGGCCGGGCGGGAGCCGCTCGCGGTCCAGGCGCGGATGGTGGCCGCCGACCGGGCCCGTTTCGTGGGGACGCTGCGGGTGTCCCCGCGAGGCGGCGGCCCGGACCCGGACGTGGTCGTGGAGCGGACACGCTGCGCGGACGGCACGGAACGGATCACGCTGCGCAGTGCGGCCCCGCGTCCGTTGCGCCTGCCCGTCGAGGTGGCCCTCGGCACGGATCTCGCCGACCTCGGGGCGATCGCCGCCGGCCGCGCGGGGCCCGAACTGCCGGCCGATGTCCACGCCTGTGGCCTGCGCTGGTCCCGTGCCGGCGCACGCGCGTCGGTCACGGCCGAACCGCCGCCGGCCGAGGCGCTGGCCTCCGCCGGACTGCTGCGCTGGGAGTTCGACCTGCCCCCGGGCGGCAGCGCGAGCATCGAGTTGCGGGTACGGCAGGACGGGGCGGCGCCTCTTCGTTCCGCGGGCCGCACGGCCACGAGCCCGCTCGCCCCGGCGCGTGCCGCAGGAGACGATCCGCGGGTCCCCGCCCTGCTGCGGACGAGCGCCGACGACCTCCGGGCCCTCCTGCTGCGTGACCCGGAGCACCCCGCCGACCTCCACCTCGCGGCCGGCGCCCCTGGCGCTGCGGGCTCGCCCCGGCCGAGGCCCTCGCCGCCGCCCGGATGGCCCTGCCGCTCGGCACCGGGCTCGCCGCGGGCACCCTGCGCATCCTCGCCCGCACCCAACTGCCCGGGCCGGGACCGAAGGCCGGCATGATCCCCGGTCCGCGCCGCGACGCCGGGCCCCATCTGCCTCCCGGCTGCACGGGAACGGAGGCCACGCTGCTCTTCCCCGTGCTCCTGGCCGAGGCCCGCCGCTGGGGGCTCCCCGAACGCGAGACCGAGGAGCTGCTTCCGGCCGCCGAACGCTGTCTGACCTGGTTGCGGAAGACGGTGGGCGACGGCGCCTACCTGCCCGACCCGCAACCCGGCGGACCCGTCCGCTGCGAGACACAGGCCCAGGCCCACCGGGTGGCCCTGCTCGGCGCCGACCTGCTCGACGCGTACGGCAGACCGGGCGGCGCCGGACTGCGGCAGTGGGCGCGGACCTTGCGCGGGGCCTTCCACGACGACTTCTGGATCGACGGTCCGCGCGGAGACCGGCCGGCGGCGGCCCGTACCCCGGACGGCCGCCCCGTCCCGCACCTGGGCGCACCGGTCGCGCACCTCCTCGACACCGGACTGCTGGGCGGGGGCGAACTCGCGCCCGGCCTCCTCGACAAGGTGCGGACCGAGCGGCTGGCGCGGCTGCTGGGCGGCCCCGACCTGGACTCGGGCTGGGGCCTGCGCGGCATGGGTGTGAAGGAGGCGGGCTACAACCCGTTCGGACACCGTTCCGGCGCCGTGCGGGTCCGCGAGACGGCGCTCGCCGTCGCGGGACTCGCGGCCGCCGGCTACGAGAGGGAGGCGGCGTCCCTGCTGCGGGACGTGCTCGGAGCGGCGGAGGCGTTCGGCCACCGGCTGCCCGAGATGTACGCGGGGGAGCAGCGGACCGAGGGGAGCGCTCCGCTCCCGCACCCGGCGGCCTGCCGCCCGGCGGCCACGGCGGCGGCCGCCGGAGTCCTGCTGCCGACCACGCTCGCGGGGATCCGCCCCGACGCCCCGGCCCGGACGGTCGCGCTGCGCCCGGTGCGCGGCGCCCCGCTGGGCGAGACGGTCCTGACGGGACTGCGCGTGGCGGGCGCCCCCTTCGCCGTACGGATCAGCCGGCTCGGTCTCGCCGTGGTCGAGGAAGCGGCCGACGGACTCCAGTTGGGAGCCTGACCCGGTGGGGCACCTCCTCGCCGGGGGGCAGGGAGAGCGGAAGGACGGACCCGCCGGAGCGAAGTGGATCAGTTGGTGTCACGGTCGGCGAAGGGAGTGTTTATCGTCAGGCAGACGACTATGATCACCGCATGCCCTACGACCCGTCAGCCTTTCCTCCCTTCGCCGTCACCGTGGACCTGGTCGTGTTGACCGTACGCCGCCATGCCCTGTGCGCGCTGGCGGTGCGCCGGGGCGAGGCGCCGTTCCAGGGGCGCTGGGCGCTCCCCGGCGGCTTCGTGCGGGACGACGAGGACCTGGCGCAGGCGGCGGCCCGGGAACTGGCCGAGGAGACAGGTCTGAGGGTGCACGACCCCGCCGTTCCCGCCCAGGACAACGGCGCTCACCTGGAACAGCTCGCCACGTACGGCGATCCCGGGCGCGACCCCCGGATGCGGGTCGTCAGCGTCGCCCACCTCGCCCTCGCCCCCGACCTGCCCGCGCCCCGGGCGGGCGGTGACGCCAGCAACGCACGCTGGGCACCCGTGGAGGAGCTGCTGCAGCAGGGCGGTTACGGCCGGGACGACGAGCCGGTGGCGCCACTCGCCTTCGACCACGCCCGGATCCTGTCGGACGGGGTGGAACGCGCCCGCTCCAAGATCGAGTACTCGTCGCTGGCGACGGCCTTCTGCCCGCCCGAGTTCACCGTCGGCGAGCTGCGCCGGGTCTACGAGGCGGTCTGGGGCGTGGCGCTCGACCCGCGCAACTTCCACCGCAAGGTGACGGGCACGCCGGGCTTCCTGGTCCCCACCGGTGGCACGACCACCCGGCAGGGCGGTCGCCCCGCCCAGCTCTTCCGGGCCGGAGGCGCCACCCTGCTCAACCCCCCGATGCTGCGCCCCGAGGTCTGACGCGGCACGGCCGGACCCGGCCAACGGGCCGGGCGGGGCAGCGGCCTTCCCCTCCGCCGACCGGCCACGAGATGCCCGGAAAATCCGATATGGCGCGCTATCTTGCATCGGGTGATCCAGGCCACCGGACTGACCAGCAGCCCCCGCAAAGAGCTTCCGCCCGCCGTCGACGACGTCTCCTTCGAGGCGCACGCGGGCCGCGTCACCGCGTTGCTCGGAGCGCCGGGCGCCGGCAAGACGACGGCGCTCCGGCTCATGCTCGAACTCCAACGCGGCCGTGGCATCACCTACTTCAGGGGCCGCCCGCTGCACCGCATCCCCCATCCCGCCCACGAAGTCGGCGTGCTGCTCGGCGAGGTGCCGGGCCACCCCGCCCGCACCGTCCGCGGCCACCTGCGCATGCTGTGCGCCGCCGCGGGCGTCCCGGTCCGCCGGGCCGACGAAGTCCTGGAGGCGGCAGGGCTCATGAGCCTGCGCGACGAACGCCTGGGCACCCTGTCGCGCGGCATGGACCGCCGCCTGGGACTGGCCTGCGCACTGCTGCCGGACCCGCACACACTCGTGCTCGACGAGCCCGCGCGCGGTCTCTCCGTCGACGAGAACCGCTGGCTGTACGGCACACTCCGGGCGTACGCGGCCCAGGGCGGCACGGTGCTGTGCACGACGGCCGACCCGAAGGAGGCCGCGCGGATCGCGGACCACGTGGTCACCCTGGAGCAGGGGAGGCTCGTCGCCGACCAGGAGGCGGCGGACTTCTCGCGGACCCGGCTGCGTCCCCGCGTCGCCGTCCGCAGCCCGCACGCCGCCCGCCTCTCCGCCCTGCTCGCCCAGGAGGCCCGCGCCACCCGGCGGTCCGTGGAGGCCGTGCACGAGGGTGGCAACCGCCTCTGCGTCTACGGCAGTACCTGCGCGGACGTCGGCGAGGTCGCGTTCCGGCACGGCATCGTCGTACACCGACTGGCGGACGAAACAGGGGACATGGGACCCGGTGCCGGAGCGGGCGAACCGGCGCCGGGCGAGAAGGCGACCCCGGCCGGCACCGCCGTCCGGGACGCCGGGGAACCCGTCCCCGCGGACGACACGGCACGTGATCCGGACCACCGCCCCGGCGCCCCGGCCGGCGGAGGCTCCCCCGCGTCCGTGTCCCCGCCCCGGCAGGAGCCGGAGGAATCCGCCGCCGAGGACGCCCGCCCGGCCCCCAGGGCCCGCTCGCGCCGGGCCGCCCGCACGCGCGACGCCGCTGACGGGCTTCCCCCTCCCGTCTCCGTCCGCCCCGCCCCCAGGCCCCTTCGCCCGCTGCGCTACGAGATCCGCCGCGCCACGGGTGTCGGCACGGGGTTCCTCGTCGGGGCGGCCGTGCTCGTCGTGTCCGCGTTCACCGCCGTACTGCTGGCGCGGGCCGGGCACACCCCGCAGCCGCGCCTGCTGGCCGCGTGGCCGAGGGAGCTGCCGCTGCCGCCCGCGGCGCTCGGCGCGGGACTGCTCGGCGCGCTGGCCTTCGGTGACGAGTTCCGCCACCCCGCGCTGGCGGCGGACCGCGGCACCGTGCCCCGGCGGCTGGGGCTGCTGACCGCCAAACTCCTCGTGGCCTCGGCCACCGCGCTGGTGCTGGCCGTCCTGACCGTCGGGTGCGACGCCGAGCTGCTCTACCTCGTCTACGGACGGGAGACCGTCGAGGTTCCCGCCGACTGGCTGCCGCTGAGTGCTGGCTGGCTCGGCCTGGTGACCGGGTGCGCCTGCGCCGGTGTGCTGGCCGCGGGCGTGTTCCGGTCCACCACCGCCGGTCTCGCCGTCGTCGTCGCCGTACCCCTTCTCGTCGTGCCGCTCGTGCACAAGGCGACGGAAGGGCCGGCGGCGCGCACCCCGGCCCCGCTCGCGTCGCGGCTGCGGGACGGTGTGCCGCTCCGGTGGCCCTTCGGGGGCGAACACCACCTGGACGCGGTCCTGCGCCTGGTCGTCCAACCCGTCGGCGGTGCCCTGACGTTGTCGCTGGCGGCGCTGCTGTGCGCGTACGTGCTCACCGGTCTACGGAGCGGAGTCCGATAACGACCGTCCACGAACGCATCGGCCCGCCCCTGGCCGCAACTCCCCGCAGAAAGCCCGTTTCTTTCCGATAAGGCGTCAATTGAGACGGGGTGAGCGATCACCCTTTCGTGTGCTTTTCACCAAAGACCTCAAGGGAGTTGGAAGCAGAGCCGACAAAGGATGCGTGAGTACCCTTGCGCACACCATGATGACCGCCGCCCGCTCCGCAGACTCCGGCCTCGCGAGCCCGGGCGGACTCGACCGCTACCCCTACGCCGAGACGCCCGCCGTCGACCGCGTCGGGGCCCCTGCCTGGAACGGCGCGGACCCGGAGCTGGGCCGTATGGGCCGGCGGGCCGCGGGCAGCCGCGGTCGCGGGCTGCACGGCCAACTCGTCCAGCAGCTGGGTCAGATGATCGTTTCCGGGGACCTGGGTGCCGACCGCCCGCTGGTGCCGGAGGAGATCGGCCAGCGCTTCGAGGTCTCCCGCACCGTCGTCCGCGAGTCGCTCCGCGTCCTGGAGGCCAAGGGCCTGGTCAGCGCCCGGCCGAACGTCGGCACGCGCGTGCGCCCCGTCAGCGACTGGAACCTCCTCGACCCGGACATCATCGAGTGGCGGGCCTTCGGGCCGCAGCGCGACGACCAGCGCCGTGAGCTCAGCGAGCTGCGCTGGACGATCGAGCCGCTCGCCGCCTGCCTGGCGGCCGGCCACGGGCGGGAGGACGTCCAGCAGCGGCTGACCGACATGGTCGAGATCATGGGCCACGCCATGGGGCAGGGCGACGCCCTGACCTTCGCCCGCGCCGACGCGGAGTTCCACTCCCTGCTCATCCAGATCGCCGGCAACCGGATGCTGGAGCACCTCTCCGGGATCGTGTCCGCAGCACTGCAGGTCTCGGGTGGCCCGGCCACGGGCTGTGAGCGGCCGAACGAGACGTCCCTGGCACAGCACGGCCGGATCGTCGACGCCCTCGCCGGCGGCGACGGCGCGGCGGCCGAGGCGGCCATGCGGCAACTGCTCACGGTCCACCCAGAGGTGGAACGCGTGGTGCCCGCCCCGCGCGAGCACTGACCGCGTTCCGCGGACGGCACGGTCCGGCATGCCATCCCCCTCCTGTGGCAGCGCCCCACCGATGAGCCGTCCCCCGTCGGACCCCGCGGGATCATCGATGATCCCGCGGGGTCCGATGCCCAGAACGGCGTGGCAGACTCGGAGAGGTGACCTCCTCGCCCCTGAGTGGACGCTTTCGTGGTTGTTTGACCGATCGTGTGCGTTTACGGGGTGTGACTCGGGCCACGCGGATTGGGCGTAACGCTCCTGGAAAGAACGCGATGACCTAAGAGGTGACAGCCGCGGAGGGAATACGGACGCCGTTCATGGCGCTGTGCATCCTCCCCGGTCCGCGCCCGCGCCGTCGGCCCATCCCCAAGCCGGTGGTCGGCTCCTGCCCCCCGTGGGCGGGGCCGGAAGCCGTTTTCCAACGTTCCGAGAGGTTGTTCGTGTCGGCCAGCACATCCCGTACGCTCCCGCCGGAGATCGCCGAGTCCGTCTCTGTCATGGCGCTCATTGAGCGGGGAAAGGCTGAGGGGCAGATCGCCGGCGACGACGTGCGTCGGGCCTTCGAAGCTGACCAGATTCCGGCCACTCAGTGGAAGAACGTACTGCGCAGCCTCAATCAGATCCTCGAGGAAGAGGGTGTGACGCTGATGGTCAGTGCCGCAGAGCCCAAGCGCACCCGCAAGAGCGTCGCAGCGAAGAGTCCCGCCAAGCGCACCGCCCCCAAGACGGTCGCCGCCAAGACGGTGACCGCCCGGAAGGCCACCGCCACCGCGACTCCGGCGGCGTCGGCCGCCGACCCCGCCGCCGAGGAGGAGGCAGCCGCCAAGAAGGCGGCTGCCAAGAAGACGACCGCGAAGAAGGCGGCCGTCAAGAAGACCACGGCCAAGAAGACGGCCGCCAAGAAGACCACGGCCAAGAAGGACGACGCCGAGCTGGGCGACGAGGAGGTCCTCGAGGACACCAAGGCCGCGGAGGAGCCCGAGGGCACCGAGAACGCCGGCTTCGTACTCTCCGACGAGGACGAGGACGACGCGCCCGCCCAGCAGGTCGCCGCCGCCGGCGCCACCGCCGACCCGGTCAAGGACTACCTCAAGCAGATCGGCAAGGTCCCCCTGCTCAACGCCGAGCAGGAGGTCGAGCTCGCCAAGCGCATCGAGGCGGGTCTGTTCGCCGAGGACAAGCTGGCCAACTCCGACAAGCTGGCGCCCAAGCTCAAGCGTGAGCTGGAGATCATCGCCGAGGACGGCCGCCGCGCCAAGAACCACCTGCTGGAGGCCAACCTCCGTCTGGTGGTCTCCCTGGCCAAGCGTTACACCGGCCGCGGCATGCTCTTCCTGGACCTCATCCAGGAGGGCAACCTCGGTCTGATCCGCGCGGTGGAGAAGTTCGACTACACCAAGGGCTACAAGTTCTCCACGTACGCCACCTGGTGGATCCGCCAGGCGATCACCCGCGCGATGGCCGACCAGGCGCGCACCATCCGTATCCCGGTGCACATGGTCGAGGTCATCAACAAGCTCGCGCGCGTGCAGCGTCAGATGCTCCAGGACCTGGGCCGCGAGCCCACCCCGGAGGAGCTGGCCAAGGAACTCGACATGACCCCCGAGAAGGTCATCGAGGTCCAGAAGTACGGCCGCGAGCCCATCTCCCTGCACACCCCGCTGGGCGAGGACGGCGACAGCGAGTTCGGTGACCTCATCGAGGACTCCGAGGCGGTCGTCCCGGCCGACGCGGTCAGCTTCACGCTGCTGCAGGAGCAGCTGCACTCCGTCCTGGACACCCTGTCCGAGCGCGAGGCGGGCGTCGTCTCCATGCGCTTCGGTCTCACCGACGGTCAGCCGAAGACCCTCGACGAGATCGGCAAGGTGTACGGCGTCACGCGCGAGCGCATCCGCCAGATCGAGTCCAAGACCATGTCGAAGCTGCGCCACCCGTCGCGCTCCCAGGTGCTGCGCGACTACCTCGACTAGGTCCGCCCGCCACGGCGCACCGTCGTGTGCCGGTTCGCGTCAGGCCCGGTTTCCCGTCCTGGGGAGCCGGGCCTTCGTGTTGTCGTGCGGGTGCGTGTGCGGGCGGGGTCCATCACTGTGGGTGTTTCAGGATCACCCCAGTGTGAGGAGCGTGCATGCGACGTCGTCTTGCCCGGGCCCTGGCCCGGCCGCTGGCCCTCGCGGCCGCCGCGACCGTCATACCGCTGGCCTCGGCTGTCCCGGCGACCGCCGACAGCATCGTCGTCGGTGGCTTCCCCGTCGATGTCTCGGAGGGTCCGTGGACGGTGGCGCTGTCCAGCCGCGACCGGTTCGGGGGTACGCGAGCGGGACAGTTCTGCGGGGGTGTGGCGGTCGGCCGGACCACCGTGCTCACCGCGGCCCACTGCATGGACGAGGAGGTGCTGGGGGCGCCCCCGGGGCGCGTGGGCGATCTCAAGGTGATCACGGGGCGTACGGAACTGCTCTCGGACCGCGGTCAGGAGATCGCCGTACGCGGCACCTGGGTGAACCCGGGCTACGACGGCGTCACCAACTCCGGCGACTACGCCGTGCTCAGCCTGGCCGAGCCGCTGCCCTCGAGCTCGGTGATAGCCATGGCCGGGGCCGGTGATCCCGCGTACCGGGCGGGCACCGCGGCCGCCGTCTACGGGTGGGGGGACACCACGGGGTCCGGGGCCTACGCCGGCAGTCTGCACGCGGCACGCGTGCGGGTGCAGCCCGACACGCTGTGCGAGAAGGCGTACCCGGGCGGTTCCGAGGGCACCTACCGCGCCGAGACGATGCTGTGCGCGGGAGAGGTGCAGGGGGGCCGGGACGCCTGTCAGGGGGACAGCGGGGGGCCGCTGGTGGCCCAGGGGCGGCTGATAGGCCTCGTCTCCTGGGGGACGGGGTGCGGCTGGGCGGGCAGTCCCGGGGTGTACACGCGCGTCTCCGACATCCTGCGGACCCTCGGGTGGCCGCAGGGCTGAGAATGACCGGAAGGGCGCAGGGGGCCGCTGAGCGGTTCCTGGCGGGTACGGACACGAGACGGGCGGCTGCCTCCGGAGTGGAGGCAGCCGCCCGCTCACCGGCCTGTGCCGGGCTGCTCGTCGTCGGACGCGAGGTGTCGGCGCTCTGTCAGCGCTCTTCGTCGGGAGCGGTCACCGGAGGGGCGGTCAGCCGCTCCGTCTCGTCCTGTATCTCGGCGGCGATCTTCTTGAGTTCCGGCTCGAACTTGCGGCCGTGGTGGGCGCAGAAGAGCAGTTCTCCGCCGCTCAGCAGGACGACGCGCAGGTATGCCTGGGCGCCGCAGCGGTCGCAGCGATCGGCGGCCGTCAGCGGGCTCGCGGGGGTCAGAACAGTAGTCACGTCGCCTCTTCTCTAGCTCGACGAGCTGTCGTACCAGGGTCAACATCCAACCAGCCCCAAAACGTTCCCGCTCGTGGCTTCTCCTCGAAAAAATTTTCCGAGGTGGGTGGCTGTTGCCGGTTGGCGGCGAATGTGCCGTAGTGCGTGTCTGATGTGTCGTACGGATTCGCGTTCGTATCGGTGGTCGGCCCTCCCGGCTGGCTTGCCGGTTGTTCATGAGGACGTGCCCGGAGCCTAAATGGTTCATGCCTCGAAGGGAACGTGATGTGTGCTTCACTCCATCGAGGGATCGAACACGTATGCGACCCTGGACTAGGGTGGGCGGAAGCGAGGGTGGCGTTACAACGGCTCTACCAGGCCTCGGTACCCTCTCACCGGTGACTGAAGCCGCGCCCTTACCCAAGAGGGCCGCATCTGAAATTCAGCGAGGAGCGAACCGCGTGACCGCCGAGACGTCCGTGCCGTCCACAGCGCTGCTGGCAGGAGCAGACCGGGACGGTTCCAACTACACCGCGCGGCACCTGCTCGTCCTCGAGGGGCTCGAGGCCGTGCGGAAGCGCCCCGGAATGTACATCGGGTCGACCGACAGCCGCGGTCTGATGCACTGCCTCTGGGAGATCATCGACAACTCCGTGGACGAGGCCCTCGGAGGCTACTGCGACCACATCGACGTGGTCCTCCACGACGACGGCTCGGTGGAGGTCCGGGACAACGGCCGGGGCATCCCGGTCGACGTCGAACCCAAGACCGGCCTCTCCGGTGTCGAGGTCGTCATGACCAAGCTGCACGCCGGCGGCAAGTTCGGCGGCGGCTCGTACGCGGCCTCCGGCGGTCTGCACGGCGTCGGCGCCTCCGTCGTCAACGCGCTCTCCGCGCGGCTGGACGTCGAGGTGGACCGCGGCGGGCACACCCACGCGATCAGCTTCCGGCGAGGTGTCCCCGGAGCCTTCGCCGCCGTGGGCCCGGACGCGAAGTTCGAGGCCGGGAGTGGACTGCGCAAGGCCAAGAAGATCCCCAAGACCCGCAGCGGCACGCGCGTGCGCTACTGGGCCGACCGCCAGATTTTCCTCAAGGACGCCAAGCTCGCCCTGGACACGCTGCACCAGCGCGCCCGCCAGACCGCGTTCCTGGTCCCCGGCCTGACCATCGTCGTCCGCGACGAGTACGGGCTCGGCGAGGGCGGCAGCAAGGGTGAGGAGTCGTTCCGCTTCGACGGCGGCATCAGCGAGTTCTGCGAGTTCCTGGCATCCGACCGGCCCGTCTGCGACACCCTCCGCTTCACCGGACAGGGCACCTTCAAGGAGACCGTCCCGGTCCTCGACGAGCACGGCCAGATGACGCCCACCGAGGTCACCCGCGAGCTCGGCGTCGACGTCGCGATGCGCTGGGGGACCGGCTACGACACCACGCTCAGGTCGTTCGTCAACATCATCGCCACCCCCAAGGGCGGCACCCATGTCGCCGGCTTCGAGCAGGCCGTCGCCAAGACGATGAACGAGGTGCTGCGCACCAAGAAGATGCTGCGCGTGGCCGAGGACGACATCGTCAAGGACGACGCCCTCGAGGGCCTCACCGCGGTGGTCACGGTCCGTCTGGCCGAGCCGCAGTTCGAGGGCCAGACCAAGGAGGTCCTCGGCACCTCGGCGGCCCGCCGCATCGTGAACAACGTGATCTCCAAGGAGCTCAAGGCGTTCCTGACCTCCACCAAGCGCGACGACGCCCAGCAGGCCCGCGTCGTCATGGAGAAGGCCGTCGCCGCGGCCCGGACCCGCATCGCGGCCCGTCAGCACAAGGACGCGCAGCGCCGCAAGACGGCCCTGGAGTCCTCCTCGCTGCCCGCCAAGCTCGCCGACTGCCGCAGTGACGACGTCGACCGCAGCGAGCTGTTCATCGTCGAGGGCGACTCCGCGCTCGGCACGGCCAAGCTCGCCCGGAACTCCGAGTTCCAGGCGCTTCTGCCGATCCGCGGCAAGATCCTCAACGTCCAGAAGTCGTCCGTGACGGACATGCTGAAGAACGCCGAGTGCGGCGCGATCATCCAGGTCATAGGGGCGGGGTCGGGACGCACCTTCGACATCGACACGGCCCGCTACGGCAAGATCATCATGATGACCGACGCCGATGTCGACGGCTCCCACATCCGCACCCTGCTGCTGACCCTGTTCCACCGCTACATGCGGCCCATGGTCGAGTCCGGCCGGGTGTTCGCCGCGGTGCCGCCGCTGCACCGCATCGAGCTGATCCAGCCCAAGAAGGGCCAGGACAAGTACGTCTACACGTACTCGGACCGGGAACTGCGCGACAAGCTCATGGAGTTCCAGAGCAAGAACATCCGCTACAAGGACTCGATCCAGCGCTACAAGGGCCTCGGCGAGATGGACGCCGACCAGCTGGCCGAGACCACCATGGACCCGCGTCACCGCACCCTGCGCCGGATCAACCTCACCGACCTGGAGGCCGCCGAGCAGGTCTTCGACCTCCTGATGGGCAACGACGTCGCCCCGCGCAAGGAGTTCATCTCCAGCTCCGCGGCGACGCTGGACCGGTCGCGCATCGACGCCTGATCGAGCCGGAACAGGCGGCGCCCTGCAGCCCGGACCCCGCGTGTCCGGCGTGCCCGCCGGACAGGTCCTGGCGGGCACGCGGGACGCGCGCACGGACCAGTCACCTGATGGGGTGAAGCAGAACGGGAAGAAGAGTCGGGGATCTTCCCGTTCTGTCCATCCTTGGGCATGCAGCGAAGCAACTCGGGGGACGTGAGGTACGACGATCCCTGGTACGACGCCCTGGCCTCGGGCTGGGGCGAGTCGACCGGTCCGACGGAGGCGGTGCCGCCGGCCCGCCGCGCGGACGGGGCCGACGTCTACCTGGAAGTACAGCGCGGCGCGGCCTTCCAGGAGGTGCGCAGCCGCTACCGGCGGTTCGTGGTCCCGGCGGTCGCCGCCTTCCTCACCTGGTACGTGGCGTACGTCGTGACCGCCACGACCGCGCCGGGACTGATGGCACGGCCCGTCGCGGGCGCCGTGAACCTGGGCATGCTCGCCGGGCTCGGCCAGTTTCTGACCACCTTCCTGCTCACCTGGGCCTACGTCCGCCACGCGCGGCTGCGTCGGGACCGGGCGGCGCTGGAACTGCGCTGGGACGCCCAGGAGCTGGCGCGCGGGAGAGGCGGCGCGGCATGACGGGCGATCACCAGTTGGCGGCACTGCTGCTGTTCGGCGCGTTCGTCGCGGTGACCCTGGGCATCACGACCTGGGTGAGCCGCCACCGGCAGGGCTCGGCGGAGGAGTTCTACGCGGGCGGCCGGCTCTTCTCCCCGATGGAAAATGGTTTTGCCATCGCGGGCGACTACATGTCGGCCGCGTCCTTCCTCGGCATCTCCGGACTCATCGCGCTCGTCGGCTACGACGGGATGCTCTACTCGGTGGGTTTCCTGGTGGCCTGGCTGGTGGTCCTGTTCCTGGTCGCTGAACTGGTGCGCAACTGCGGGCGGTTCACGCTCGCCGACGTGGTCGCCGCGCGCATGCGGGAGCGGCCGGTGCGGATCGCGGCGGGAACTTCCTCGGTCACCGTGTCCGTTCTGTACCTGGTGGCGCAGATGGTGGGCGCGGGCAGCCTGGTCGCGCTGCTGCTCGGCGGTACGGGCGAGGCGGCCCGGGCCTGGACCGTCGTAGGCGTCGGCGTCCTCATGGTCGTCTACGTGTCGTTGGGAGGGATGCGGGCCACCACCTGGATCCAGATCGTCAAAGCGGTCCTGCTGCTCGGCGGCACCATCGTGCTGACCGTCCTCGTCCTGCTGCGCTTCCACGGCGACTTCAACCGGCTGCTCCTCACCGCCGCCGAACGCAGCGGTCACGGTGAGGCGTTCCTGGCGCCCGGTCTCGCCTACGGCGGGGACTGGACCGCGCGGTTCGACTTCATCAGCCTCGGTCTCGCGCTGGTGCTCGGCACGGCCGGGCTGCCGCACATCCTGTCCCGCTTCTACACCGTTCCCACCGCGCGGGCGGCACGGCGGTCGGTCGTCTGGGCGATCGGGCTCATCGGCGGTTTCTACCTGATGACGATCGTGCTCGGCTTCGGCGCCGCCGCCCTCATCGGGCCGGACGACGTGCGCGCCTCGAACGCGTCCGGGAACACGGCGGTGCCCCTGCTGGCGCTCGACCTGGGCGGCGGCGCCGGCTCCACGGGTGGGACGATCCTGTTCGCGGTCGTCGCCGCGGTCGCCTTCGCCACGATCCTCGCCGTGGTCGCCGGGATCACGCTCGCCTCCTCGGCGTCCGTCGCGCACGACCTGTACGCCTCCCTGCGCCGCCGGCGCGGGAAGCCGCGCAGCGAGGTGGCCGTCGCCCGCGTCGCCTCGGTCGGCATCGGCCTGGTCGCGATCGGCCTCGGTCTGCTGGCCCGCGACCTCAACGTCGCGTTCCTGGTGGGCCTCGCCTTCGCCGTGGCCGCCTCCGCGAACCTGCCCGTGCTGCTGTACTCGCTGTTCTGGCGCGGCTTCACCACACGGGGTGCCGTGTGGGCCGTGTACGGAGGCCTGATCCCGGCCGTGGTGCTGGTGCTGCTGTCCCCCGTGGTCTCGGGCAGCCCCGCGTCCCTCTTCCCGGGCGCCGACTTCCAGCTCTTCCCGCTGCAGAACCCCGGTCTGGTCTCCATCCCGCTGGGCTTCCTCGCGGGCTGGCTCGGCACGCTCACCTCGCCCGAGGTGCCCGACGAGGCCAAGCACGCGGAGACCGAGGTGCGCTCACTGACCGGTGCGGGGGCCGCGTAGGGCGCCCGGCGGAGACGGACGGCGCCGCCGTCCGCGAAAGTTCCCTCCCCGCCCCCCCATGGACCGTGTCCTCAGGCGCGGGTCGCCCACACATAACGGTGCTCAGGGCGGCCCGCGTCACCGTATTTCAGGGTCAGCGTGGCCCGCCCCGTGCGCTCCAGGAGCTTCAGGTAGCGCTGGGCGGTCTGGCGGCTCACCCCCGTGCGCTCGGCGATCTCCTGGGCCGACAGCGGGCCGCCCGCGTTCATCAGGGACTGCCGTACGAGTTCGGCGGTGGTGGGGGAGTGCCCCTTCGGCAACTGCGGCTCGGAGGACGCCGACAGCGCGCCGAAGATGCGGTCCACCTCCGCCTGCTCCGCCTCACCGCCGCCGTCGAGGGTGCGGCGCAGCTCCGCGTACGCCTCCAGCTTGGCGCGCAGCCCGGCGAAGGCGAACGGCTTGACCAGGTACTGCAGGGCGCCCTGACGCATCGCCGCCTGCACCGTGGACACGTCACGGGCCGCCGTCACCATGATCACGTCGGTCTGGTGCCCGCGCCGGCGCATCTCCTGCACCACCTCGAGCCCCGTCTCGTCGGGCAGATAGTGGTCCAGGAGGACGAGATCCAGCCGGGGCAGCGTCTCCAGCCGGCCGAGCGCCTCGGCCGCGCTGTGCGCCTGGCCGGCGACATGGAAGCCGGGCACCTTCTCGACGTACGCGGCGTTGACCCGCGCGACCCGCACGTCGTCGTCCACGACCAGGACCTCGATCATTCCGACTCCTCCTCGGCGGTCCCGGGGGCGGACACCCCGGTGAGCGCGGGTTCCGCGCCCGGTTCGGTCAGGGCCTCGGGCAGCACGACGGTGAACTCCGCACCCCCGCCGGGCGCCTCGCCCACGTCCGCGCTGCCACCCTGCCGCTCGGCGAGCCGGCGTACCAGCGGCAGCCCGATGCCCCGCTCGCGGTGGGCCGGCGGCTCCTTGGTGGACCAGCCCTCGGTGAAGATCAACTCGCGGTGCTCCGGCGGAACTCCGGGCCCGGTGTCGCGTACCACGAGCACCGCCGTACGGCCCTCGGCGCGCAGTTCGACCTCCACGCGCGCGTGCGGCGTGCCGGCGACGGCGTCCAGGGCGTTGTCGACCAGATTGCCGACGACGGTGACGAGCCCCCGGGGGTCGATCAGCCGGTCCGGCAGCCGGGTCCCGTCCGACACCCACAGCGCCACGCCGCGCTCGGCCGCGACCGTCGCCTTGCCCACCAGCAACGCCGCGAGCAGCGGGTCCCGGATCTTCTCGGTGACCTGCTCCGACGTGGCACGGTGATCACCGACGACCTCGCCGACGAACTCCACCGCGTCGTCGTACATCTCCAGCTCCAGCAGCCCCAGCAGGGTGTGCATGCGGTTGGCGTGCTCGTGGTCCTGGGCGCGCAGCGCGTCGATGAGTCCCCGCGTGGAGTCCAGCTCCCGGCCGAGCCGGTCCAGCTCCGTGCGGTCGCGCAGGGTGGCCACGGCGCCGCCGTCGTCCGTCGGCATCCGGTTGGCGACCAGGACCCGCCGGCCGCGGACGGTGAGCAGATCGGTACCGGTCACCCGCCCGGCCAGCACATCGGCGGTGCGTCCCGCGCCGAGCGCCAGGTCGGGGGAGCGGCCGACGGCATCCTCACCGATCCCCAGCAGACGCTGCGCCTCGTCGTTCAGCAGGCGGATGCGGCCGGTGCGGTCCAGGGCGACGACGCCCTCCCGGATGCCGTGCAGCATCGCCTCACGCTCCGCGAGCAGCGCCGCGATGTCCGAGAAGGCCAGGTCGCGGGTCTGACGCTGCACCCGCCGGGAGATCAGCCAGGCCGCGAACGCGCCCACGGCCAGGGCACCGCCCGCGTACGCGAACAGTCCCGGGATGGCGTGGATCAGCCGGGCCCGGACGCTGTCGTAGGCGATGCCGACGGAGACCGCCCCGACGATCTCCCCGCCGTCGTCCCGCAGCGGAACCTTGCCCCGCGCGGAGCGCCCCAGCGTGCCGTCGTCGATCTCCATGACGTCATGTCCGGCCAGCGCCTCACCGGGATCGGTCGACACCAGGCCGCCGATCCGCTCCGGATCGGTGTGCGACCAGCGCACGCCCCGCACATCCAGCACCACGATGTACTCGGCACCGGTGGCCTTCCGGATCCGTTCCGCCTCCCGCTGCACCGGCCCGTCCGCGGACGGCGTCGTGCCGCGCAGGTCCCGCGCCAGCTGCGGCTGCTGGGCGGTGGTCTGCGCGATCGCGAGCGCGCGGCGCATCGCCTGGTCGTCCAGCTGGTCGCCGAGCGGCGCGAGGAACAGCCCGGTGGCCAGCACCGCGACTCCCGCGGCGATCGCCAGCTGCATCAGCAGGACCTGCGAGAACACCCGCCGCGGCAGGCCGAGGCGCAGGCGGCGTGCGGGGGGAGTGGAACTCATACCCATGACGGTACGTGGGTGGGCGCGGGGTGCCGCAGGGGTGTGGCGGGGATCTCCCGGGCCCGTGTTCCCGCGAGCGGGGACGGTCAGCCCGCCAACGCCGTCAGGGTCACCTCGCGGACGCCCACGACGTCCATCCGCGCGGGCGAGCCGAGCACCGACCCGCAGCTCTCCGGACGGGGCGGCAGGGACGCGCCCCGGGCGACCTCCACCAGCCACCGGCGCCCGTCCCCGTGGGCGACGGTCACTTCCCAGCGGGGCGCCGCGCCGTCCGTCCGTACGACACTCAGGACCTCGGCGGCGTACTCGCCCACCGCGCGCCGGACGGCCAGCTCGGCCGCCTGACCGGGCCGCTCCCAGGCGGAACCTCCCCGGCATCCCTCGACGACGATCCGGCCCTCCCGAGCGCCGTGCAGCGCCTCCTTGACGGTGTGCTCCTCGGCCCGTCCGTACGCGTAGCCGTACGGCAGCACGAGCGTCGTGGGGGAGAAGCGGTGACCGCCCAGGTGGGTGACCTCCCAGGCACCCCCGACCCCGGAGGCGGCGAGTTCGGCCGCCAGGGGCCGTCCGAGGAGGGCGCAGCAGCGGTCGCGTTTGCCGTTGGTGCAGACGAGGGCGAGGGGATCGCCCTCGTGGGGCCGTCCGCCGAGCGCGGTCGCGAAGGACTCCGGCTCGCCCCTGCCGAGTGCGGCGAAGTCGAGGGTGAGCAGGTGCTCGGGGTCCGTGATGGTGGTGGCGTACAGCCACACGTTTCCGGGGACGGTGTGGGCCACGTACACCCGGCGCGTGGCGGGCGCCCGGCGGTCCGCGTGCCGTCCGGGCCGCCGTATGAGTGCGATCCGCACCCCGCTGCCCTGCGCGGCGGCCTCCAGGGCGCGGCCCAGCGCGGGGTCGAGGTGGCTGGAGGTGAGCGCCTTGGCACCCCAGGGGCCGGGCTGCTCCAGCAGCAGCCAGGTCCGCGCGGTGGCGGCGGTTCCCGCGACCGGCTCATCGAACTCACGGGAGACGTTCGAGCACGTGCTACTCACAAAGGTGAGCCTAACCTGACTCGCTCGCGAGTGGCTTGTCGGCCCGCCCGTACATCGTGGGCCGACCGCGCCCGTGGGCGCGCACCGACCATTGGTGACAATTGCCTTAAACGATGCTGATCATCGATTCTTCGCTTACTTATCACTCTTGCGGAGGATTCCTCGGAGCGGGAGTGGCCTCACACCCATGAGTGATAGGAATGCGGCACGCGTTGCGTCCGTTGCGGTGGGAGCCGGGCCGGCCACCTGTGCGCCTCTCTCGAGTGAGGGTCGGGCCTGCGAGGATGCCACCGCGCGGCAGCGGGCGTAGGCGCTCGTGCCTTGAGAGCAGAGGAAATTCAACAGTGAGTCAGATCATCCGCCGTCTCGGTGTCGCTCCGCGTCATCGAGGCAGCACGAACGGTGCGACGTGTCCCGACCTCTTCGAGCTGGCCGACGGGAACTTCGCCGTCATCGGTACGGATGCCACTGATTCGCTCGACTCCCAACTGCCCGAGGACGCCGCACGCGCCGACTACGAACGCATCGTCGTGATCACCAGGGAGACCCTGATCAAGGCGAAGGCGGACATCCCGGACGCATGACTCACGTGTCGAGGGGGGGGTCCCCGACCACCCACCACTCGTCGGTGTCGGCCTCGTCGAGCTGCAGCAGCAGGTCGTCGACCAGGTGCCCCAGTTCTGCTTCCTCCGTCCCCGTCAGGCTGGCGCGCTGCTGCTGGGTCGCGTACCAGTAGTCCCTGACGATCGGGTTCTGGAACGTGCCCCGTACCCGCTTGAAGAATTCGTCCTTGGACATGTTCCCGATGCGGTAGTAGCAGAGCAGGTTCGTGTACAGGGCGTTGGCGAAGAGGTACTGGCGGCGCTGCCGGTCGGTGACCGGCACCTCGAAGACGCCCAGGACCTCGGCGAGCTCGGGATCGTCGATCGCCTTGCTCAACAGCTCCCAGTGCTGGCGTTGCTGCATGGCCAGGTTGGCCTGCCGCTGCGTCAGTGCGTGCTTTTCCAGTTGCTCCAGACGCTCGTTGACCGAGTCCAGGGTGTGTCGCTGTGCCGCCATGGCGGCGATGGCACCTGCGGCCAGGCACAAGCCGGCCGCGGTGGCGGTGCGGAGCCTCCGCAGCCCCGGTATCTGTGTGGCCATGTCAAATACCCCCGATCAGGCCGCCGTCCGCCGGTCGTCGGGGTGCGGGTCGACTGTAGGGAACCGGCGAGCGGTGGGCGGCGCTTGCCGCCTTCCAGGGTGCCGAGCGGCTCTGATCGGCGGGAAGGCGGCCAGGCGGCGCACGGAGGGAAGCGAGGGTCGCACAAACCGGCGCCTTGCCCAACGTCTGCCCCGCGGATGCTGCTAACAATCGTTCACTTCGCCGTCGTTCTCACTGCTCGTATCCTGGTGCGTCAGTCATTCCCCGGGCGTACGCGCAGACGTGAGCCGGGGTACGCCCAGGTGTGAGAGGGGTCGCGTGGTGGTGCGGAGCGGCGGTCGGCAGATTCCGGTCGTGGTGCTGGCCGGATTTCTCGGCTCGGGGAAGACCACCCTGCTCAACCACCTTCTCCACCGCAGCGGCGGCAGCCGCATCGGTGCCGTCGTCAACGACTTCGGTGCCGTCGAGATCGACGCGATGGCCGTCGCCGGGGCGCTCGGCGACTCGACCGTGTCGCTGGGCAACGGGTGCCTGTGCTGTGCCGTGGACGGCAGCGAACTCGACGTGTACCTCGAGCGGCTGGCCCGCCCCTCCGCCGGGATCGACGTCATCGTCATCGAGGCCAGCGGTCTCGCCGAACCGCAGGAACTCGTGCGGATGGTGCTCGCCAGCGAGCATCCGGACCTCGTGTACGGCGGACTCGTCGAGGTGGTGGACGCCGCCGAGTTCGACGACACCCGGGCCAGGCACCCGGAGATCGACCGGCACCTCGCCCTCGCGGATCTCGTGGTCGTCAACAAGGTGGACCGGGTCACCGACGCCTCGCGCGTACTGACCCTGGTCCGGTCCCTCGTCGACCGCGCGGCCGTCGTCCCGGCCACGCACGGCCGTGTCGACCCCGAGTTCCTCTTCGACTGCAGGCCGAGCGAGGAGCGCGTAGGGCAGCTGTCGTTCGACGATCTGCATCACGCCGACCACTCCGAGCACCTGCACGCCGCGTACGACAGCGTCTCCTTCGTCTCCGGGCGCCCGCTGGACCCACGGCGGCTGATCCGGTTCCTGGACGGCCGGCCCGAAGGGCTCTACCGGATCAAGGGGTACGTCGACTTCGGTCCGTACGACGTCGGCAACCGGTACGCCGTACATGCCGTGGGGCCGTTCCTGCGGTTCTACCCCGAGCCCTGGCCGGCCGGCGGGGAGCGGCTCACGCAGCTCGTCCTCATCGGCTCGGGCATCGACGCCACCGGCCTCGGCGAGGAGCTGGAGGCGTGCGCGAGCGACGGCGCCCCACACGCCGACGACCACGGCATGTGGGGCGTTCTCCGCTATGTGCAGGGGGCGGCGGAGGACCCGGCCGCCTAGACCGGGCCCGCCACCACCGACACCGTCTTCGGCAGGGACACGCCCGAGCCGTCACGGCGCGGGTCGGGTTCCGGGAGGGCCACCGCCGTGCCGTTCCTCTGCGCGGCACGGGCCGGGAGCGGGCCCGCCCAGGCCAGGGCCAGGCAGTCCTCGCCCTTCAGGAACCGCTGGCAGCGCACGCCGCCGGTGGCCCGGCCCTTGCGCGGGTACTGGTCGAACGGAGTCAGCTTGGCCGTCGTCTGGACGGAGTCGTCCAGCGTGCCCCGCGAGCCCGCGACCGTGAACACCACCGCGTCCGCGGCCGGATCGACCGCCGTGAAGGAGATGACCTTCGCCCCCTCGGTGAGCTTGATGCCCGCCATGCCGCCCGCGGGACGGCCCTGCGGCCGGACCTGCGCGGCCTGGTAGCGCAGCAGTTGCGCGTCGTCGCTGATGAAGACCAGGTCCTCCTCGCCCGTGCGCAGCTCGATCGCGCCGACGATCCGGTCGCCCTCCTTGAGCGTGATGACCTCCAGCTCCTCCTTGCTGGAGGGGTAGTCGGGCACCACGCGCTTGACGACTCCCTGTTCCGTGCCGAGCGCCAGGCCCGGCGACGACTCGTCGAGCGTGGTCAGGCACACCACCTGCTCGTCGTCCTCCAGGGACACGAACTCGGCCAGGGGCGCCCCGCCCGAGAGGTTCGGCGTCGGCATCGCCTGCGGGAGCTGCGGCAGGTCGACCACGTTCAGCCGGAGCAGCCGGCCGGACGAGGTGACGACGCCGATCTCACCGCGGGCCGTCGCCGGCACCGCCGAGACGATCACGTCGTGCTTGACCCGCTTGCCGTCGTCGGCGAGCGGCTCGTTGTCCGCCGTACGGGCGAGCAGGCCCGTGGAGGACAGCAGCACCCGGCACGGGTCGTCCGCCACCTGCAGCGGTACGGCGACGGCCGGGGCACCGGCCGACTCCAGCAGCAGCGTACGGCGGTCGTTGCCGAACTTCTTCGCGACCGCTGCCAGTTCCGTGGAGACCAGCTTGCGCAGCTCCGCGTCCGAGTCCAGGATCCGGGTCAGCTCCTCGATCTCCGCGTTCAGCCGGTCCTGCTCGGCCTCCAGCTCGATCCGGTCGTACTTGGTGAGGCGGCGCAGCGGCGTGTCCAGGATGTACTGGGTCTGGATGTCGCTGAGGGAGAACCGCTCGATCAGGCGCTGCTTGGCCTGCGCGGAGTTCTCGCTGGAACGGATGAGGCGGATGACCTCGTCGATGTCCACCAGCGCCGTGAGCAGGCCCTCGACCAGGTGGAGGCGGTCGCGCCGCTTGCCGCGGCGGAACTCCGAACGCCGGCGTACGACGTTGAAGCGGTGGTCGAGGTAGACCTCCAGGAGTTCCTTGAGGCCCAGGGTGAGCGGCTGGCCGTCCACCAGCGCCACGTTGTTGATGCCGAAGGACTCCTCCATCGGCGTCAGCTTGTACAGCTGCTCCAGGACCGCTTCCGGCACGAAGCCGTTCTTGATCTCGATGACCAGCCGCAGACCGTGCTCGCGGTCGGTGAGGTCCTTGACGTCGGCGATGCCCTGGAGCTTCTTCGAGCCGACCAGGTCCTTGATCTTGCCGATCACCTTCTCCGGGCCGACCGTGAAGGGCAGCTCGGTGACGACGAGGCCCTTGCGGCGGGCCGTCACGTCCTCCACGGTGACCGTCGCGCGGATCTTGAACGTGCCGCGGCCCGACTCGTACGCGTCCCGGACGCCGGACAGGCCGACGATCCGGCCGCCGGTGGGCAGGTCGGGGCCCGGGACGTGCTTCATCAGGGCGTCGAGATCGGCGTTCGGATACCTGATCAGGTGCCGCGCGGCCGCGACGACCTCGCGCAGGTTGTGCGGCGGCATGTTGGTGGCCATACCGACGGCGATGCCCGACGCGCCGTTCACCAGCAGGTTCGGGAACGCGGCGGGCAGCGCCACCGGTTCCTGCTCCTGCCCGTCGTAGTTGGGCGCGAAGTCGACCGTGTCCTCGTCGATGGACTCGGTCATCAGGCTGGTGGCCTCGGCCATCCGGCACTCGGTGTACCGCATGGCGGCGGGCGGGTCGTCGTTGCCCAGCGAGCCGAAGTTGCCGTGGCCGTCGACCAGGGGGACGCGCATCGAGAACGGCTGGGCCATGCGCACCAGGGCGTCGTAGATCGACGCGTCACCGTGGGGGTGCAGCTTGCCCATGACCTCGCCGACGACGCGGGCGCACTTCACGTAGCCGCGCTCGGGCCGCAGGCCCATCTCGTTCATCTGGTAGACGATGCGGCGGTGCACCGGCTTGAGGCCGTCGCGCGCGTCCGGCAGGGCGCGGGAGTAGATGACCGAGTACGCGTACTCGAGGAAGGAGCCCTGCATCTCGTCGACGACGTCGATGTCGAGGATCTTCTCCTCGTACGAGTCGTCGGGCGGCGGGGTCTTCGTGCTGCGGCGGGCCATCGCTGCCGGCTCCTTGCTGAAGCGTTTTGGACGGGATCTGACGCGGACCATTGTGGACCGTCGCACTGACAGAGGGGACCAGGGTCCCGGGTCCGGGCGGTTGATGGGGGCGGGGGAGCAGGGTACGCGGTGCGTGTGATCGGCTTCCTGCGGGGTTCCTGGTGATCGGGGTGAAGTGGGCCGGGGGGCGGGTCGCGCGGCCCGGCGTCGGCGGAGTGCCTCCCCCACTCCCGGCTGCGCTGGAGCGGGAGGTGCCCCCACCGTCCACCCGTGTGGGGTCGGGCGGGTGCCCGGTGTCGTGGCCGGCCGGGGGTGGGGTCGCGCGGCCCGGAGTCGGCGGGGTGCCTCCCCCACTCCCGGCTGCGCTCGAGCGGGAGGGACCCCCACCGCCCACCCGTGCCGCCCCAGCGGCACGGCTGCCCGCGGCTGACGCGGATCGCGCGGATCGCGGCAGCGGCTGCCTGTGGAAAGGCGGTATGTGGTGGCGAACGCCTGCGGAGAGCGGAGGCGCTGTCCGCGGACCGTGGGGATCGCGGCTCGCGGGAACGGTGGCGCGCGGGTGCCCGTGTGTCCTCGGCATTCTCGCTCTCGGCGTAGCCCGGCCCCGGCGGGAACTTCGTCGGGGGTCCGCACGCTTGCATACAGTGGCAGGACCGGCAGAAACGGCGGTTTCGACGACCGCCTCCGCGATCGAAGGGACGTACATGCCCATGGGTCACACGGCCACAGCCCAGGCAGGCTCCGGCGGCCTGACAGCGACCGAGCACCGCCTGGCCAACGGCCTGCGCGTGGTGCTCTCCGAGGACCACCTGACCCCGGTCGCCGCGGTGTGCCTCTGGTACGACGTGGGTTCGCGTCACGAAGTCAAGGGACGTACGGGTCTGGCTCACCTTTTCGAGCACCTGATGTTCCAGGGCTCCGCCCAGGTGAAGGGCAACGGTCACTTCGAGCTGGTCCAGGGCGCCGGCGGCTCCCTCAACGGCACCACCAGCTTCGAGCGCACCAACTACTTCGAGACCATGCCCGCCCACCAGCTGGAGCTCGCCCTCTGGCTGGAGGCCGACCGTATGGGCTCCCTGCTGACCGCCCTGGACGACGAGTCCATGGAGAACCAGCGGGACGTCGTCAAGAACGAGCGCCGCCAGCGCTACGACAACGTCCCCTACGGCACCGCCTTCGAGAAGCTGACCGCCCTCGCCTACCCGGAGGGCCACCCGTACCACCACACGCCCATCGGCTCGATGGCGGACCTGGACGCGGCCACCCTGGAGGACGCCCGCCAGTTCTTCCGCACGTACTACGCGCCGAACAACGCCGTGCTCTCCGTGGTCGGCGACATCGACCCGGAGCGGACGCTCGCCTGGATCGAGAAGTACTTCGGCTCCATCCCGGGCCACGACGGCAAGCCCGCCCCGCGCGACGGCTCGCTGCCCGACGTCATCGGCGGGCAGCTGCGCGAGATCGTCGAGGAGGAGGTCCCCGCGCGTGCGCTGATGGCCGCCTACCGCCTGCCCGAGGACGGCACGCGCGCGTGCGACGCCGTCGACCTGGCGCTCACCGTCCTCGGCGGCGGCGAGTCCTCGCGGCTCTACAACCGGCTGGTACGGCGCGACCGTACGGCCGTGGCCGCCGGCTTCGGCCTGCTGCGGCTGGCCGGGGCCCCCTCCCTGGGCTGGCTGGACGTGAAGACGTCCGGCGACGTGGAGGTGCCGGTCATCGAGGCCGCCATCGACGAGGAGCTCGCCCGGTTCGCCGAGGAGGGCCCCACGGCGGAGGAGATGGAACGCGCGCAGGCCCAGCTGGAGCGCGAGTGGCTCGACCGGCTCGGCACGGTCGCCGGCCGCGCCGACGAACTGTGCCGGTACGCGGTCCTGTTCGGTGACCCGCAGCTCGCCCTGACCGCCGTACAGCGCGTCCTGGAGGTCACGGCGGAGGAGGTGCAGGAGGTCGCCAAGGCCCGCCTGCGCCCCGACAACCGCGCGGTGCTCGTCTACGAGCCCGTCGCCCCGGAGGCCGGGGACGCCGGGGACACCGAGGAAGCCGCCGCAGCCGCCGGCACCGACGAGAACGAGGAGGCGGCGAAGTGACCGAGCTCGCCACGATGGACTTCCACCCGCAGCCGCAGGCGGGCGACGCCAAGCCCTGGGCCTTCCCGGCCCCCGAGCGCGGCACGCTCGACAACGGCCTGACCGTGCTGCGCTGCCACCGCCCCGGCCAGCAGGTCGTCGCCGTCGAGGTGCTCCTCGACGCGCCCCTGGAGGCCGAGCCGGCCGGTCTCGACGGTGTCGCCACGATCATGGCGCGGGCCTTCTCCGAGGGCACCGACAAGCACTCCGCCGAGGAGTTCGCCGCCGAGCTGGAGCGCTGCGGCGCCACCCTGGACGCGCACGCCGACCACCCCGGCGTCCGCCTCAGCCTGGAGGTCCCGGCCTCCCGGCTCACCAAGGGACTCGGGCTGCTCGCCGACGCGCTCAGGGCGCCGGCGTTCGCCGACAGCGAGGTCGAGCGGCTGGTCCGCAACCGCCTCGACGAGATCCCGCACGAGCTGGCCAACCCCTCCCGCCGCGCCGCCAAGGAGCTCTCCAAGGAGCTGTTCCCGGCGAGTGCCCGTATGTCGCGTCCGCGCCAGGGCACCGAGGAGACGGTCACCGGCATCGACTCCGCGGCCGTCCGCGCCTTCTACGAGAAGCACGTCCGCCCCGCCACGGCGACCGCCGTGGTCGTCGGCGACCTCACCGGCATCGACCTGGACGCCCTGCTCGGCGACACCCTGGGCGCCTGGACCGGCTCCTCGGCGCAGCCGCGGCCCGTTCCGCCGGTGGTCGCCGACGACACCGGGCGCGTCGTGATCGTGGACCGCCCCGGCGCCGTCCAGACGCAGCTGCTGATCGGCCGTATCGGCGCGGACCGGCACGACCGCGTGTGGCCCGCGCAGGTGCTCGGCACGTACTGCCTCGGCGGCACCCTCACCTCCCGCCTGGACCGCGTGCTGCGCGAGGAGAAGGGCTACACCTACGGCGTACGGGCGTTCGGCCAGGTCCTCAGGTCCGCCCCGGACGGCACCGGCGCGGCGATGCTGGCCATCAGCGGCTCCGTCGACACCCCGAACACCGGCCCCGCCCTCGAGGACCTGTGGACGGTGCTGCGCACGCTCGCCGCCGACGGGCTCACCGACGACGAACGCGATGTCGCGGTGCAGAACCTCGTGGGCGTGGCGCCGCTCAAGTACGAGACCGCCGCGGCCGTCGCGAGCACCCTGGCCGACCAGGTCGAGCAGCACCTGCCCGACCACTACCAGGCCGACCTGTACCGGCAGTTGGCCGCGACCGGCACCGTGGAGGCCACCGCGGCCGTCGTGAACGCCTTCCCGGTGGACCGCCTGGTGACCGTCCTCGTCGGTGACGCGGCGCAGATCAAGGCACCCGTCGAGGCCCTCGGCATCGGTGAAGTCACCGTCGTGACGGCCGAGTAGCGAGCGGCGAGGACGCACGCGCGCGTGGGGCCCTGGTGACACGAAAGCCACCAGGGCCCGCTTATGCCCGAATCGGGGCGGAAGTTGCCTGTCTGGCCTGTGGGATGCGCTACAAAAACCGGGATTCGTTTGAGGATCGGGAGACGGCCCGCTTAGCGTCATCCGGGCTGTTCGTCGGGCAGTGCGCCGCACCCGCGGCACCGGACAGCCATCGCCGAGTCCCCCTACGGCGCGAGCCGGGGGAGCCGGGGACCCACCGCAGTCCCTGGGGTGAATCGGACGCCCGCGCGTGTCGCGAGGGGGCCCGTAGGAGACCTTCCTGCTCCGAACCCGTCAGCTAACCCGGTAGGCGAGAGGGAAGGAAAGGACCAGCCTGTACATGGCGTTCACCCGCGCCCCGGGCAAGCACCGTCGTCCCAGCCGGACGCAGCGCGGCACCGCCCGCGTGGCGGGCGTCGCGGCGCTCACCACCACCGGCGTCGTCGGCTCCCTCGCGGCCCCCGCGCTCGCCGCCGAGCCCGCTGCCGCACAGACCGGCCTCACGCCCGTCGTCACCCTCGGCGACGCGGTCGCCGACCGGATCGACGCCCAGGCGGCCGCCCAGCACGAGGCCGCCCGGGAGGCGGCCGAGGCCGCCGCGCGGAAGGCCGCCGAGGAGGCCGCGCGCGAGAAGGCCGCCGAGGCGGCCGAGGAGGCCCGCGCGGAGAAGGAGCGCGCCGCGCGGGAGGCCGAGCGCGAGCGCCTCAACACCTTCGTCTCCCCGATCGCCGGCTCGTACGTCTCGACCGGTTACCAGGCCGGCAGCTCGCTGTGGTCCTCCGGCAGTCACACCGGTGTCGACTTCCACGCCGCGACCGGCACCCCCGTCCAGTCGGTCGGCGTCGGCACCGTGGTCGAGGCCGGCTGGGGCGGCTCGTACGGCAACCAGGTCGTCATCAAGATGCACGACGGCACGTACACCCAGTACGCCCACCTGTCGTCCATCGGCGTCTCGGTGGGCCAGCAGGTGGCCGCCGGGCAGCAGATCGGCCTCTCCGGCGCCACCGGCAACGTCACGGGCGCGCATCTGCACTTCGAGGCCCGCACGGGCGCCGATTACGGCTCCGACCTCGACCCCGTCGCCTACCTCCGCGCGCACGGCGTGAACCTCTGACCCGCCCGCTTCCCGATGCCCCGGCTCCCCGAGCCGGGGCATCGGTGTTTCCGGGCACCGCCGCATCACTTGTCCAAAAAATATGCATGGATTCCGGCCCGCCGTCGTGAATTCCCGCCGATTGCAATAGAGTCGCGGAACACACGTCAATCGTCGACGTTTCACGGGGATTAATCCGGAGGTTCGTCATGCGCATTCCCGCGCACTCGGTGTGCACGGCGATCCGGGACGACATCGTCGCGGGTGTCCACGAGCGCGGCGGCCGGCTCACCGAGGAAGTGCTCGCCCGCCGTTACGGAGTCTCCCGCGTCCCCGTCCGGGAGGCGCTGCGCACGCTGGAGGCCGAGGGATTCGTGGTGACCCGGCGGCACGCGGGCGCGTGCGTCGCGGAACCCACCGAGCAGGAGGCCGCCGACCTGCTGGAGATGCGCATGCTCCTCGAGCCGCTCGGCGCCTCCCGCGCGGCCCAGCGCCGCACCGAGGCCCATCTGAAGGTGCTGCGCGGCCTGGTCAGGCTGGGGCAGGAACGCGCCCGCCAGGGCAACAGCGACGACCTGCGCTCCCTGAGCGGCTGGTTCCACGAGACGCTCGCCCAGGCCACCGGCAGCCCGGCACTGACCTCGACACTGACCCAGCTGCGGCACAAGATCGCCTGGATGTACGCCGTCGAGGGGCCGTCCGATCCCGTCGAGTACTGGGCGGAGCACGGTGTGATCGTGGACGCCGTGGCGCGCGGCGACGGCGACCGCGCGCGGTCGGTCACGGCGCTGCACACCGAGCGCGCGAGCGCCGGGCACCGCCTGCGTTTCGCCTCCGGAGCCGGCCGCGCGGACCGTGTGAGGAACTCGCAACATGCCGTAAACATGCCGAGTGTTCGGCATTAACACGGGTGCCGTATACAAAGAGGGAGTATTTCCCGGGGATTATTTCTGCTGCCCGTAAAAGGGGAAAGCCGCCTGTGTGAGGGAGAGTCGAAAGGCCCGCCCGGTGGTCCGGGCGGGCCTTTCGGTATTGCGTTCTCAGACGGTCTCGGGGAGTTCCTCGAGGCCCTCGGAGACCAGCTTCGCCAGACGGTCCAGGGCGGCGTCCGCGCCCTCGGCGTCGGAGGCGAGGACGATCTCCTCGCCGCCCTGGGCGCCCAGGCCCAGGACGGCCAGCATGGAGGCCGCGTTGACGGGGTCGCCCCCGGCCTTGGCGATCGTCACCGGGACGCCTGCGGCCGTGGCGGCTCGGACGAAGATGGAGGCGGGACGGGCGTGGAGACCCTCGGCCCAGCCGACGTTGACGCGGCGCTCAGCCATGTGTTGCTGCCCTTCGCTGTTCAGGGTTGTCTAGACCAGTTTCCCACATCGTGAAGCAAGCCCGGAGCGTGCCGGGAACGTGCCCGAAGCGGCTCCGCTCCCGCTCCCGGTGACGGCCGGACCGCGGCCTCGGCCCGGCTGTCGTCCACCACAGACTGCCTCGCGCCGTCGTCGTACGCGAGCCGTACTCTGGGGCCCATGCAGACCTCGTCGGACCGGCACGAGTACCCCGCCCACTGGGAGGCCGACGTGGTGCTGCGCGACGGCGGCACCGCGCGCATCCGCCCCATCACCGTCGATGACGCCGAGCGCCTGGTCAGCTTCTACGAGCAGGTGTCGGACGAGTCGAAGTACTACCGCTTCTTCGCGCCCTACCCTCGCCTGTCCGCCAAGGACGTCCACCGCTTCACGCACCACGACTTCGTGGACCGGGTGGGACTCGCGGCCACCATCGGCGGCGAGTTCATCGCCACCGTACGCTACGACCGGATCGGCGCCGACGGCGCGCCCGCGTCGGCACCGGCCGACGAGGCCGAGGTCGCCTTCCTCGTCCAGGACGCCCACCAGGGCCGGGGCGTCGCCTCCGCCCTCCTCGAGCACATCGGTGCCGTCGCGCGGGAGCGCGGCATCCGCCGCTTCGCGGCCGAGGTGCTGCCCGCCAACACCAAGATGATCAAGGTGTTCACCGACGCCGGGTACACCCAGAGGCGCAGCTTCGAGGACGGTGTCGTCCGTCTGGAGTTCGGTCTCGAACCCACCGACCGCTCCATGGCCGTGCAGTACGCGCGCGAACAGCGCGCCGAGGCGCGCTCGGTGCAGCGGCTGCTCGCCCCCGGCTCGGTGGCGGTCGTCGGCGCCGGCCGCACCCCCGGCGGCGTGGGCCGCAGCGTCCTCGACCACCTCCGGGACACCGGGTTCACCGGCCGGCTGTACGCCGTGAACAAGTCGCTGGGGGAGGGGGAGAAGGAACTCGGCGGGGTGGCCGCGTTCCGCTCGGTGCGGGACATCGACGGGTCCGTCGACCTCGCCGTCGTCGCGGTGCCCGCCGAGCGGGTCCCCGAGATCGTCACCGAGTGCGGTGAGCACGGCGTGCAGGGGCTCGTCGTCGTCTCCGCCGGCTACGCCGAGTCCGGCCCCGACGGCCGCGAACGCCAGCGCGCCCTCGTACGGCAGGCGCGCTCGTACGGCATGCGGATCATCGGCCCGAACGCCTTCGGCGTCATCAACACCTCGCCCGACGTGCGACTGAACGCCTCGCTCGCCCCGGAGATGCCCCGACCCGGCCGGATCGGCCTGTTCGCCCAGTCCGGCGCCATCGGCATCGCCCTGCTGTCCCGCCTGCACCGGCGCGGCGGCGGCGTCACCGGTGTCACCGGCGTGTCCACCTTCGTGTCGTCCGGGAACCGGGCCGACGTCTCCGGCAACGACGTCCTGCAGTACTGGTACGAGGACCCCGACACCGACGTCGCCCTGATGTACCTGGAGTCCATCGGCAACCCCCGTAAGTTCACCCGCCTCGCCCGGCGCACCGCGGCGGCGAAGCCGCTGGTCGTGGTCCAGGGCGCACGCCACGGAGCCGGGCCCCGGGGGCACGCCGTACGGGCGACCCGGCTGCCCCACGCGACGGTGTCCGCGCTGCTGCGGCAGGCCGGGGTGATCCGCGTGGACACCATCACCGAACTGGTCGACGCGGGCCTGCTGCTCGCCCGCCAGCCCCTGCCGGCCGGACCCCGGGTGGCGATCCTCGGCAACTCCGAGTCCCTGGGCCTGCTCACCTACGACGCCTGTCTCGCCGAGGGCCTGCGTCCGCACCGCCCGCTGGACCTCACCACCGCCGCCTCGGCGGCGGACTTCCACGCGGCGCTCTCCCACGCGCTGGCCGACGACACGAGCGACGCGGTCGTCGTGACCGCGATCCCGGCGGTGGGGGAGGGCTCGGTCGGCGACGCGGCCCTGGCACAGGCCCTGCGCTCGGCCGCCGCCGCGACCCCGTCCAAACCCGTGCTGGTGGTCCACGTGGAGCTGGGCGGCCTCGCGGAGGCGCTGTCGGCCGCGACGAGCACGGCACCCCCTTCGGCGGCCGGCGCCGCGCCGCAGACGGTGACGGGCACGGCGTCCCGGCCGTCCGGCGTCGCGCCGCCCCCGGCCGCCGCGGGCGTCCTGCCGTCCGCCGGCAGCGGTGCGCCGGCCCGCGCGGATGCCTCGGACCGCGCCCGCGCGGCCGTCGACGGCGGCCCGCCGGCCCCCGTCGCGCCCCCCGAGGGCGCCCACCTCATCCCCGCCTACCCCGCCGCCGAGCGTGCCGTCCGGGCGCTCGCCCAGGCCGTCGCGTACGGCCAGTGGCGGCGGGACGCCGCCGACCCCGGCAAGGTGCCGGAGTACGACGACATCGACGAGCGGGGTGCCGCCGCCCTCATCGGCGGGCTCCTCTCGCGCGGGCAGGGCCTCACCCTCGGCACCGCCGAGACCTGCGACCTGCTCGGCACCTACGGCATCCACGTCCACCGCGCCCTCCCCGCCCCGGACCCCGGTACCGCCGCCGAGGCCGCGCGTACCCTCGGCTACCCCGTGGCCCTCAAGGCGACCGCCCCCCACCTGAGGCACCGCGCCGACCTGGGCGGCGTCCGCCTGGACCTGGCCGACGAGGAGCAACTTCGTAGGGCGTACGGCGAGTTGACGGAGCTGTTCGGCGCCCCGGAGGAGCTGCGCCCGGTGGTGCAGCGGATGGCACCGCGCGGTGTCGACACCGTCGTGCGCGCGGTCATCGACCCCGCCGCCGGAGCCGTACTGTCCTTCGGCCTCGCCGGGGCGCCCTCCCAGCTGCTCGGGGACATGGCGCACCGGCTGATCCCGGTCACCGACCGGGACGCGACCTCACTGGTGCGGTCGATCCGGACCGCCCCGCTCCTGTTCGGCTGGCGCGGCTCGGCACCGGTCGACACCCCGGCGCTGGAGGAGCTGATGCTGAGGGTGTCGCGGCTGGTCCACGACCATCCGGAGGTCGTCGCGATCACCCTGGAACCGGTGGTCGTCGCCCCGCGCGGCGTGAGCGTCCTCGGCGCGTCCGTGCGCCTCGCCCCGCCGCCCGCCCGTGACGACCTCGGCCCGCGGACCCTCCCCGCGTACTGACCGGTGCCTCGCAGTCAGTGGTCCCCCGTAGGATGGGCGTCATGGCCAAGACCAGTACGACGACCCAGGGGCTGCGGGCGGCGATCGAGCGCAGCGGCTACTACCCGGCCCTCGTGGCCGAGGCGGTGGAGGCCGCCGTGGGCGGCGAGCCCGTCCGGTCGTACCTGGTCCATCAGGAGACGACGTTCGACCAGAACGAGGTGCGGCGGCATGTCACCGTGCTCGTCCTCACCGGCAACCGCTTCATCGTCAGCCACACCGACGAGCAGGCCGCGGACACCACCTCCCCGACGCCGTACGCCACCACGTCCACGGAGTCGGTCAAGCTCGGCCGGATCTCGTCGATCGTGGTCAGCCGTGTGGTCGCCAACCCGGAGTCGTACAAGCCGGGCACGCTGCCGCGCGAGATCGTGCTCACCATCGGCTGGGGCGCCGTCTCCCGCATCGACCTGGAGCCGGCCGCCTGCGGCGACCCCAACTGCGAGGCCGACCACGGCTACACGGGCAGCTCCACGGCCGACGACCTGAGCCTGCGCGTCAGCGAGGCCGGCGACGGCCCGGAGACGGTGCGCCAGGCCCTCACCTTCGCGCAGGCCCTGTCCGAGGCGACCGCGGACACCGCCCGCTGATGGTGCAGCCCGCAGTCTGGGACACCCACCCGGAGCCCCTCCCCATCGCCTCCGCCCCCGTGCCCGAGTACGGCACCGGTTCGCTCGCCGACCTGCTGCCCACGCTCGCCGCGGGCCTCGGCGTCCCCGGCGCGACCGCCGGGATCGGGGAGCTCGCCCCCGCCGACCGGAACTGCGTGTTCCTGATCGACGGGCTGGGCTGGGAGCAGCTGAGGGCGCACCCCGAGGAAGCCCCCTTCATGACGTCCCTGCTCGCCGCCTCGCGCGGCGGCACCGGGCGTCCGATCACCGCCGGATACCCGGCCACGACCGCCACCTCCCTCGCCTCCGTCGGCACCGGCCTGCCGCCGGGCGCGCACGGCCTGCCCGGTTACACCGTGCGCAACCCGGACACCGGCGAGCTGATGAACCAGCTGCGCTGGCAGCCCTGGGCCCCGCCCGGCCCCTGGCAGCCGTACCCCACCGTCTTCGAGCTGGCCCACCGCGCGGGCGTGCACGCCGCGCAGGTCTCCTCGCCGACCTTCGCGAACACCCCGCTGACCAAGATCGCGCTCAGCGGGGGCACCTTCCACGGGCGGCTCTCCGGGGAGGAGCGCATGGACACCGCGGCCGAGCAGCTCGCCGCCGCCGACCGCTCCCTGGTCTACACGTACTACGCCGAGGTCGACGGCGCGGGCCACCGCTTCGGCGTCGACTCCGACACCTGGCGCGGCCAGCTCATGTACGTCGACCGGCTGGTCCAGCGCCTGGCCGAACAGCTCCCCCCGCGCAGCGCGCTCTACGTCACCGCCGACCACGGCATGGTCGACATCCCCTTCGACGAGGACCACCGCATCGACTTCGACGAGGACTGGGAACTGAAGGCGGGCGTCGCCCTGCTCGGCGGCGAGGGCCGCGCCCGGCACGTCTACGCCGTACCGGGGGCCGCCAACGACGTGCTGACCTGCTGGCGCGAGGTGCTCGGCGAGCAGTTCTGGGTGGCCTCGCGCGACGAGGCGATCGAGGCGGGCTGGTTCGGTCCGGCGGTCGACGAGCGCGTGTACCACCGGATCGGCGACGTGGTCGCCGCCGCGCGGGACGACGTCCTGCTGATCGCCTCCGAGCGGGAGCCCAGGGAGTCGGCGATGGTCGGCAACCACGGTTCGATGACCCCTGCCGAGCAGCTGGTCCCCCTGCTCGAAGTACGCTCCTGAGTCTCCGCCCGCAACCCCTGCCGAAAGGTGCCCGACCTCCCATGCCCGAGCTGGTGTTCTTCTCCGGAACGATGGACTGCGGGAAGTCGACGCTGGCTCTCCAGATCGAGCACAACCGTTCGGCGCGCGGTCTGGTCGGCATGATCTTCACCCGCAACGACCGGGCCGGCGAGGGCAAGCTCTCCTCCCGCCTCGGCCTGGTCACGGACGCGGTGGAGGTCGGCGACGGCGCGGACCTGTACGCGTACCTCGTCGACCACCTCTCCCAGGGCCGCCGCGCGGACTACGTGATCGCGGACGAGGCGCAGTTCCTGGCCCCGGAACAGATCGACCAGCTCGCACGGGTCGTGGACGACCTGGAGCTCGACGTGTACGCCTTCGGCATCACCACCGACTTCCGCTCCAAGCTGTTCCCCGGCTCCCAGCGGCTGGTGGAGCTGGCCGACCGGGTCGAGGTGCTCCAGGTGGAGGCCCTGTGCTGGTGCGGCGCCCGCGCCACGCACAACGCCCGTACGGTCGGCGGGGTCATGGTCGTCGAGGGCGCCCAGGTGGTCGTCGGCGACGTCACCGGCTCCGCGGACGAGGTCGGCTACGAGGTCCTGTGCCGCCGTCACCACCGCCGCCGCATGACGGCCGCGACGGCCCACGCGGCGGCACTGTCGCCCGACGTGCTGCCCGTCTCCTCCGCCTGACGCACCGGTGACGACCCGCGTGCGTGCGGCGCGCGGGAGATCTCATTCAAACAAGTGATCGACAACGCGGCCGATCCCGCTATGATCTCCACGGCAGGGCCGTAGCGCAGAGGTCGTCGCGCCCTAGCATCAAGCTGGAGGACGTCGGTTCGAATCCGACCGGCCTTGCCGCCCTTGTCGTGGAGGAACGTCGATTGGCGTCGGTCCGTCCTGGGCGGGCGGAGGGCCATGCCGCCCTCGGCGAGCCGGGCACCGGCGATGGACCGGTGGAGTGGTGATGACGCAGCCGACACCCGTGCGCTGCCCGGCGATCGAGCACCCGGACATTCCGATCAGTGACCCTGTCGGCCTGGATCCGCTGCTGGCCCGGCTGAGGTCGGCCCGGGCGGTGGAGAGCGACGAGACGTTTCCGCTCGGCACCGTGCGCGCGGACGGCCGTGTCGACCTGTGCAAGCAGGGCCTCGGAGCGGCCGGTACCGCCCGGCTGATGCCCGTCGCCGCCGCATCGCCGCACGCCCGGCACGTCCTGCTCGGCACCAACGCCATCGGCGACGAAGGGGCGTCGACGGTCGCCCGCGCGCTCACCGCCGGCCACGGCCTGCACACGCTCTACCTCGGCTGCAACCGCATCGGCCCGGAAGGCACCGCCGCGCTCGCCGGCGCACTCTCCGCGGACGACACCGTCCGCGCCCTGTGGCTCAAGCGCAACCCGGTGGGCGACGACGGCGCCGTGGCGCTCGCCGCGACGCTCCGCCGCAACACCGCGCTGCGGACCCTCGACCTGGTCAACACCGGTGTCACCACCGAGGGCCTGCGCGCCCTGCTCGACGCCCTCACCGGCCGCCCGTGCCCGGTGGAACGCCTCTTCCTCGGCGGGAACGGCCTGACCGCCGACGCCGCCGGCCTGCTGGCGGCGCTGATCCGGGAGGCGGGCGTGCGCGAGCTGTACCTGCCCGCCAACCACCTCGGCGACGAGGGCGCCGCCGTCCTCGCGGCAGCCGCCGCCGGCTCCGGACGGCCGGTACGCCTCGGCCTGGGCGGCAACGGCATCGGCCCCGCCGGCGCGCGCGCCCTCGCCGACGCCCTGGGCGCCATCGAGACGCTCGACCTGGGACGGCCGATGTCCGAACGGAGCCTCGGCGCCCCCGCCAACGCCACCGGCGACGAAGGCGCCCGCGCCCTGGCCGCCGCCCTCGCGGGCAGCCCGCTGCGCAGGCTGGAGCTGTGCCACACCGGACTCACCGGGCGCGGCGCGAAGTCCCTGCTGGCGGCCGTGCCGGACGACTCACCGCTGGAGTACGTCGGCCTGGGACCGGGACTGCCCCGGAAGGTGAAGCGCTCCTTCACCCAGCGCCTGCGGCCCGTGGCCGGGGCCCACCCCGACCTGCGCGCGATAGGAAGTGTCTACCGGTGAGCCGCCGTCCCGCAGTCCCCTGCTTCTCCCCGGAGGAGGCGGCCAGCCGGCGGCGGATCCGCCGCTACGCCGTACCCCGGCGGATGATCGAGCGCGCGACCGGACGCCGTACGGCCGGTGACTGGCGGGGCGCGTGCGCGGCGGCCGGCGTGGACGTCGACATCGACCTGCCGGAGGTCGCCGAGCACTGTGGCGACGACGTCGCCGCGGCGCTGGAGGAGGACCTGCGCCACCTGGTCCCGGACCTGGTGCGCTGGCACCTGCCCCGGGTGCTGGGCGGACGGACCACCCTCGACACCGACCGCACCGTCGTCCTCGCCCGCTACCGGCCGGTGCGGGCGGGCGAAGGCCCCCGCTCCACGCCGTACCTGCACCTCACCACGCCCGCGATGCTGGAGGGCCCGCAGCGGGTCACCCTGCGGTTCCGCACGGTCTCGGACGAGAAGACCGCGGGCGTCTTCGGGGCCCGGATCGAGGACTGGCGGTACGCCCGGCACCTGTGGGACGCGCGGCACACCGCCGAACTGCGCGAGCGGTGCGGCGGCGGCACCGAACGGCTCCCCTTCTTCCACACCGACGGCCGACCGCGCCGTACGGACGAACTGCCCACCGCCGACCCCGGCCCCGGCGACGCGGCGGCCCGGGCCGAATGGGTCACCCTGCTGCACCAGAGGGGCGAGGTCGAGGCGGCCTTCACCGCGGCCGGGATCGCGATCGACCTGACGCCCCCGGCCGGCGGCCCCGGCTGGTACCGGGCCGATCCGGCGGAGCTCCTCGGCAGGCTCGCGCTCGACCACACCCGCCTGGAGCGGGAGGTCCGCCGGCTGAAGGACGAGGGCGTCGGGGACCGCTTCCTCGTCCTCGGCGACTGGCGCACGCGCGTCCTGCTGGAGTCGACGGCCACCGGCCTGGGGGTGCGGGCCGTCGGCCGCGAGGAGGCCGACGGCCTGCCCTTCCTGGCAGAGGCACTCTGGCGCAGGCTCCCCGACCTCGACCTGATGCGCGTCGGAGGGGTCGAGCCGGAACACCTGCATCCGCTGGTCCGCGAGGCGCTGTTCCCCGCCCTCCGGGTCGCCGACGGGACCGGCGGCCCGCCGGGCCCCGCCCTCCCCGAACCCGTCCGGGTGCGCTGCCGCGGCGAATGGCACGAGGTGGGCTTCCGCCCGGGCGGTCTGCTCCGCATGCCGCACAGCGACGAGGAGCAGCGGCGCGAGCGGGCCCTGCGCGCGTTCGGCGGCGCCGTCGCCGGGTGCTTCGCCGTCGAGCAGACCTGGGCGTCCGGCGACGGCCGGCTGCCGAAGGCACTGCGCGCCCAGCGGCAGGACCTGTTCCTGCGCGCCCAGCACGGCGACACGCACGGCGTGCTCCACCTCCTGGACGCCGGCGTGGATCCCCGGGTGCGCGACGCCTCCGGACGCTCGCTGCTCCACGTCCTGCACCTCCTCGACCACGAACCGCTGCTGCCCCGGCTGCTCGCGGCGGGGCTCGACCTGGAGGCCCGGGACCAGCGGGACCGTACTCCGCTGTTCGTGGCGGTCAACGACGGCGGTTCCAGGGCCCTCGTGGAGGCACTCCTCGACGCCGGCGCCCGGATCGACGTGGAAGACCAGACGGAGCTGTCGCTGGCCCAGACCATCCGCCGCTACAGGCGTTCCGACCTGGCCTTCCTCCGGAAGCGCGTCCGGGAGGAACACCCGGGCCTCGGGGCCGAGTGGTGGGACGAGTACATGGACCGCAACGAGGAGGAGGAAGCGGACGACCACGAGCTTGTCGAGCCCGACGAGTCCGAGCCCGAGCCCGACGAGCCCGAGCCCGAGCCCGACGAGCCCGAGCCCGAGCCCGACGAGCCCGAGCCCGAGCCCGAGCTCGAGCTCGACGAGTCCGAGCCCGAGTCCGACGAGCCCGTCGAGTACAGCAAGGAACCGCCGTTTTGAGCACCGGCCCCGCCCACCGCACCGCACCGGCCCCGCTGGCCGCCGCCGACGACCTCGTCGGCAGGCTGCGCACGCACCGCACCGAACCCGCCGCCAACCACCGACTGGAGGCGCTCGCCCTGGCCGTGACGGCCAACCAGCCCGTCCTCCTGTGGGGCGAACCCGGCATCGGCAAGTCCGCCGGCCTGGAACAACTCGCCGCCGGACTCGGCCTCCCGCTGGAGACGGTCATCGCCAGCGTGCACGAGCCGTCGGACTTCGCGGGACTGCCGATCGTCGGGGACGACCCGGCCACCACCGGCGTGCCGATGGCCCCGCCCGACTGGGCGGTCCGGCTCACCCGCGCCGGACAGGGCCTGCTCTTCTTCGACGAACTGTCCTCCGCGCCACCGGCCGTGCAGGCGGCGCTGCTGCGGGTCGTCCTCGAACGCCGGGTCGGCAGCCTCGTCCTGCCCGACGCGGTGCGCATCGTCGCCGCCGCCAACCCGCCCTCCAGCGCCGCCGACGGCTGGCACCTCAGCCCGCCGCTCGCCAACCGCTTCGTCCACCTCGACTGGACCCACGACCCGGCCACGGTCGCGCGCGGCATGGCCGGCACCTGGCCGGAGGTGGCCGTTCCGGCGGTCGATCCGGCCAAGGTGCCCGGTGCCGTCGCGCGGGCCCGCGGTGCCGTCTCCGGTTTCCTCACGGCCCGTCCGGGCCTGGTCCACCACATCCCCGCCGATGCCGAGAGCCGGGGCCGGTCGTGGCCGTCCCCGCGCACCTGGGAGATGGCGCTGCGGCTGCTCGCGACCGGATACGCGACCGGCGCCGGCCGCGAGGCGACGGCCGCCGCGCTCACCGGTGCCGTCGGGGACGGCGCGGGCATCGAACTGCTGTCGTACCTGGAGCACCTCGATCTGCCCGACCCCGAGCGGGTCCTCGCCGACCCCGACGCGTTCGCCCTGCCCGAGCGCGGCGACCGCCAGCTCGCCTTCCTCATCGCGGTCGTCGCCGCCATCCAGAGCGACCTCACCCGGCCCCGCTGGGAGGCCGGCTGGACGGTCCTGGCCAAGGCCGTGGACGCGGGCGTACCGGACGTGGCCGCCCGTGCCGCCACCGACCTCGCGTCGATGCGCCGTCTGGACTGGCCGGTACCCCCCGGCATCGACGGGTTCCTGGACCTGCTGCGGATGTCCGGGGCCCTGCCCGGCAGCCGCTGAGGCACGCGGGCATGACGGACCCCCGCAGCCGCCTGGACACGACCAAACTGCTCGCCGCCCGCTACCGCGCGGCGAGCGACCGCCCCTACCTGGCGTCGGCCCTGTACGCCCTGACCGTCGTGGCGAGCCCCGACGTGCCGACGATGGGCGTGGACCGCCACTGGCGCTGCTACGTGTCACCCGCCTTCGTCGACGCGACCCTCGTGGAGGAACTCGCGGGCGTCTGGATCCACGAGGCGGCGCACCTGCTGCGCGACCACCACGGCCGCGCCGGCCGGCTCCCCGCCGCCGACCAGCGCGACCGGTACCGCGTCAACGTCGCCCAGGACTGCGAGATCAACGACGACCTCCTCGCCGACGGCCTGCGCCTGCCCGCCGGACGCGTCGAGCCCCGCCTCTTCGGCCTGCCCGACGGGCAGCTGTTCGAGGTGTACCTGCCGCGACTGCCCCCGCACGTAAGGGAACACGACTGCGGATCGGGCGCCCACGGCCGTCCCGCGCCCTGGGAACTCCCCGCATCCGCCGGTCCCGCCGCGCTCGGTGACGTCGAGGCCCAGGCACTGCGCCGGCACACCGCCGAGGCGATGCGCGCCCACCACCGTTCCCGCGGCACCCTGCCCGAGGGCTGGCAGCGCTGGGCCGCGGAACTCCTGGAACCCACGGTGGACTGGCGGCAGGCCCTGTCCGGCGCGGTCCGGGAGGCCGCCGCGTGGGCCGGCGGAGCCGTCGACTACACCTACCGCCGCCCGTCGCGCCGCACCCCGGCGCTGCGCGGCGTCGTCCTCCCCAGTCTCCGCCGTCCGCTGCCCCGGGTGGCCGTCGTCGTCGACACCTCGGGCTCGATGGGCGACGCGGAACTCGCCGCCGCCCTGGGCGAGGTCACGGGCGTCCTGCGCGAGGTCGGCGTGCGCGGCAACCGCGTCACCGTCCTCGCCTGCGACGCCGACGTGCACGCCGTGTCCCGGGTGACGGCCACCGAGCAGGTCACCCTCGGCGGCGGGGGCGGCACGGACATGCGCGTCGGCATCGAAGCGGCCCTCGCGGCCCGCGACCGCCCCTCGATCGTCATCGTCCTCACCGACGGGCTCACCCCCTGGCCGGACGAGACCCCGTCCTGCCGCCTGATCGCGGCCCTGATCGGCGAGGGTGCGCCGCAGCCCCCGGGCTGGGTGGAGACGGTACGGGTCACCGCCTGACGGCGTGGTCGGTCGAGGGCCGGCCGGTGCGGGGGCCGCCGGACTCCTCGATCGGCACGGGGCTCGCCCGCAAGGGTGAGAGGCCCCGCAGAGGCCCCGCAGAGGCCGCGTCACGGACCCGTCGGCCCTCGCTCACTCGGCGCCGACGGCCGGGCACATCGTCGGTGGCGCGTCGTCAGCGGCTGACGAGGAGGCCGTCCACCAGGGCCCGGAGCCCGTCCTGGTAGGTGTCCTCGGCGGTCAGCGGCGCCCAGCGGTCCGCGGCCTGTGTCAGGCGGGGCAGTTCACTCGGGTCGAGATCGGCGAAGACCTGCTCCCGGTAGGTCGCACGGTCGTCGTCCGCGCGCCGTCGGGCCGCTGTCGCCCTGACCACGATCTCCCCGGCGGTGTAGTACCAGATCGCACGGTAGCCGTGCACGGCCCGGTCGAGGGAGAGGCCGCATCCGACCAGGCCGTCGACGATCTGCTCGACGAACCACAGCGCGCTCGTGGACAGCAGGTCGTCGGCGGTCAGCACCTCCACGATCCAGGGGCAGGCGGCGAGCGCCTCGCGGATCGCGGTGGCGGCCACGACGACCCGCTCGCGGGGCGCGGCGGGCAGTTCCGGCCGGCGCAGGGTCCGGGCGGCGTAGTCGTCCAGCAGGAGGACGAGCAGTTCCTCCTTGTCGCGGACGTGGTGGTAGAGCGCCATCGGCGTACTGCCGACCTCCGTGGCCAGCCGCCGCATGGTCAGCCTGTCCACACCTCCCTCCTCCACGATCCGGCGGGCCGTCCCGATGATCTCCTCGCGAGAGATACGGGGAGGTCGGCCCGGGGTTCTGCGCGGTGCGGACGGTTGCGGCATGCCCTCCATCATTCCCCAGGTGTCGACAACGGCGAACCTCGGCGCTAAATTTTCTTACATGTATAAAAACTCTGAGGGCAGGCCCGGAGTGGTGCTGGCGGCGGCCGCCGTCGCCCAGTTCGTCGTCGCCCTGGACATGTCCGTGGTCAACGTCGCGTTACCCGCGATCCGTACGGCGCTGGGATTCGCGCCGCTCGACCTGTCATGGGTCGTGCACGTGTACGCGCTTACGTTCGGCGGGTTCCTGCTGCTGGGGGGCCGCGCCTGCGACCTGTACGGCCGGCGTCGGATGTTCGTGCTGGGGGTGACCGCCTTCGGGCTGTGCTCGCTGGCTGGCGGACTGGCCCAGGACCCCTGGCACCTGATCGCCGCACGCGCCGGGCAGGGCCTGGGCGCCGCCGCGGCCGCGCCGGCCGCGCTGGCGATGCTCACCACCACCTTCACCGAAGGCCCCCGACGTGTCCGGGCGCTGGGGGTGTGGAGCGCGGTGAACGCCGCGGGCGGCGCGCTGGGCGTACTGGCGGGTGGACTGCTGACCGAGTACGCGGGCTGGCGCTGGATCATGCTGATCAACCTGCCCGTCGTCGCGGTGGCTCTCGCGCTGGTCCTCACGGGGGTGCCCGCCGAGACCCCGCCCGCCCGGCGCGAGGGGCTGGACGCAGCGGGCGCCGTCCTGGCGACAGGCGGAGTCGGGCTGTTGGTGCTCGGTGTCGTCCGAACCGACACCCTGGGCTGGGGCTCCCCGGTCACGTGGGCGACTCTCGCCGCCGCGGCCGTGCTGCTCGCCGCCTTCGTCCTCGCCGAGGCGAGGGTCCACGCACCCCTGCTGCGCCTCGGCCTGCTGCGCAGCCGCTGGGTCGCCGGCGCGAACGTGCTGGTGTTCCTGGCCGCGGCCGGACAGTTCACCGCGTTCTACTTCGTGTCCCTGTACATGCAGCAGGTCCTGGGCATGGGTGCCGCGGCGACCGGCACCGCGTTCCTGCCCTTCTCCCTGGGCCTGGTCGCGGGAACCGTCGTCGCCACCCGCGTCACCGCGTCCCGCACCCCCCGTGCGTCCCTGGTGCCCGGCGCCCTGCTGGCCGCCGCGGGCCTGGCCTGGTTCGCCCTCATCAGCCCCGACGGCAGCTTCCTCACCGACGTACTCGGCCCGTCCCTCGTCACCAGTGTCGGCGCCGGGCTGGTCCTGGCGCCGGTCGCCGCCGCCGCGACCACCGGCGTCGCCCCGCGTGAGGCCGGCATGGCCGGCGGCCTCATGAACAGCTCCCGCCAGCTCGGCGGCTGCATCGGCCTGGCCGCCTTGGCCACCGTCGCCGCACACCACACCGGCACGACCACCGATCCCGCCGCACTCAACGACGGCTACGCCCTGGGCCTGGCCGTCGCCGCCGCCGTCTTCGTGCTCGCGGCGGTCGTGGCCGTCGGTGTACTGCCGCGCCGCCGAGCCGTCACTCCCGTCCCGCGCTCCACCACCCCCGCGCAGAACCGGCTGGAAGGAACTCCGTCATGACGACCACCACCATCGACCTGTTCACCTCGGCGCTGCACTTCCACCCCGACGGCGATGTCCGGGCCGCCGAACGGCAGATGACGAGCAGCGGCTCCGACGCCTGGCAGATCGCCACGTTCCACGTGGAGACCGCCGCCGACGTTCACGCCGATCACTGGGAGATGCACCCGCAGGCAGAGGAAGCGGTGTGCTGTCTGACCGGCGGTGTCCGCCTCTACTTCCGTCCCGACACGCCCGGCGGGGCCGAGGACATGGTGCGGCTGCGGGCGGGCACCGCCGCGATCGTCCCCCGCGGCCGCTGGCACCGCCTGGAACTGGACGCCCCCAGTGACCTGATGTCGATCACCCTCCGCGACGGTACCCGCCTCGAGAAGCGCACCGGCACCCACTGATCGGCGGGTGGCCCGGCAGAAGGACCGCCGGGCCGCACGCGCCGGTCAGGAAGCCCTGACCGGCGCCGGGATCGTGTCGCCTCTCCCGCGACCAGGGGGCGCGGTTCCTCGGAGGCGACGAGTTCGGAGACGGTCGCTTTCGCACCCTCGTCGTCTCCCGCGCCGAAGACGTCCAGCGGCCCGCCGCCCACCCCACCGGTGGCCGGTGGCCTGGCGAGGGTGGTGTTGAACGCCTTGCCCCCGGGTGTCCGGTGCGGCGGCGATCTCCTCGGCGGCCGAGGTGCCGCCGGGCCGACCCGGGGGAACCGCTCGGCGCCTAAAGCCGTACCCTCTCCGCCCAACCGCTGCCGTCCGACGGCAAGCCCGCCACCCCGTGGATATCGCACGCTCCGGTGATACCGCAGTGACCATCACTTACGTGGCACGGGTCTGGGGGTCGTCGTCCTGACCGGTCACCAGCGCGGCCGGCAGTGGGAGTCCGTACTTGTCGCACAGGAACCGGGTCTGGCAGTACCGCCGAGCGTCGGCGGCCACGCTGCCGAGGACCGCGCTGTTCATGCTGGCACCGATGAGGACACCCACGAACGGAACGGCCTTGGCGACGTTTCCAACCGGCACCCTGGAGCCGGCCGGGCCCAGCCGCTGCATCAACTTCTCCAGGGCGGCCAGGAGACGGTGGTCGTTGCGGAGCTTCTCCGACCACCTCACGCGCCCCTTGACCGCGTTCGCCGCCCGCGCGGTGTCACGCAACGGCTTGGCTTTGGCCGCCTGCGCCATGAAGGACCGCTGTACCAGGCGTTGGATGAAGTCCTGCTCGCCGGGATCCTTGGCGTCATAGCCGTAGGAGTACGCGATGCGCGCTGCGATCGACGTGCTCAGAACCTGGACGACGAGGATGTCCGCTGTCATCGCGGTGAGGGTACCGACGACGGGGACCGTGGCCAGCATGCCCGTGGCACCGCCCTCGACCGCGCCGACGGCCCGCCACGTGAGGGTGTCACGGGTCAGCAGCCGGTCGCAGGCTTTGAGGTCCTGCTGCCGCAGTTCGGTGAAACTGCCGATGTCGACGCCTCGCTTGCGGGCGCGCTCCTCGACGTTCTTCGGGTTGTTGAGCTCCAGGGTCAAGTCGTTGGCCAACTCGAGCAGCGCTGTCGCGCCTGCGAGCACCGGTCGCACGGTCGTGTCGACGACCGCGTCGCCCACTCGACGGACCGGTTCCGTGACCGCCTCCGGCACGGCGTCCTTGACCCGTCGCACGGCGTTTTCCGCGAGCTCACCGGTGCGGCCGAGCGCGGAGCCCGCCCAGTTCGACAGACCACGGCGGTCGTCGCGGCGCTGCCAGTGTTTGTTGACCGTGTCCCACACCTGCCTCTCGTACGCGCTCATCGAGGCCACACCGTCGACGAGTGGACCGGTGTACGTGCTCATGGAGGTTCTCCCTTTCGACTGTGACCGCCGGAGCCACGGTGCCCCATCAGCCGACACGTGGGTGAGGCACATCGTTCAGTGACACGTTCCGAAAGAAGTGGGATGCGCAGGGAAGAAACTGAGCAATTGCCCTGGGTGGTTTGGTCGTTCAGTCGCCGAGGGTGAACGCGAGGCCGCCCATGCGCAGTTCGTCCTCGGTCTGGGTGAGGCCGCCGCGGTGGGAGACCTCGACCGTGTAGAACTTCGAACCCGGCGTGATGTCGTCGACCGTGAAGGGGAACTCGCAGCCCAGCTCCGTCTTCTGGCCGAGACCCAGATCGCCTTTGGCGACGAGGGTCCCGGCGGCGTCGGTGACGCTGACCTGGGCGCCGAAGTCGATGTCGGAGTAGCCGTCCGTTCCGGTGCACGGGTCGCCGGAGTCGAGACCCGCGCCGATCCCGGTGACGGTGAGCGTCCCGTCGGTGCTGAACGTCTCTTCCGAGCCGTCGGCCAGCGACACCCCCGCCCAGCAGGCTCCCACCACGGCGGCCCCGAGGCCGACGCCGATCGCGAGGACGGTGCCGCGCGACAGCCGCGACCAGCGGGAGGCGGACGCGGCCGGCGGGTGGCCGGGCAGGGCGGGGAGCGGCCCGGCGGACGCGGGGGCCGGCTCCTCGGCCGTTTCCCGGCTCGTTTCGGGGACCTCGGCCGGGGCCGGGGGAGGGGTGGGCTGCTGCTCGGGGGAGGACATCGCGGAACTTCCTTTCGGCACGAGGGCGCGGAGGTGTGGCGGGAGGAGGGCGTGGCGGGCGGATACGGGGCTCAGCCCCGGCCCCGCCGGTACTCGGTCAGCGCCCCGCTCGCCCAGAGCGGGACCAGCCGGGGTATCTCGGCCACCGGAACCCTGCCGCGCAGGGAGCGCAGGCCGAGCTTGGCCAGGGAGTCGGCGGCCTCGTTGAGCGGGTTGCCGACGTGGGCCTTCTCATGGACGAAGGTCAGGCCGGGCGTGTACTCGGCGTACATCTGCAGCTTGACGAGGCTGGGCGTGCGGCCTCGCGAACGCAGCCGGGTCTCGTACCCGTCCGGCATCCGGTAGCCGCCGCCCTGCCACTCGTGCAGGAGGTCCAGGGCGTCGAGGTTGTCGACGCGCACCTCGACGGGCCGGCCGGGGTGCGCCGCGAAGATCCGCCTCAGTCCCCAGTACACGGCCCGGAGTTCGGTGACGACGACACGGACGCGGGGCGCGGTGAGGTATTGCGGGTAGGCGTGGGCGCGCAGTCCGGTCTCGCCGGTGGTGGCGAGGTAGCCGGTGCCGACCTTGTCGCCGGCGACGGAGGCGTCCGTGGCGAGGACGATCGGCGTCCGGGAGACGGCCTTGACCGCGCCGTCGAAGTGCACTTGGGGACGGCCCTTGAAGGTGGGGCGGGGTGCGTGGGCGAGCGGGGAACGGCGGCCCATCGACGGACCCTCCTGTTCACGTCGGGCGGGTGGCGGAAGGGGGAGGGGAGGGGGGGGGGGGGGGGGGGGGGGGGGGCCCCCCCCCCCCCCCCCCCCGCCCCCCCCCCCCCCCCCCCCCCCCGCGCCGCGCCGCCCCCCCCCCCGCGCCCCCCCCCCCGCGCCCGGGCG
>NZ_JBITCL010000018.1:0-142014 GCF_044453165.1 Streptomyces sp. NPDC051740 | reverse complement strand
CCCCCCCCCCCCCCCCCCCCCCCCCCCCCCCCCCCCCCCCCCCCCCCCCCCCCCCCCCCCCCCCCCCCGACCCACCCACCGGCCATAGGCGCTACGCACGCCCCCACCGGACCGAAAGCTGCGCCGCAGGCATCCCACCCACCGGACCGGACACCCCACCGAACCGGACGCTGCGCCGCAGGCATAAAACCCACACCCCCACCGGGCCGCAGGCATAAAACCCACACCCCCACCGGGCCGCAGGCATAAAACCCACACCCCCACCGGGCCGCAGGCACAAGACCCGCACCCCACCGAACCCGCAGGCGTGAAAGCCTGGCAGACGACCAACGAGAGAGGCCGACCGACCGTGCAAGACGACGCCCTCACCGCACAGGCCCAGGCGTGGCTCGCCGAGGACCCCGACCCGGACACCCGCGAGGAACTCGCCCGCCTCATCGACGCCGGCGACCACACCGAGATCGCCGCCCGCTTCAGCGGCACCCTCCAGTTCGGCACCGCCGGCCTCCGGGGCGAGCTCGGCGCGGGCCCGATGCGCATGAACCGCTCCGTCGTCATCCGTGCGGCCGCCGGCCTCGCCGCGTACCTCAAGAAGCACGGGACCCCCCACGGGGACGACACAGCCGGCCTCGTCGTCATCGGCTACGACGCCCGCCACAAGTCCCGTGACTTCGCCGAGGACACCGCCGCCGTCATGACCGGCGCAGGTCTCAGGGCGGCCGTACTCAACCGCCCCCTCCCCACCCCCGTCCTCGCCTTCGCCATCAGGCACCTCGGCGCCGTCGCCGGAGTGGAGGTCACCGCCAGCCACAACCCGCCCCGCGACAACGGCTACAAGGTGTACCTCGGCGACGGTTCCCAGATCGTCCCCCCGGCCGACGCGGAGATCGCCGCCGAGATCGAGGCCGTGGCCTCGCTCACCACGGTCCCCCGCCCCACCGAAGGCTGGGAGACCCTCGACGACACCGTCCTGGACGCCTACCTCGCCCGCACGGACGCGGTCCTGTCCAAGGGCTCCCCCCGCACCGCCCGCACGGTCTACACGGCGATGCACGGCGTCGGCAAGGACGTCCTCCTCGCCGCCTTCGAACGGGCCGGCTTCCCCGAGCCCGTCCTCGTCGCCGAGCAGGCCGACCCCGACCCGGAGTTCCCGACCGTCGCGTTCCCCAACCCGGAGGAGCCCGGCGCGATGGACCTGGCCTTCGCGAAGGCCCGGGAGACCGACCCCGACCTGGTCATCGCCAACGACCCGGACGCCGACCGCTGCGCCGCCGCGGTCAGGGACGGCGCGGACTGGCGCATGCTGCGCGGCGACGAGGTCGGCGCCCTGCTCGCCGCCCACCTGGTCCGCCGCGGAGCGACCGGCACGTTCGCGGAGTCGATCGTCTCGTCGTCCCTCCTCGGCCGCATCGCCGGGAAGGCGGGCCTCCCGTACGAGGAGACCCTGACCGGCTTCAAGTGGATCGCCAGGGTGGAGGGCCTGCGCTACGGCTACGAGGAGGCCCTCGGCTACTGCGTGGACCCGGACGGCGTACGCGACAAGGACGGCATCACGGCGGCCCTCCTCCTCACGGAACTGGCGTCCGGACTGAAGGCCGAGGGCCGCACCCTCCTCGACCTCCTCGACGACCTCGCCGTCGAGCACGGCCTGCACGCCACCGACCAGCTCTCGGTCCGCGTACAGGACCTCGGTCTGATCGCCTCCGCGATGCGCCGCCTGCGCGACCGGCCGCCCACGGAGCTGGCCGGCCTGCGCGTCACCGAGGCCGAGGACCTGACCCGGGGCACGGCGGCCCTCCCGCCCACCGACGGCCTCCGCTACACCCTGGACGGCGCGAGGGTCGTCGTCCGCCCCAGCGGCACGGAACCGAAGCTGAAGTGCTACCTGGAGGTGGTGGTCCCGGTCGCGACGAGGACCGGCCTCCCCGAGGCCCGCGCGAAGGCGACGGCACTCCTCGCGAGGATCAAGCAGGACCTGTCCGAGGCAGCCGGCATCTGAGGGAACGCCACGTGGGGCGAGCCCGCTCGCCCCACGTCACCCCCTCACCCCACGGCCAGCAGCACCGCCAGCAACACCGCCCCCGCGACGGCCGGCGCCGCGATCTCGTAGGCCCACCGCACGGTCACCTCGCCCTGCGCGGCCTCGGCACCCTGCCGCCGCTCGTGCAGTTCACGCATCTCGCCCATCGCCCGGTCGCTCTCATGCTGCCGAGGCCCCTCGACGGCGCCCCCCGCACCACGGCCGCCCTTGAGCTCGGCCCGCGCGGCCGCCCGCGCCTCCTGCCGGTTCGCCTTGCTGCGGGCCCGCAGCGACACCGGAAGGGCCCACAGCTGGTACTTCGCACCGGAGTCGGTGAAGACCTCGTTGGTGAAACCGGACCGCAGCGAGGTGACCTGTCCCCAGGGCAGCACGATCACGCGGAACGGGTTGCGGACGCGCAGCCGGTCGTCGTTCACGTACACGGCGGGGCGCAGGGTGTAGGCGACGATCAGCGGTACGAGGAAGAGCATCGCGGCGAGGGCCAGCCACGGGGTGCGGCCCTCGCCGGCGAACACCGCGTCGACGCCGAGCCATCCGATGACGGCGAGCAGCAGCACACCGCCGACGATGCCCGCGGGCGAGCGGTAGATGCGGTCCTGGTACCGGGGTGCCGCGGACCCGGTCGGCTTCGTGGGCTCCGGGTCGGGCGACTGGTGCTCGGGGGACGTCATGCTCCCGATTCTGCACGACGCCTCCGGGGAGGTCGTACGCGGTGGAAGCCGTACGCGATCCCCCACGGGGCTGTACAGCCGCTACGCGCGTAGATATGCTCGTCTGGTGACCATGCCCACCACTGCACCAAACGCTCTCAGCGACGTCACCGCGTCCGACAGCACGCTGCGCCGTTTCCTCCACGGGCTGCCCGGCGTCGACGCGGTCGGCCTGGAGGCGCGCGCCGCCTCCCTCGGCACCCGTTCGATCAAGACGACCGCGAAGGCGTACGCCATCGACCTCGCCATCTCGATGGTCGACCTGACGACGCTGGAAGGCGCGGACACCCCGGGCAAGGTCCGGGCGCTCGGCGCGAAGGCGGTCCGCCCCGACCCGACCGACCGCACCACGCCCGCCACGGCCGCGGTCTGCGTCTACCCCGACATGGTGGCCACGGCGAAGGAGGCCGTCGCCGGCTCCACCGTCAAGGTCGCCTCCGTCGCCACCGCCTTCCCGGCCGGCCGCGCCCCGATCGCCGTGAAGCTGGCGGACGTCCGCGAGGCCGTCGCCGCCGGTGCGGACGAGATCGACATGGTCATCGACCGCGGGGCGTTCCTCGCGGGGAACTACATGAAGGTGTACGACGAGATCACCGCCGTGAAGGAGGCCTGCGGGACGAACGCCCGCCTCAAGGTCATCTTCGAGACCGGCGAGCTGTCGACGTACGACAACATCCGCCGGGCGAGCTGGCTCGGCATGCTGGCCGGCGCGGACTTCATCAAGACCTCGACCGGCAAGGTCGCCGTCAACGCGACCCCCGCGAACACCCTCCTCATGCTGGAGGCGGTCCGCGACTTCCGGGCGCAGACCGGCGTCCAGGTCGGCGTGAAGCCGGCCGGCGGCATCCGCACGTCGAAGGACGCCGTCAAGTTCCTGGTCCTGGTCAACGAGACCGCGGGCGAGGACTGGCTGGACAACCACTGGTTCCGCTTCGGCGCCTCCTCGCTGCTGAACGACCTGCTGATGCAGCGTCAGAAGCTGGCCACCGGCCGTTACTCCGGCCCCGACTACGTGACGGTGGACTGATCACCATGGCACCTGTTTTCGACTACGCACCGGCGCCCGAGTCCCGCTCGGTCGTCGACCTCGCCCCGTCGTACGGCCTGTTCATCGACGGTGAGTTCACCGACGCGGCCGGCGGCAAGGTCTTCAAGACCGTCTCCCCCTCCACGGAGGAGGTCCTCTCCGAGGTCGCCGAGGCCACCGAGGAGGACGTCGACCGCGCGGTGAAGGCCGCCCGCAAGGCCTTCGAGAAGTGGTCGGCGCTCCCGGGCTCCGAGCGCGCGAAGTACCTCTTCCGCATCGCCCGCATCATCCAGGAACGCAGCCGCGAACTCGCCGTCCTGGAAACCCTCGACAACGGCAAGCCGATCAAGGAGACCCGCGACGCGGACCTCCCCCTGGTCGCCGCGCACTTCTTCTACTACGCGGGCTGGGCCGACAAGCTCGACCACGCCGGCTACGGCGCGAACCCGCGCCCCCTCGGCGTCGCGGGCCAGGTCATCCCCTGGAACTTCCCCCTCCTGATGCTCGCGTGGAAGATCGCCCCGGCGCTGGCGACCGGCAACACGGTGGTGCTGAAGCCCGCCGAGACGACGCCCCTCTCCGCGCTCTTCTTCGCGGACATCTGCCGCCAGGCGGGCCTGCCCAAGGGCGTCGTCAACATCATCACCGGCGACGGCCGCACCGGCGCCGCGCTGATCGCCCACCCCGACGTGAACAAGGTCGCCTTCACCGGTTCGACCGCCGTCGGCAAGGAGATCGCGCGCACGGTCGCGGGCACCCGCAAGAAGGTCACCCTCGAACTGGGCGGCAAGGGCGCCAACATCGTCTTCGACGACGCGCCCGTCGACCAGGCCGTCGAGGGCATCGTCAACGGCATCTTCTTCAACCAGGGTCAGGTCTGCTGCGCGGGCTCCCGCCTGCTGGTCCAGGAGTCGATCCACGACGAGCTGCTGGACTCCCTCAAGCGCCGCCTGTCCACGCTCCGCCTCGGCGACCCGCTGGACAAGAACACCGACATCGGCGCGATCAACTCCGCCGAGCAGCTGGCCCGGATCACCGCGCTGGCCGACCAGGGCGAGGCGGAGGGCGCCGAGCGCTGGTCCCCGGCCTGCGAACTGCCGTCGTCCGGCTACTGGTTCGCGCCGACGCTGTTCACGAAGGTCACCCAGGCGCACACGGTCGCCCGCGACGAGATCTTCGGCCCGGTGCTGTCGGTGCTGACCTTCCGCACGCCCGACGAGGCCGTCGCCAAGGCCAACAACACACCGTACGGCCTGTCGGCGGGCATCTGGACGGAGAAGGGTTCGCGCATCCTGGCGGTCGCGAACAAGCTCCGCGCGGGCGTCATCTGGTCCAACACGTTCAACAAGTTCGACCCGACCTCGCCGTTCGGCGGCTACAAGGAGTCGGGCTTCGGCCGCGAGGGCGGCCGCCACGGCCTGGAGGCGTACCTCGATGTCTGAGAAGTCCGAGCAGCGACTGAGTGTCTTCAAGACCTACAAGCTGTACGTCGGCGGGAAGTTCCCGCGTTCCGAGAGCGGCCGGGTGTACGAGGTGACCGACGCAAAGGGCAAGTGGCTGGCGAACGCCCCGCTCTCCTCCCGCAAGGACGCCCGTGACGCGGTGGTCGCCGCGCGCAAGGCGTTCGGCGGCTGGTCCGGCGCGACGGCGTACAACCGCGGCCAGATCCTGTACCGGATCGCCGAGATGCTCGAAGGCCGCCGCGACCAGTACGTCGCGGAGGTCGCCGACGCGGAGGGCCTGTCGAAGTCGAAGGCGGCGGCACAGGTCGACGCCGCGATCGACCGCTGGGTCTGGTACGCGGGCTGGACCGACAAGATCGCCCAGGTGGTCGGCGGCGGCAACCCGGTCGCGGGCCCCTTCTTCAACCTGTCCTCCCCCGAACCGACGGGCGTGGTCGCCGTACTGGCCCCCCAGGAGTCGTCGTTCCTGGGCCTGGTCTCGGTGGTGGCCCCGGTGATCGCGACGGGCAACACGGCGGTCGTGGTGGCGTCCGAGAAGTCCCCGCTCCCCGCCCTCTCCCTCGGCGAGGTGCTGGCCACCTCCGACCTCCCCGGCGGCGTGGTCAACGTCCTCTCCGGCCGTACGGCGGAGATCGCCGCCCCGCTCGCCGCGCACCAGGACGTCAACGCGATCGACCTCGCGGGCGCCGACGAGGTACTGGCGAAGGAGCTGGAGATCGCGGCCGCGGACAACCTCAAGCGCGTCCTGCGTCCACAGCCTGTGGACGACTGGTCGGCGACGCCCGGCACGGACCGCATGACGGCGTTCCTGGAGACCAAGACGGTCTGGCACCCGACGGGCTCGCTGGGCGCGTCGGGCTCGTCGTACTGACCAACCGCCCTGCACCGTCAGAGCTCCAACCCCCATGGGTGGCCGCGGCTCATCTCCGTCCAGATGAGCCGCGGCCGTGTTTGAGGAGCGCCGGTCACTGTCCCAGTGCAGTCCGCGTCGCGCCCCCATGCCGTGTGACTCGCGGTCGGCAGTCGACCTTGACCGTCCCTCGGGTAAATGCCTCATCTGTGGCCTTCCCCGACCACACATACGCTTCCCCGGGCTTGAGCGCCGCCAGCTTCTCGGGGTTGAGGCCCGACAACGCCGCGTTGACCTTCTGCAGGTGCTTCAGCCAGGCCGGTGAGGTGAACCGGTGCAGCACCATGTGCGTGGAGAGCTCAATGAGCTCGGACGGCACGGAGGGCGGATCCTGGCTGGCAACGAGCACGGACATCCCCTTGTGCCTCATCTCGCGCACGCTGGAGACAAGGCCCGTCACCAGGTCACCGCTGTCGGCGTACTTGTGTGCCTCGTCGAAGACGACCAGCTTGTTGAAGGGACGCCCGTCGTCCGTCGCTTCCGAGAAGAGGTGCATCAGGACGACAAACAGACTGAGCGCGTCGCTCTTTTCGATGTCGTCGGACCGAAGATCCACGATGATCAGGCGCCCTGGCCGCACCAGGTCCTTGATACGCGCCGAATCATCAATGAAATCGCCTGCGAGGTCGAGTCGTTCCCTGGCCCTTCTCTTGAGATGGTCGTCGAGCGTCGACTCCTCGACACCGCGGCGCACCGCGTCCAACGTGAGGTCCGCCCGGTTCGCCTTGATAATCCTGCCAATCTGCCGGATATAACCGGACTGATTACCGACGGCGCCCATGAGGAACTTCCAGTGGGCGATTTTCAGTTCGGAGGCAGCGAAGGCCAGCGGGCGCACGAGGACACCCGGGTACTGCTCCTGACGTTCCCCCACGTACTCCTCGGGAACCAGCAGTACGACGTCGGAGAGGCCAGCAGGCAGTGCCCCGTACCGGAGACGCAACGCCTCTCGCTGTCCCGCGTCGTCATTGGCGTGGATCATGCTGAGGAACTCGGGTTCGTACTCAGAGGTCTCGCTGTAGTGGAAGACGACACTGGCCAGCGGACTCACCAGCCGATTGACGCCTGGCACCGGCAGGCTCGCCATTTCCAGAACCGAGCCCAAGGTGTAACTTTTGCCCCCACCCTGCACGCCGAACAGGCTGATCGCATGAGTCTCGTTGAGGTCCAGGGCGACGGTGCGGCCCGCGCTCGTCCCGAGCAGACCGAACTGCGGTGACGACCGCGACACGCCGAGGACGATGTCCGGGTCCTTGGTCTGAGAGGCGTCAGCGGGTGAACTGGCCGATGCTTCGTCTCCCTGGCCGGGTTCTTCGGCGATGCTCCCCGGGGCTTGCGGAGCCTCCTCCACCTGTGTGTACTTCTGCACGGTCTCGGGCCCGTCAACGGATACCGCGGCCTGCTCACTCGAAGTGCTGACAGCCTCCGAGGGCTCCGAGGGCTCCGAGGGCTCCGACGCAGTCTCGCCAGGATCGTCGGACAGGGGGGCGAGTTCCTCGGGAATCTCCCGGGCACGTGCACGCGGGCGCAGCTGGACGGTGGCCGTGACCGGAAGCGGACCACCGCCCTGCGCGCTGAGCTCTTCCAGACCCGGCAGGACCGGCTCTTGTGCCGCGGAATCCCGTCCGGAGTTCTCTGGGGTACTCCGGTATTCCGTCTCGATGTCCTCGAAGAGGCGTACCGCATGGTCACGGCCGATCCGGTGGAACGCCACCCCTTCCTCGTAGTCGGTGTCGAAACCGTCCGTGGAGAGGTCGAACACGAGGCCGGTACGGGTGAACACGAGGCGGTAACCGTGATCGAGGCGTTCCAGCAGCCAGCGTGCTTCGGCCATGGCGCGCTCACCGAAAAGACCGTAACGGCCCGCACGGGAGAGGTACTTCTCCAGCAGCATGCGCAGCGCCACGTTCTGCAGCGGGCGGTCGGTACGCCCTCCTACCGGGTCAAACCGCTCGGCGATGATCCGCTCAGTGTTCTCCGTCTGGCGGATGATGTGCTGGCGTTTGCCCTGGTAGGCGCCCAGGCCACCGCCCGTGTGGCACTTGACCTCCAGGAGGCGGCAGACGATGGTCCGCTGCTCGGCGTCGAGATCGAACAGAGCGAGATCGGTGCGCTGGAGCCGTACTTCGGTGTCTCCGGCCGCCAGTCGGCCGCGCTCCTCCTGGTAGAGCTCGGGGTGGGCGTCGAGGGGGACAAGGATCTGATCGCGCAGTGCGTCCCGCACTCCGAGATACCGGCGTGCCAGCGCCAGGCCGAGGACTTCGGTGCGCTGGTTCTCACCGAGCGCCGCGAGCTTGAACACGAGGCTGCCGGACAACTCCCGCAGCTGATCGAAGAAGGTGCGGATGTGCCGCTCGGGGATGTCGAGCGACCGGTCAGCGAGCACCGGACTGAGCAGGGCGCGCATCTCGTCCAGCGACCGGGAGGAAACGACGATCTGATGCCCGAGTCCGCTGTGGGACGTATTGGTGTGGTCGATGACGTATTCGGTGCGCCCGGGCCGTCCGTGGTCGAAGTACTCCGCTCCCAGAGTGCGGTCCACGGTGACGACCCAGTCGCTCATCCGGTGCACGTCGTGCAGGAGGGCCCGGTCGTCCTGGGTGAGACGGACCGTTATCTGCGGCAGCATGCCGGGCCGGTGCTCGCCCGCGCTGGCCGCGACCAGAGCGGCGGAGAGAGCCCGGGGCAGAGCTGCGAGCAGGTCACCGGTCGTTTCGGCACCGGCCACGGGGTCGGTGACACCATGCCGGGGCCGACGGGTCCACTCGACGTTGTCGTCGTCTTCCTGGTAGTCGCCGCTCATTTCCTGAACCAGGCCGTGCACCGCGACCCGTCCGGTGCCGTCGCGGCCGGGCGCGATGTCGTGGCTCTCTCCGCCGAACGGGTTGAACAGGAAGGTGAGGTGGGCGGGGAAGTCATCGGCTCCGCCCACAAGTTCCTTGGCGTCGCGGATCACGACCGACAGCTTGGGCCGCAGTGGGTCCCCGGGCGTGGCGAACGCCTCCGCAGCGGCGGAACGCGGGCCGCTCGCCGGGACCATCAGATCAGTGAGTGCCGAGCCCGCCCACGGGTCGTCCGGTGAGGTGGCGAAGAGTCGCACTGTGTAGTGAAGGTGGGACAGGTGGCGGCGCTCTTGGAGGGCAACCAGCATGTCGGCGAGGAGTTCGCCGTGCCCGGCGCCGAGGGCGTTCATCACCAGGCTGTCGGCGTAAGGGTGCAGGCGGATGTACTTCTCGACCCGGTCGGCGAGTTCCACGCCGGTCATGCCGCCGGCCGCTGCCGCCACGTCCACGCCGAGCGCATCGGCGACCCGGGCCAGGACCTCGCGCGGATCATGTGCCTCACTGGGCAGGCACACCTGCCAGTAGTCCGTCAATGGACTGCTGGCGAAGGCGAGTTCGCCTGATTCCAGTGGTACGGCCAACGGGTAACCCAGGGGCGCAAGCTGCCGTTCCAGGCTGTCCAGCCGTGACTTGACCACCACCGCCGGAGCGTCCCGGAGCTGTGTGAGCCAGTGGTCGGCGAGGGCTGCCTGCCCGCTCCACCACAGCATGCGCAGCGGATGGGTGGGGGCGACCAGAACGACAGTGCGCCGGCTGTCGTCCGTGTCGTGCAGGCGGACGGTGAGGGTGTCGGTGCGGAGCAGGCGGTGCAGCAGTGTCCGCCACTGGTCGGCGCGTGAGGCGTTGGGCCGGTCCAGAGCTCGCAGGCAGGCGGTGACGGTGGTGAGGTACGCCTCCGCGTACGCTTCGACGGCGGGCCGCAGCACACGGGGGTCCGCGCCTTCCACGACCAGGACGTCGGACGCCTCGTCCCTGGTTTCCGGCACCACGAGGTGACCGAAGAGTTCTGTTCGCGCACGAAGATAGCCGGAGAGGAGCTCTTCGTCCGGCCCTGTGGGGGCGGAGTCTCCAGTCGATGAAGCCGGCTCGTGCTCCGTCGCGAGCCGGGCCGCCCCGGCCGCGTCCACGTCGATCTCCGGCCCGTGAAGGATGTGCGGGGCCCGCAGGATCTGCTGCTCGGCCTCGGCCAGAATGCGCGGCAGATCGATGGTGACCAGCCCGGCGGGTCCGAACGAGGCGCGCAGGGAGCGGGATTTCACACTGGTGCCACGGGGGCCCCAGCCGGTCTCACGGCACTGCACCCGTGCCGGGTCGCGGCCCTCGGCCAGCGCGGAGAAGCGCAGCCGGTTGATTGCCTGGGCGAGTCCGGGCGCGTGGTGGCCCCGGGGGGTCGGCGGCTCGTCGAACTCTCCCTCGGGGACGATGTAGAAGCGGTCGCTTTCGTAGGGGCGGCGGCCGGTGGCCTGCCCGCTTCCCGCGACGTGCATGGGGTCGTCGTTCCCGTCGAGCGGGGTGACACGGACGAAGTGCCATCCCTCCTCCCAGTCCGGTGCGCGGCGCCCCTTGCGGAGTTTGATGTTCGCCTTGTACTGGGGCTTGATCCGGGGACCCACGGGGACGGTCACGGTCAGCCCGGTGGGACTGGCCAGCAGAGCGCCGGTGTCACCGCTGTCCTCGCCTCCCGGCTCCTCGCCGGTTTCGACGAAGATCTCGACCTTGAAGCGTTTCAGGCCTGTGATGCCCCTCTGATCCCGGTCCACGGAGAAGGTGACCGGAAGGGAGGGAAGCCCTCCGGGCAGGAGGTAGGGCTGACCGAAAAGCCGGTCGAGGGCCGGGTGGTTGCGCTGGTCCTCGGCGTTCTCCCCGGCCTTGGGCAGGGCGGTCAGGTCGTCGACCTCGATCCGCACGGTCTGGTCGGCCGGGTCGTTCTCCTGCGGCCAGTGGTGGAAGGCGAGCGGCCAGTTGTCCGGGTCGGCCGCGATGGCCCGGCACCATCGCCGGGGATCGGACAATCCAGTGGCTGCGGCGAAGGCGACGAGTCGGCGCAGGAAGCGCTGGTGTTCCTCGGAGTTGCGGGGCAGGCCGAGGGCGAGGACGCGCTGCCGGTCGGTGGCGGGGCCGTCGGTGAGCCGCTCGACGATGCGCCGGTTGCGCTGGATCTTGGTGACGAGAAGAGAGGGATCGGTGAAGAGGTGAAAGTCCGGGATGAGCCCCAGCAGGTGGATCGCGGCTCCGGCGGCCTGCTGGTCGTGCTGGTTCTCCCGCAGGGTGAGCAGGTAGCGGGCGGCGTCCCGGTCCGAGGCGTCGGTGGTCTCGGCGAGGAGCCGCTCAACGCCCGTCCGCAACGGGTCGGGCACTCCCTTGAGCAGATTCCGTCTGAGCCGGGCGTGCACTTCGTGGAGCGAGACCTCCTCGAAGGTCGCTACCGAGAAGGAGTCCTCCGCGCTGGCCCTGGTCCCGGGCGGCACGAACACCAGCAGCGGAGGCCTCAGACGTCCCCGCTCATCGGGGTTGCGCAGTTCGACGAGTTTGGTGCTGGTGATGGACGTGGTGTCACCGCCGCCCTCGGGTCCGGCCGCGAGAACGTGGATCTGCGCCTCGGGCACGGCTTGGCGCAGGCCGAGCGTGAGGCGTGCGGCAAGTTCGGCGTCGAGGCCACCGACCCGCATGCAGTGGCCGGCCTCGCGGGTACGCAGGAGGTCGGCGAGGCCTGGAAGTGCCACGTGCTCGAGCGCGCGCCGCCAGTCGGTCTCGGTGATCTCCACCAGTCCGCGTTTCATGGTCCTGATTCCCCGTCTCCCTCGTGCCTTCCCGTACCTGCCGCCCGTGCCGTGCCGCTCACCGGCCGCCTGTGGTCACCGTGCCGTCCTCGGCAATGGAGAACCTCGGTGTGATCACTTGGGTGAGATAGGCGTCCGACAGGTCGTCGTAGCAGCCGATCTCCCGCATGCGCGTGGTGAGCGCCTCGGCGTTGGCCCTGAGGGCGGACTCCTCGTCCAGGCCGGCCGGGCCGAATCCGTCCGCCGTGGGCAGGCGGTCCACGTACAGCCCGTACCGGTTCCGCAGCAGGGCGAGGAACTCGTCCAGTCGGAGGGACACGGTGTGGTGGGTGTACGGGGAGGAGGTGCCGCGGGGGTTCAGGCGCAGCAACGCCACCTGGACCAGTACCTCCAGCAGAGCACTGTCGAGGACGAAGCGACGTCGGCCTCCGTGCGGCTGTGTTATGGCGGCGCCGGAGCGGTTCTTGAGCAGGAGGGAGTCGATGGTGTCGATGATGTACTTGTGGTGGTAGGGCCCCCTGTAGGCCATCAGTACTTCGAGGTACTTCTCGAACGGGGCAAGTCCCATGGCCTCGTCCAGCAGGGGCCGGACCTCCTCGGGCTGTTCGATGACCGGGATGTCGTCCAGGATCGCGGTCAGCCGGGAGCCGAAGAACTCGTCGCGTGCTTTGCGGTAGGCGTCCGTACCGAAGCGGAGCAGTTCGGGCACGGTGAAGTGTCCGGCCGGCGGGCGGCGCTCCTTGCCCTGTCCGACGAGGTGTTCGGCGAACTCGTCGAGTTTTCGCACGGTGTAGCCGGCGCGTACGAAGTCCGGGATACGGCGCAGCCAGTGCTCGGCGCTGCGTTCGGCGAGCGCTGCGACGGGTGTGCCGGGTACGCCGGTGACGTCCACGAAGATCCCGGCACGGAAGGGGCATCCGGCCAGTGGGTCCTGCGCGGTGGCGGAGGCCGGGCAGCGGTCGTGGCCGCAGGCGGGGTCGGTCGCCGAGCGGGCCACTGCGACGGGCAGGATCTTCATCGTCTTGAACAGGCCGAGGGCGAGGTGGAAGGCGAAGAGGATCTTCAGGTACTCGACCATGGTGATGCGGGGCAGCAGATCCTTCAGGGACAGCAGCCGCACCACGTCGTCGGCGAGGAGGTCGGCCTGTCCCACGCACAGCGGAGGTGCCGAGTACCAGCCCTTGAGGTTGTGCGGGCTGTCCGCCTTCACCTGGCTGTTGAGATGCAGTACCGCCTGGGTCTCGATATCCACCGGCACCTGCTGTGCGGGGACGGATGCCGCCGTACCGAGGCCGGTGAAGAAGAACGCCCGGAGCTGGTCCAGTGCGAGGGCGCCGAGAGGGCCGCGCGCGTGCCGCAGCATCTCGTAGAGCTGGGCGTCGGCACCGTAGGGCCGGGAGTGGTAGCTGCTGCGGAATCGGTAGGTGAGTCCGTGCAGGGGGCGCAGACCGGCCACCGCCTGAGTCGGCCTGCCCCGGTTGACCACGTCCAGAAGCTGGGTCTCGACCCAGCGGCGCGCCATGTCGGAGTGGTCGGCGAAGCCCTGGAAACGGTCGGCGTTGGCCGGGTCGGTGAACTCGGCCGCGAACTCCTTGGCGGACAGGGCGTTGCGTCGCACCAGGCGGCTGGTGAGGCCCTTGTGGTTGAGCCGCATGAGGAACCCGGTCAGTACCCGGTCCATCTGCACACGCTTGAATTCCAGGTAGGAGACGCCGAGATGCTTGAACTCGGTGTCACGGCGGCGCAGTGCCATCAGCGTGCTCCTTCCGCGGCCGTCCCCTGCTCCGGGTCGGTGTCGGGGGGTGTGTCGGGGCGGGCGGCGGGGGCCAGCCGCAGCGCGCCGTCGGGCAGTCTGCGCAGCCGGTAGGGCGGCGATCCGGGTGCGTTGAGGAGCACTTCCTGGTAGGAGGTGGCGGCGAGGGCGTTCTTGAAGACGGCCAGGGCGAGGTTCTGGCCCTGGCGGTCCTCGACGCCCGGCTGGTGTCCGCGGTGCAGCCGGTCGAGCAGTTCGTACAGGTCGAGACGGACGGTCAGTTGGGCATGATGGGCGCGGCCGTCTTCGGGGTGGTGGCGTACGACGAGTTCGCGGGCGCTGGTCTCGACATACGGCGAGGCGGGCGGGCCGTCGACGCCGATGGTGAAGTGTGCTGCGGGGAAGAGCCGGTGGCTGCGCACGGTGCCGCCGGGGACGGCCCGCACCTGGAGTGCGAGATCCCGGCCGCCGTCCTGGCCGAGTCCCCGGGGCATGCGTTCGCCGCGGCTGACGGCTTCGATGAGCCGGGTCAGTTCCTCCGGGCCGGGCTGTCCGCCGGCGAGCAGCCGCAGGAAACGGTCGGCCGCCTGATAGGGCAGGAGGCTTCGCCAGCGGGTGTCGTCGAGGCTCTCGAAGTAGAAGCGGCGCCGGGCCGCGGCCAGGTAGGCGCGGTGGGCCGAGACCTGGGCACGGTCGGCCTGGTGGGTACGGGGCAGGGCCTTGAAGGCGTCGGTGAGGAGGCGTTCATCGAGGTCGCCGCGTTGGTCGAAGGAGACGAGGGTGTGTCCGGCGGCGGGGCCGGTGTAGTCGAGTTTCCGGTCCAGCTGGGGGTCAGGAACGGCGGCGACGTCGAGGTCGCGCAACTGGGCGAGGAGACGGTCGCGTTCGTCCGGCCGTGGTGCCCCGCCGGGCGCCGCTCCTCGCCGGGCGCCGCTCCCCGTGCTCTGCGTGGGGACGCCGGTGGGCTCTTGGGTGCCCGGCCCGCCGCCGGTGTGGATGCCGGTCCAGCTGCTGAAGTACAGGCTGTCGAGGATCTCCTGGCGGGCCTCGGGGTCTTCGCGCGCGTACAGGGTGTGGATCTGGGCGCAGTCGCGGCCGGAGGTGAGGGTGTAGGCGAGGGCGGAGCGCAGGTCCCGGAGGGTGATGTGGAGGCGTCCGCGCAGGTGGGCCATGCGGAAGAGGGTGGCGAGACGGTCGGTGACCTGAGGGCCCGCGGTGGGATGGGAGAAGGTGCGGGTGTTGTGCAGGGCGTAGCAGCGTGGGGCGAGCGGGCAGGAGCCGCAGGCTTGCCAGTGCCGTTCGTCGGTGAGGACGGCGACCATGCGGTGCATGATCGATCCGGTGCCGTCGGGGTCGGCGAGGACGTCCCGGGCGTTGAGGTTGACGACGGCGACGCCATGGGTGGTGCTGCCGCTCGTCAGTCCCTTGCCCACGGTGTCGGCGAGCAGCGGGTAGCGCTCCTGGTGCCGGGTGACGAAGTCGACGAGCCGGCCTTCGTTGACGGCGACGAGCCGGGTGGCGTCGTCGGGCCAGGCCTTCGCGTCGGCACCCTGGTAGGGGGCGAGGAAGGTGTCGAGGACGGTGTCGTTGTCGGTGTCGCCCTCGTCCTGGCTACCGTCGTGATTGGTGTGGAAGCTGCGGCCGTCGAGGGTGAAGTCGTCTCCGTTGGCACGTGCTTCACCGAACCGGGCGCCGCGTCGGCGGGCTTCGTCGGCGAGGCGCTGGAGGAAGGCGGTCTTGCCGTCACCGGCGTTTCCGGTGATGAGGACGAGGCGGTGGCGGCCCGCGAGGACATCGGGGCGCAGCCGGTCGTCGAGGGCGGTCGCGACGTAGAGGGGGTAGGCGACCGGGTCGAGGCCGCGGGTGCCCGCGTTGGTGCGGGCGTTCTGGCTGTAGAGCGTCTGGAGGTGGCCGACGAACGGGTTGGTGCCGGGCTGGGCCCCGCCGCCATCGGCGACCGTGGGCCGCGGAGGTTCCTCCGGGTCCGGGGTGGGCGGCACCAGACGCACCTCGCGGACCTCGGCGAGGGCTGTGCGGAACGCGTCGGCGTCGGGGTAGCGCTCGTGGCGACGGGGGGCGAGGGCGCGCAGCAGTGCGGCCGTGAAGCCCGGGTCGAGGTCGGCGAGGTCGGACAGCTGACGGGGGTCGAGCGGCTGACCGCCGCGCGGCGGGGTACCTCGGTCCTGCCACGGGTAGTCACCCGTCAGCGCCTCGTAGGCGGAGATGCCCAGGGCGAACAGGTCCAGGTCGGTGAGTTCCTCGCGGCTGGGCCGGGTGAGGCCGGTGGCCTCGGGGGCGAGGTAGCGGGGTGAACCGAGGGTCGGGGTGAGGGTGGAGTCGGCGGACACGGCCGCGTTGAAGTCGAGGATGCGGGCGCCGTCGGCGGTCCACAGCAGGTTGCTGGGCTTGATGTCGCAGTGGAAGACACCGCCCGCGTGCAGGTGGGCGAGGCCGGCGAGGCAGTCGTCGAGGAGTTTGCGCACATCTGCGGGGCCGAGCCGGCGGCCCTTGTCGAGAACGTGCTTGAGGTCCTGTCCCTCGGCGTACTCCATGCGCAGATAGGGGTAGCCGCCCTTGGGCAGGAACTCGGCGTCGATGAGCCGCACCAGGTTGGGGTGTGGGGCGATCCTGCGCAGGATGCGGTACTCGCTCTCCAGGCGGTCCCGCACGGAGTCCCGGTCCCTGGTGATGATCTTCAGTACTTCGTCGGTGTCGTCGAGGGTGTTGAACACCTGGTAGACGACGCCGAACTGTCCGTGCCCGAGCCGAGAACGCACCCGAAATTTCTCGGTGAGGCGGAACCCCTCGGGCAGGTTGGTGTAGCTGTGCGGGTCGTCCCAGTCGAAGGCACCGGGATCCTCCCGCTCGCCGCGTCGGTCCTGGGCGCGGGCACGCCCTCGGTCGGCTCCTTCGAGACGGCGGATCGCTTCGCGGGCCGGCGGCCGGGCAGCCGGGTCGGCGGCCAGCAGCTCGCGGATGATCGCTTTGAGTCCGGAGTCCATCCGGTCGACGTCGTCGAGACTGTCGAGTGGGGTGCCTCCGGCGCCGAGGGCGGGTTCCTCGCCGGTGTACAGCTCGTGGAAGAGCACTCCGGCCGCGTACAGGTCGGTGGCCGGGGAGAAGACACCCGGCCGGTCGTGGCACTCGGGGGCGAGGTAGGCCGGTGACTGGTGGGCGTACGCCTCGATGCCCCGGGATTCGTCGCGCGGGCGCTGCGGTCCGGGATGGGCGTAGTCGAAGCCGGTGAGCATGGCGATGCCGTTGCGCCCGATGAGGACCGTCTCCGGGCTGAGGTAGCGGTGCACGACGCGGTGGGCGTGTGCGACGGCGAGACCGCCGAGCACCCCGTCGACGACTCGTCGTCGGGCGTCCGCGCCGAGCGTGTCCTGGCCGCGGGCGTCGAGTCTGACCCGCAGCGCCTCGGCGGGCACGTCCTTGAGGACGACGGCGTACCCGTCGCCCTCGTCCAGGGGGAAGGACGTCTCGCACGGCACGATGTGCGGGCTGGACGGCAGCTTGTCGAGAGCCTGGACCGGGTTGCCGATGCGCGCGTAGGCCGTGGACCGTGCCCCCTCGGGCAGCAGTGGGTCGACGGCGTGGGCCTGGAGGATACGTGTCCCGGACCGGGGCTGGTCCGCCAGCCGCACCCGGTACACGGAGACCCGCCGCGCCGGGTCTCCGTCCTGGTCGGCCAGATCGGTGGGGGACGCCTCGTACAGGGTCTCCACGACCTCGTAGTGCCCGAACCGGCGCGGCCCGGACGGCGGCCGGGTCTCAGCCTGGAAGACGCGGGCGATGTCCTCCCGCAGCGCGGAGATGTCACCGCCGGGGTTCCTGTGCTGATACGGCGGCTGATGCCGCTGAAGAAAGGGGACCAGGTGATCGAGGTGGCAGGTGCTCACCTCGTCGCGGCCGTCCGGGTCGTACAGCGTGGCACCCGGATACGGCAGGATCACCAGCCCTTCGCACCACACCGACCCGAGCCGGGCGCTCGCCGCCCGGGACTTGGCCAGCAGGTCACCGGCGACCCTGGCGTGGTTGCGGATCTTCCGTGCCGGGCTGGGGAACGGGGCTCCCCGGGGATACCACCGGCCGCCACGCACCTGCACCCGGCCGTGCACCCCCTTGGTGTCGGCCAGGTAGACGGCGTGATCGGCGATGATCGCCAGGTCCACCTCGAACATCGGACGTCCCGGCCCGTACGGCAGCTCGAAGTTGGCCACCACGATCCAGTCGTCCGGCGCGTGCTCCCGCAGATGGCGCAGCACCATGCGCTCGGCCTCGTTGGCCGGCTCCCCGATCGGGATGATCCGCGCCATCGCCCCGCTCCCCACTCCCCGCGGTGTGCCCCCGCGCACCCAACCACACGTGTATTCCTGTGACACACGCGCCGACAGCTCTGTCATGGAGCACTTTAGGACGTCCCACTGACAACGCGCACAAAACCCGTCACAGAGGGTGCGGCCGAGGGACATGACACTCCAAGACTCCGGCACGGCTCCGAGTTCGGCACGGCACGCGGAGGGCCGAAAAGGCTGCCGTCCTGCCTGGGCACCTGGCTGACCGTCACACTCCGACAGGAGGCGACAAACCGACTCGCTCACTTCGCACGGCTTCTCCCGTCCCGCCCAGTAGGCAGAGCCGGCCTCGGTCGAGCGCTGGACGGCCCAGGTCGCCTCCGCCCCACACCACCCCGCACACTCCGGAGCGGCGTCCGTTGCGGGCAATCAACACGTCCGGAGCCACTCGGTGCAATCTCCCGCAATTCACGAGCAGCTCTGCGCGATCCGCAGCATCCTGGACGTCCGACAGCCAGAACGGAGAACCCCCGTGACGCTCAGGTTCATCGGCACCACTTCGGAGAACGGCAACTGCCCCACCCTGTACGAGATCGTCGAGACCGGGGAGATCCTCGTACAGGGCGACCGCGAGACCGACCACGGGCATCTGGCCCAGCTCCGGGACGTCAAGCCCTCGGAGACGTTCGTTCGAATTCCCCGCGAGTTGCTGACCCGCTTCGTGCCCGGCCTCGCTTCCCCGGCCGCCGACGCGCCGACGAAGGAGTAGACCGCGTGCCGGACCTGGTCACGTTCGACGAGATCACCCACCTCTTCACCGGCTTCCAGCACACCGCTTGGCGTCTTGAGACCCAGCGCGGCTATGCCACCGACCGGGACAGTCCGAACTGGCCTCGCTTCCGGAGGGGCGAGACCTTCGGCTACGACCCGACCAACCCTTGGCAGGCCACCGTCCGTCGGCAGACGCAGGCCGGGAAGCGGTACGAGCGGGTGCGCCTCGTCGACGACCCGCCCACCGAGGGCCAGCGATTCCTCCTCGCCACCGGGCTCGGAAACGTGTCCGCCGGTGAGGACATCCGCAACCTCTGGCGTACTGACGCCGTGCGTCTTGGACTACCGGACTACGACTTCTGGTTGTTCGACTCCCGCACCCTGGTGAAGTTCGTCATCGACGAACACGGCGTCACCCTCGGTCTCCAGGTCCTGGAGGACGCGGAGAACGTCGTGCGTGCCTGCCAGGCTCGTGATGCCGCATGGCATCACGCTGTGCCTACCGGCCGGTTCCAGGCACAGGTACCGTCGGGCAGGTGAGCGCCACCGACTACCAGTCCGGCCGCGAGGCCCTCGGCGCACGGCTGCGCGAGCTGCGCGGCGAGGCCGGCCTTCAGGGCAAGGAACTGGCCGATCGGCTGGGCTGGCAGCGATCGAAAGTATCCCGCCTCGAACATGGGAAGCAGACCGCGACGGCCGCCGACCTCCATGCCTGGGTGCAGGCCCTCGGCATCCCCACGGAGGCCGCCGACCTCCTGGGCCGGCTGCGGGGCCTGGAGTCCCGGCAACGGTCATGGCGCCGTCAGCTCGTCACCGGGCACCGGGCCGTGCAGGATCGCTACGTCGCCGCCTACCGGCGCACCACGACCGTCCGCGGCTACGAAGCCACCGTGATCCCCGGACTGCTCCAAACCCCCGGTTACGCCCGGCACCTGCTGCTCCTCAACGCCGACCTCATGCAGTCGCCGCGGGACACCGACGAAGCCGTGAGCGCCCGCATGAGACGGCAGGAGGTGCTGTACGAGGAGGGCCACAGCTTCCGCGTCCTGATCTGGGAAGGCGCGCTGCACGCCCATATCGGGCCCGGTGAAGTGATGGCAGGCCAGCACGACCGATTGATCGGGTTGATCGGCATGCCCCAGGTGGCGCTCGGGATCGTGCCGTTCAGGGCTCGACTGAAGCTGTCTCCGAAGCACGGATTCTGGATCTTCGATGAGGAGCGGGTGATTGTCGAGACGATCAACTCGGAGTTCGTTCTGGAGTCCACCGAGGATCTCACCCTGTACGGCCGTGTCTGGGACCGGCTCGATGCGACCGCCGTCTACGGGGAACAGGCCCGCCGGCTGATCGGCCGGGCGCGTGCCTCCCTCGACCTCGGCTGAACAACCTGCTACAACTCGGCAGTTCTCTCAGCAACCTGAAGCAATCGGCACACATGCCCGCAACCCGTCTCCGTACGGTCCTGGTCATGTCGCAAGCACCGAATCGCTTCACCGCCTGGAGGAAGACGTGACCGTCGCATTGGAGCAGCCAGCCGCGACACGAACCCGCGACCCGCGGGAACTTCTCAACGCAGTAGCCCCGCACATCACCGAACTCACCGTCAACGTCTTCGACTCCGGCATGAGCCTGTGGGACCGCGAGATCGCCCTGCTCCTGCGTGACCACACCATGGTCCGCGACATGGCCGAACGGATCCTCGGCAACGCCGTCATGTACGTCGTGGGATCCATCGAGAACCCCGGCGTCCACCTCGGCGTCGGCAAGCTCGTCGACATCGGCGTCCACCAGCTCATCCTGGACACACCCGTCTGGTGGGGCATCTGCCGTCGGTACAACGGCGGCCGGTTCAAGCACCACGCCCCCTTCATCCGGCGCCGCAGCGACGGCCTGTGCCTGCGCACCGGCGACTTCCTGAAGGACCAGGGCTGGGCGGTCGACGAGGAGCTGTGGGCCATCGACGGCGCGGACTGCTCACCGTGCGACGACAAGGTCCCCGACAGCCACTGAACCGGCACTACAGTCGCCCCCGCCCTCATGGCTTCCCGAGGGCGGGGGCTCCGGCATCCCGACGACCGAAGGAACCCCTGTGCCCGTACCACACGACATCGCTGCCGAGACCGAGCTGTGGGACGCGTACGCCGAGTCCGCGTTCAAGGACGACGCCGAGCCGTCGTTCTGCTGGACCCAGTACACCGGCCACGGCCCCGGCCCTGAACTCCTCGGCGCCCCGGAGACGGTCCTGGAGCTCGGTTGCGGCACGGGGCGGGCCCTCGCCCACCTCGCGCGACAGGGCGTGAAGGCGACCGGCGTGGACCTGTCCCCGCGGATGGCGCGGCGCGCGGGCGAGAAATGGGCACCGCTCGGAGTACGGATCGAGCAGGGCGAGGTCCTCGACTGGCTCGCCGCCGACCAGGGCCGGTACGACGCCGTGTACTCCGTCTTCGGCGCGGCCTGGTTCACCGATCCGTCCCGGCTGTTCCCCCTCGTGCGACGACACCTGGCTCCGGGGGGCGTGTTCGTGTTCTCCCAGCCGCCCGCGATCCCCGGTGCCTACGGACCGCAGGGCATGTACAAGGGCGGCTTCGCGGGCAGGGCGATGTACACCTACCGCTACAGCTACAAGCCCGCGGTGTGGGAGAGACACCTGCTCCGGGCCGGCTTCGCCTCGGCCGAGGCGTCGGTCGTGGACGCGCCGAGGCCGGGTCACATCGGCACGCTGATCGTGCGCGCCCGGTCCTGACCGGCCTTCCGGTAGGGGCGGGGTGGTGCCCCCGCCCCTACCGGGGTCCCTACGGGAGATTCGGGCGACGGGTGATCCCGGCGAAGCTCGGAAACTTCAAGGGCCGGGCCGTCGATGACGGCCCCGGAACGCGTCCGCGGGCAGTTCACGCGGCGGGAGAGCATGCGTGGGCCCCGTGTCCGCGACGGACCGCACGGACCGGTCGACGACTCGGTCCCGGTGATGCGACTGGACGCGCACCATGTGGTCGAGCTCCGCGATGCACGGGCCGCACGCGTACACGTCGCCCCTTCCGCCGGGCGTGGCGACGGAACCGATCCACAGGACGGCCACACCGTCACGGCGGCAGTACAGCCAGCACACGCCCGTCACCCACGCGTTGCCGTCACCGGTCCGCGCGGCCACGGGCCAGACGTCTCGCCACGGGCGCTCGACGGACGGGGCGAACATCACGCCTCACCCCCGGCGGCCCGTACCCGTCCGGCCGACTCCGTCGGCAGCTCGCTGGCCGCCTGGTCGCCGGTGTTCGGGCGGGGGCTCCGGTGCCTCACCGCGCCGCCCCCGGGCCGGGTCGGAGCGCGGAGGCGAGCGCACGGGCCGTGGCCACGTTGCAGCGCCCCAGGTCGATCAACGCGAGCGGAGCGGACCCGGCGCAGGAAGCCGCGTCGAGTCCGAGGGACGGCAACGTCACTCCCGCCGCCTTGAGCGCGTCACGCAGTTCCTCACACGCCCGTTCGGCGTCCTGCACCTGGTTCGTGGCCGTCCGCCGTCTGCCTGTCGTCGCCATGTCTGACACTCCGTACGTCGTTGTCGTCGGACGGGGCGGAATCTCGCGGCCCCCGGCCGGCTCCGCGTGCTCCCGTCGGCCTGTACCGGGGGTTGCGCAAGAGGGTTCGGGGCGTCAGAGCACCTCCCCTCTGCTGCGGGCGTTGGCCTTGGCGACCCGCGCCCTCAGCGGTGACTCCGCCCGTTCAAGGACGTGCAGCGGCCGCACGTCGGCGGGCAGCGCCGTCCACTCGGTGCCGCCGCCCTCGGGGCGCAGCCAGACGAATCCGTCCTGGTGGTCCATGACGATCCCGCGCATCTCCTGCCGTACGTCTTGCGCGAGTTCACCGACCGGGAGCCTGGTCGTCTCCAGTTCGGGGCGGGTGGGGTGGGGCGTGGTGCCAGTCGTCCTGCGTACACGGGAAGGCACGGGTGCGGCCTCATGCCGCTTCTCACTGTTCACGCCTCCAGCGTCACGGCGGGCGACGGCGGCCGGCCAGGGGGACGGTGTTCCGAACGGGGTTCCGGAACAGCCACCACCTGCGAGTTCTTACTTTTCGCACGCAGACTGTCACCGAACGCGACTATCGTTGGCGGGTGTCCCGTTCCCTCGGGGGACACGGAACGGCACGCCGACACGGCACACGGCAAGGGAGCACCGACCACCATGACCCAGCCCGCCCGGGACCTCGAACCCTCCCGCTCCGCCCGCGACCTGTACGGCGTCGAGCTGCGCCGCCAACGCCAGCTCTCCGGCCTGTCGTTGGACCGGCTGTCGGACATCGTCAACTACAGCAAGACGCATCTGCACGGAGTGGAGACGGGGGAACGTCTTCCGCTGCCGCCGATCTCGGAGAAGCTGGACGCGGCGTTCGGGACGGGGGCGTTGTTCCAGGGGCTGTGGGGGGCGGTGAAGCGGGAGTACTCGCCGAGGCGGTTCGATCATTGTCTGGAGCTGGAGGCTCGGGCGGTACGGATTCAGTCGTTCAACGCGAGTCTTGTTCCCGGACTGCTCCAGACTCCCGCGTACATGCGAGCGTTGTTCCTCGAAGGCGAGCGGGGCATGACCGCCCAGGGCATCGACGGCTTGGTGGCCGCCCGTCGAAGCCGGCAAGAGATTCTCCAGCGGGACGGCGCGCCGGAATGCTGGTGGATCCTCGGCGAAGCGGCCCTGCGACAGGCTGTGGGCGGGCCTGTGGTGATGCGCGAGCAGCTCGCAGCTCTGCTACCGCTGGTGAACACACGACGCACGACGATCCAGATCGCCCCGTTCGCTTTGGGCGCCTGCGCCCTGACCGCCGGGACACTCATCCTTCTCACGCTCCCGGACCGTTCGGTCACCGTGTACCAGGAGGGCGGCGGGTACGGAGAGATCTTCGACGACCGGAAGTTCGTCACGCGGAGCGTGGGAGACTTCGACTACATGAAGGCCTGCGCACTCTCGCCACGAGAGTCCGCGGCATGGATCGAAGCAGCGTTGGAGTCATACGGGCCATGCGAGTCACCTGGGATCTGAGTACCGCCCTTTGGCGCAAGTCCTCCTACAGCGACGGCCAACAGGGGGGTGAGTGTGTTGAGGTCTGCGACGGCTTCCCTGGCACGATCCCCGTCCGTGACAGCAAGGACGCCACCGGCCCCGTCCTGGTGATGAACGCCGCCTCTTGGCAACCATTCATCAATGGCGTCAAGGACGGCTTTCTGTAGGGCAGTTACGCGGAACGAGCCTTGGCGATGCCCCAGAACCCACTCCGGAACGAGGAGCATGGCGGGTCACTCAGCCCGTGACGGCCTCCTCCAGCTTCGCCAGCCCCAGGTCCTCCTTTTGGTCGGCCTCATCGCGTTTCTTGTAGGCAGCGCGGACCGTATTAGCGATGCGGTCACGGTCGGGCTGGGTGAGGACGGGAACAGGGATCGCCTTGCACAGATCGAGATGGATGTCCTGCTGCTTGCCACCCGTCGAGCAGGCACGCAACAGCCGGAACAGCGCCTCTGAGCGGATCAACGCGTACAGGTAGGCACCTGGGTACTCCGAGGTTCCGGAGCGAATCCGCAGGAAGTCCTCAGAATAGGCGAGGTTGGCCCACTCGCCCGTCACAAGGACGGAACGCCCGTACACCTCGTTCTCGCCGAGCGTCCCACGGGCAGCAACCAGCAGCGTCTCGTCATCGGCCAACACCTCATCCGGTGTGAACGCCTTGCTGATCCACCGTCCTTCCGGCCGTGACCAGAACGCCTGTCGCTGCCCAACCAGTCGGTAGCTGTACGTGTCGCCAGGCTCACCATCGACACGTTGGAACCGTACGCCTCGACTCAGCTGTCCCCCCTCACAAACCTCTCCCAACGACACACACTCCCGCTCCCCCAGCCGCTCCAGAATCCGCCGCGCCCTCGGTTGGAAGTTGAGCGCACGCAAGCTCGTCGCCGTGACGCCGCTCTGCGCGAACCCCAGGTCCCGCCCCTGCTCGTGCCACCGCAGATCCAGCAGCTCCTCGATCCCGGCCGTGCGGAACAGATCCCGCGTCGACGCCTCCAGTCCCGCCTGGAACTCCGCCCTCAGCTCGGCTGCACCATGGACAAGTTCGTGGATCTCGTTCTCCACGGCATCCCCGAAGCGAGGCACCGGAAGATCCTCGATGTGGTGCGGCTCGATGTGCTTGACGGCCGACCCATACACCTTGCCCTTGACTAGCGCCTCACCGAACCGGCTGGCCAGGAAAGCGTGCAGGTACCCCGGCTGGATCCTGCCCTCGTCCGGTACCACCTTGAGCACGTCCTGTGACGACCAGTATCCGTCCATGTCCGGCCGGACGTACGACCGCCGCCCGGCGTTGAACCCCGAGCAGGAGATCAGCGTCGTGCCGGACCTCAGCTTCAGGTAGCCCAGTTGCCGCGACAGCGCGTCGGTCTTCCGGAGCCGCGGCAGCGCGCCGAAGTCGGCGATCAGCATGTCCTTGCTGCCGACGAACGGCACGCTGTGGTCGGAATCAGTGAGATACACCCGCTTGAACTGCGGACCGTTGTAGAGGCCGCCGGCATGCCCCGCCGTAACCTCCTTCAGCGGAACCTTCTCCACCGGTAGCTGCTCCAGCAGCCGCTGCGTGGCGAACGCCCCCGACAGATAGGGCTTGGCATCCAGCCGCAGCCCCTGCCGGTTCATCCACCCCCGCCGCGCCGGGTTCCCCGCCTCCGCGACCTTCACGCCGCCTCCCCCTTCACCCAGGGAAGCTCATGCCCGTGCTCCTTCAGGAACACGTGGTACAAGTCGATCACGTTGGGCCGTACGACGATGTCCTTCTCGGTCCGGTCCCGCAGAGCGAGGAGGTCGTTGTCCAGGATCCGCTTGCGCCGCTTGATCTGCCGGGGCACGACGACGTTTCCGACATAGATGTCGTCGTTCTCCCAGTACTCCTGCCACTCGTACTCGCCGCGCGGGTCCCGTACGTACAGGCGGTTGCCGCGCCGGTCGTGGCCGACCTTCTCGACGACGGCCATGAAGACCGGATAGTCGGCGGCACCGTACAGGCGCTCTTCCCGCTTCTCCTCCTCGGTCTTCTTCCGCAGGAACAACATCGTGGTGAGGATGTTGACGCCGGCGCCGAAGACGAAGGGCTCCACGGGGAGTTCGACGCTGGCCATCACCCAGCACTCGTCGAGGATGTACCGGCGTACCGCCTCGTCGTCGGGGCCCGGGTTGGACAGGATGCCGTTGGGGAGGACGATCCCGATGCGCCCGCCCGGCCTGACCCACTCCACGCACTTCTGCACGAACAGCCGCTCGGGCGGAACGGAGGCGGCGGGCTTGCCGCGCTTGAGCGAGCCGTCGCCCTTCTCCTTGTCCTTGCTCCAGTCGTAGGCGATGCTCGCGTCCTTCTCCCCGCCGAACTCGTCCGTCCGGAACAGTTCCAGGGTCGGCCCGGTGACGGGGATGTCGGTGCCGAAGGGCGGGTTGGTGAGCAGCACGTCGACCTGGCCGGCGCCGATGCGGTCCTCGCGTTCCTTCGCGGGCCAGTAACCGGGCTTGTCCGCGCCCTCGCGGGGGAACTTGAGCGAGTCCACCTGGAAGGTGTTGCCCTTGACCTTGGTCATCATCATGATGCCGAAGGAGGCGGCGCGGGTGAGGAACGGGTCGAAGTCCATGCCGAAGACGCGATCCTTGGCGTAGCGCGCGAGTTCGGGACGGTACTCCGTCTCCAGCCTGGCCTTCTCCTGGAGGGACAGGCCCCGCCCGAAGTCGGGCAGCCCCTCCCGGTGAAGCACGTGCAGCAGGGTCTCGCGCAGGAAGCCGCCGGTACCGCAGCACGGGTCGAGAACGGTCTCGTCGAGCTGCGGGTCGAGCAGTTCGACCATGAAGCGGGTCGCGACGTTCGGGGTGAAGTACTGGCCGCGGTCGCCGCGCAGGTTCTCGCCGACGAGTTCCTGGTAGGCGGCGCCGATCGCGTCCAGGGAGGTGCCGTGCAGGGGGTAGGTGGACAGTTCGCCGGTGATGAAGGTGAGCGCGGCGTCGTTGAGGGTGAGCCGGTCGTACTCGGTGAACTGCTGTGCCTCCGCGTAGGCCTCCTTGACCTCCTTGAAGAGCTCCCGTACCCGGTCGGCGACGGCCTTGCTGCCCTCGTCGCTCTTGGCGAGGGCCGCGAGTTCCGTCGTGTCGACGTAGAACCGGGGCTCACGGCCCTGCTCGCGCACCAGCTCCTCGTCGTGCAGCTTGGCGAACAGGACGTAGAGGAACTGCCAGAACGCGGCGTCCTTGGGCAGGCCCTCGTTGCCGTGGATGAAGTCGTGGCAGCGGCGGAAGGCGAACTTGAGCATCGTCTCGTCGGCACTGCGCATGATGCCGAGCGAGGAGATGTTGCCCTGGGCGTCGAAGAGGCTGGCGTCACCGCGGGGCCAGTTCGCCAGCGGCAGGTACTGGTCCTCGAAGAGCTTCGGGTCGCGACGGATGAAGTAGAGGTCCTTGTCGTCCGTCCACATGCCGTACACGCAGTCCGGCCCGGCCGCGTGCATCAGGTCGGCGACCTCGTCGACCTGTTCCTTGGCCCGCGCGAAGGTGCGGATCTTGGAGACGGTACGGCTGTCGCTGCGAGGCGGCTTGATGACCACGATCCGGCGGATGTTCTCCCTCTTGGGCTCCTCGCCCTCCGGGATCGAACCGTGCTCGAAGATCGCGATACTCACGCGCTTGCGCGACTTGCGGCCGGTCTTCCGGTTCTCCACCTGGAGCGGGAAGTCGGCCCGCATGTCGCGCGGGTCGATGCCGTACTGGTGGACGAGCGCGCGGGCGATGCGCTGCCGCACCTCCTCCATCGGGGTGTGCTTGACGACCTTGTCGCCGCCGGAGATGTAGTCGAAGATCTCGTCGTCCTGGAGCTTGCGCGGCTCCGCACTCTCGGCGGTTTCCTCCTGCGCCGACTCTTTACCGGGCCCTTTCGACTTCCCCTTGGACGCCGGCTTAGCCCTCTGCTCGTCCCCCCCGGGGATATCGAAGCCCAGCTGTTCCTCACCCATCGCGTCCGCGCCCACCTTGTCCCGTATTGCCACAATCCACACGACCCGCTCCGCACGGGCGGCACCGCCCAAGAGTAGGGCAGCGCGGAACCGGTTCCTTACCGCTCCGCGCCGCCCACACTCCGTGGTCACCGCCGAGGCGTGCGCTCCCTCATTCCTCGGCGCTCCCGCCCTGCGCAGCGGCGTCCTCGGCGATCTGGACCAGGGAGCGGCCGTCCGGTCCGACCCAGTACTTCGTCCCCTGGACCTGCTGCTCGTTACCCATCGCCTCGCCTCGGATGCGGCGAACCAGCCGGGAGGGAGAATAGGCCTGGCCATCGACAGCCCAGACGAGAGGAGCGCTCTTATTGTTCCGCCAATGCGCGACTCCTCGTCTCCGGTCCTCCTGGATCCAGCGAGGCAGGTTCTTGTGGTCTGCTTCAGTGTCGGGACGCAGCTCCAACTGCGTTCCATCTTTGATGAGCCCCTGCTCGACAATGACCGTGACAGCGCGGGCGCTGCGACCGCCGGCGGCGGGCTGCGCTTCGGAACCCGCCCCGAACGAGGGCTTCAGATCCGCCGTAGCCACCATCCGCGCCATCTCGGATTCGGGGTTCACCGGCTCATCGGCTTCCGCCGGAGTCTCCGCGGGCAAGGCCTGCCCCCGCAGACGCTCGTACAGCCTCTCAGTAATCTCCGGCGCTCGCTCCGTCGATGCGACGGCCTTGGCGAGACGAACCCTCGATCCGTACGCGCCGTAGAGAACGTCGAGCAAGAGCGGCACCGACCGCCGCACCAACGACGGCACTGTGGCCAGTCGCTCCGACCAGGCCGGCCCTGCCTCCTCGACATCAAGGTCACCGGTCTCCAGGACACGGAAGAGGACGTGGGTCAGAAGAAGGTCGCCGGACTCCGCCAGCTGCCGCAGACGGGTCCTCCTGCCCGGGTCGACCTCCTGCAGCGCAGCACGCACCGCGCGGAGGAGGCCGACACAGCGCCAGACCCGGTGGGCGGTCGGCAGAGGACCGAATATCTGCTGGTAGTTGATCTTCTCCCAGAGCCACGCCGGATTCTGTCTGGCCGCCGCCGCGCAGCCCGGGTCCGGATGTACGGCGGCGAGGGCGAACGCGGCCTCCTCCATCGTGCAGCCCTCGTCCGGCTTGGGCTCGCCCTCGCCCCGCTTGCGGGAGTAGGTGAGGCCGAGTGATAGCTGGAAGTCTTCCTGCAGGTCTACCTGCTCCTGCTCCAGCGCCCTGAAGTCCCGGGCCTCGATGGGGTTCTGCGTGTTGGCCGCGATCGTGATCGCGTCACCGAAGTTCTCCGGGCAGTCCTCCAAGGAAATGATCCGGACCTGCACCCGGGCCTGAGCGACCAGGTCGGGATGGGACTCCGCCACGGCGCGAATCGCGTCGCCGGTCTGGGCGCCGTTGATGACGCTCGCACCCTCCAGGCGGAGCCCCACGGGCGCCCACTTGGCGGGAGGATCCACGCCGTTGCCGTCAAGCCTCTCGCAGACCAGGGTGATACCACCGTTCAGATAGAGGAAATGGCTCGGGTGCTTGATCAGCGAGTTGCGGATCCCGGAGTTCACCTCAGTGTCCTCAAGCACATCACGGACATTGCGGTCGGTGAGGAGATCGCGGTTTCCGCCGGCGTACCAGGCGGCCACCGTGGCGGCGGGGACGGTGCCGTAGTAGAGAGGGAAGGGCTTCTCCCGCCTGCCCGGACTGTCCAGGTCGAAGACGAGGTTCACCTTCCGCTGGGGCTTCTCCAGGACGAAGTGGTACATGTCGAGGAGGTTGACGATCTTCACCTCGACAAGGCCCGGATCACGCGGGTGCAGGGCCTGTATCTGCCGTCCCAACCGACTCCGGGTGTTGTCGTGCAGCTCTTTTCCGACGTCACCGTTGACGAGCGCGAGAATGAGAGTCACGCGTGGCTGCGGCGTCCTCAACGCTCGGGTCAAGGCGTCGACGTGCGGGGCCATCTTCGGACCGAACTGGTCGAATTCCCGGTTGAAGAGGAAGCGCAAGCCGTCCACAACAGCGGCGACGTCAGCATTCTTGAACCCTGCGGTCCCTTTCTCGCTCCACTTGGCCTGGACGACGAAGATTTCCCGGCCTGTGACCGCGACGGCGTCGAACCCCTCGTCCCTGCTACCGTCGGTGATCGCGCCTGCCGCATCCTCGGCGCTCATGCCCACCACGTACTGCAGGGAGAGGGCAGCCACCGCTCGACTGAGGAACATCTGTTTCTCGGTGGGGTGGCCCGCCACGTCCTCCGCGATTTCCAGCGGGTCGTACCGCTCGGTCAGCTTCTTGGCCAGCCTCCGAGCCTGGACCGGGTAGGGCACGAATCCCCCTCTTTCACCACCGACGACTTCCGCAGGCCTTGCGGATATCGAGCGAGGCTACCCCGGAGACCAGACTGTTCCCTCCTCCTTCGCGGAACAAGCTCTCCGCCCCGAAGTCGAGCAGCGGATGGACCACAAGCATCTTCAAAGACGCCCTCGCGCTCGCCGATCATCAGCGCCGCTTGGCACCCGACGGGTTCCCTTGGCGCGTCGGGCTCCGCCTACTGAGCCCACACACGGCCGGAGCGCCGTGTCCCCGCCCGTCCGGGAGGGACACGGCGCTCCGCCGCGCCGAGGCCCACCGGTCAGGTCCGCAGCAGGTCCGTCGCCTGTCCGACCCCCGGAACGCCGCCGACCGACCGCGCCTGGGCGACCGGCCCGGTCACCTCCCGCGAGTCCACCGGCCGGAAGTCGGCGACCTGGGTGCCGACGCCGTTGTCGAGCGGGTCCACGCCCGTGCCGGCGAGCGGGTTGGGCTTGAGGTCCGCGACCGTGCCCACGGCCCGGCCGGCGCCGTCGAGGAGCGGGGCGGAGTCCGCGGCCGACGCCGTCGCCGCGCCGGCCCCGAGCGCCACCGAGGCGGTGGCGAGAACGGCCAGGGCGCGTCGGACGGTCGGCGTCTTGGGCGCCTTGTGTCGGGCCATCGCTCTGCCACCTGCCACCTTCGGTGAGTGATCGGTTCGACGCGAAGAGTAGTTGAGGTGTGACGCGCGCTTCAAAGCCGTACCGCGGGGCGTACGCCGCGCGGGCGATGCCTCAAACTGGTGTCCCGTGAGCTCCTCCCAGTCGTCCATATCCGCGCGAGTCGTGCTGCTCTGCGGCCCCTCCGGCTCCGGCAAGTCCCTCATCGCGGCCCGTTCCGGGCTTCCCGTGCTGCGCCTCGACGACTTCTACAAGGAGGCCGACGACCCGACCCTCCCCCTCGTGGCGGGCAGCACGGACATCGACTGGGACCACCCCGGCTCCTGGGACGCGGACACCGCCGTCGCCGCGATCGAGCGGCTGTGCCGCACGCGTCGTACGCCGGTTCCCGTCTACGACATCTCGCTGAGCGCCCGTACGGGTGAGACGGCCGTCGACATCGGCGGGACCCCGCTGTTCATCGCCGAGGGCATCTTCGCCGCGGAGATCGTCGAGCGCTGCCGTGAACTCGGTCTGCTGGCCGACGCGCTGTGCCTGAACCGCGGCCCGGTGCGGACGTTCCGGCGGCGGTTCCTGCGGGATCTGAAGGAGGGCCGCAAGTCGGTGCCGTTCCTGCTGCGCCGCGGCTGGAGGCTGATGCGGCAGGAGCGGACGATCGTGGCCCGTCAGACGGCGCTGGGCGCGTACGCCTGCGACCGGGACGAGGCGCTGGGCCGGCTGGCGAGGGCGGCGGTCGCCGGGCGTACGGCGCCGACGGGTACCAGCACGGCGGCCTAGCGGCCCCGGCGCACATACGAAAGGCGGGACTGGGCGGGCCCCCCGGCCCTCCAGTCCCGCTGTTCCGCACTCCCCCGTGATCCCCCGTGTCCTCCCCGGATCCCTCCTGGTCCCCCGGATCCGCAGAGGTCCCCCGTGACCCCCTCGTGCTTCCCCCTCCGGTCCCCCGCTCGTCACGGCGACGTCCCCCGACATCCCCGCGCTCCCCCACTCGTCACGGCGACGTCCCCCGACATCCCCGCGCTCCCCCACTCGTCACGGCGACGTCCCCCGACGCCCCCGTGTCCCCCCACTCGTCACGGCGACGTCCCCCGACATCCCCGCGCTCCCCCGCTCGTCACGGCGACGTCCCCCGACATCCCCGTGACTCCCCCGTACCCTCAGGCGACAAGCTCCCCGAAGGCGTTCTCCTCGTCACGGCCGAAGCTGAGGACCTCGTCCTCGCGCAGCCGGCGGAGCGACCGCCAGATGCTGGACTTCACCGTGCCGACACTGATGCCGAGGATGTCCGCGATCTCCGGGTCCGTGCGGCCCTCGTAGTAGCGCAGGACCAGCATGGTGCGCTGGAGCTCGGGCAGCCGGGCCAGCGCCTGCCACAGCACGGCGCGCAGCTCGGTGCCGCGCATCGCGTCCGTGTCACCGGCCGTCTCCGGCAGTTCCTCGGTCGGGTACTCGTTCAGCTTGCGGCGGCGCCACGCGCTGATGTGCAGGTTGGTCATGGTGCGGCGGAGGTATCCGCCGACCGCCGCCTTGTCACTGATCCGGTCCCACGCCCGGTAGGTCGAGAACAGCGCGCTCTGCAGCAGGTCCTCGGCCTCGAAGCGGTCGCCGGTCAGGTGGTAGGCGGTGGCGTACAGGGAGGCACGGCGCTCCTGGACGTAGGCGGTGAACTCCGCCTCCGACAGCGAGCGGCGCTCCCCCGAGCCCTCCCCGTACGCGTTCCCCCCGTCCGTCTCCCCCGTGGGTGCGTCAACCACCGTCATGATCGTGGTGTGCTGACGCCCGGTGCCGCGGGCGCACCCCCGCATGCCCGCCGCACCGGACTTCTCGGAACCCCGGTGCACGTCGTGCAGACGCGTGATCACTGCGCTGGTGCTGGTGCCGTGCAGCGTGTTCATCTCGCGCCCCCCGTCGTGGACTTCCGGTGTTCTGCCGTGCTGTTGTGCTTGTGCCGAAAAGCTTGCCCGGGGACCTTCATGGCCGTGTCTGCCGACTGTCACAGGCGTGTCACAGAGGCCGGTCACGGTGGGCCCACAGATCCTTCACAGGCGTCCGTGCGCGTAGCGGCACGTATGCGTGCTCAATGGGCATCTGCCGTCCACGGGTCGATCAGGGAGGCCGCCATGGGCCAGAATGGGTCTGTGCCTTCCCTGTTGCTGATCGAGGACGACGACGCCATCCGTACGGCCCTGGAGCTCTCACTGACGCGCCAGGGTCACCGGGTGGCGACCGCTGCCAGCGGTGAGGACGGTCTGAAGCTGCTGCGTGAGCAGCGGCCGGATCTGATCGTGCTGGATGTGATGCTGCCCGGCATCGACGGGTTCGAGGTGTGCCGGCGCATCCGGCGCACGGACCAGTTGCCGATCATCCTGCTGACCGCGCGCAACGACGACATCGACGTGGTGGTCGGGCTGGAGTCCGGCGCCGACGACTACGTCGTCAAACCGGTCCAGGGCCGGGTGCTGGACGCCCGGATCCGGGCGGTGCTGCGGCGCGGGGAACGGGAGTCCACCGACTCGGCGACCTTCGGCAGCCTGGTCATCGACCGTTCGGCGATGACGGTGACGAAGAACGGCGAGGACCTCCAGCTGACGCCGACCGAGCTGCGGCTGCTGCTCGAGCTGAGCCGGCGGCCGGGGCAGGCGCTGTCCCGGCAGCAGTTGCTGCGGCTGGTGTGGGAGCACGACTACCTGGGCGACTCGCGTCTGGTGGACGCGTGTGTCCAGCGGCTGCGCGCCAAGGTCGAGGACGTGCCGTCGTCCCCGACCCTGATCCGTACCGTGCGCGGTGTCGGCTACCGACTGGATCCGCCTCAGTGACACAGGAGCACGACGGGGAGACCCGCGGCTGGTCCGCGGCGCGCAAGGGAGTCTGGTCACGGCTGCGGTTCACCAGCCTGCGGCTGCGGCTGGTCGTGGTGTTCGGGCTGGTCGCGCTCACCGCCGCGGTGTCCGCGTCCGGCATCGCGTACTGGCTGAACCGCGAGTCGGTGCTGACCCGTACCCAGGACGCGGTGCTGCGCGACTTCGAGCAGGAGATGCGCAACCGGGCGGGCTCGCTGCCCGAGCGTCCGACGCAGGACGAACTGCAGCACACCGCCGGGCAGATGGCGAACAGCAGCCAGCGCTTCACCGTGCTGCTGGTCGCCGAGAACCCCGACGGGCGGACCGTGTACGGCAGTTCGGGCGGGCTGAACGGCTTCTCGCTGCAGGACGTGCCGGTCTCGCTGCGCGAGGCGGTGACCGAGCAGCAGGAGATCACGTCGAACAACGAGTACCCGCACCATCTGTACTGGCAGCGGATCGTCGACGGCGGCACCCCGTACCTGGTGGCGGGGACGCGGGTGATCGGCGGCGGGCCGACCGGCTACATGCTGAAGTCGCTGGAGCCGGAGGCCAAGGACCTCAACTCGCTGGCCTGGTCGCTGGGGATCGCCACCGGGCTGGCGCTGATAGGTTCCGCGCTGCTCGCGCACGCGGCGGCCACGACGGTGCTGAAGCCGGTGCAGCGGCTCGGCGTCGCCGCGCGGCGGCTCGGTGAGGGGAAGCTGGACACCCGGCTGCGGGTGTCGGGCACCGATGAGCTGGCGGATCTCTCCCGGACGTTCAACAAGGCGGCCGAGGCGCTGGAGAAGCGGGTGGCGGACATGGCGGGGCGCGACGAGGCGTCCCGGCGGTTCGTGGCGGACATGAGCCATGAGCTGCGTACGCCGCTGACCGCGATCACGGCGGTGACGGAGGTCCTGGAGGAGGAGCTGGAGTCCGAGGGCGGCGGCATCGACCCGATGATCGAGCCCGCGGTACGGCTGGTGGTGAGCGAGACCCGGCGGCTGAACGACCTGGTGGAGAACCTGATGGAGGTGACCCGCTTCGACGCGGGCACCGCCCGGCTGGTCCTCGACGACGTCGACATGTCCGACCAGATCACCGCCTGCATCGACGCGCGTGCCTGGCTGGACGCGGTCGACCTGGACGCCGAGCGCGGCATCCACGCCCGGATCGACCCGCGCCGGCTGGACGTGATCCTGGCGAACCTGATCGGGAACGCGCTCAAGCACGGCGGGTCGCCGGTACGGGTCTCGGTACGGGAGGACGGCGCGGAGGGCGCCGGGGACGGGGGCACGGTGGTCATCGAGGTGCGGGACCACGGTCCTGGCATCCCGGAGGAGGTCCTGCCGCACGTCTTCGACCGCTTCTACAAGGCGAGCGCCTCGCGGCCGCGTTCCGAGGGAAGTGGGCTGGGTCTGTCCATCGCGCTGGAGAACGCCCATATCCACGGTGGCGAGATCACCGCGGCCAACTCCCCCGAGGGCGGTGCCGTGTTCACCCTGCGGCTGCCGCGGGACGTGTCCGCGCAGAGCCCTTCGGAGAAGGACGGCGCCATCGAGGACGAGGGCGCCGAGGGGGACGCCTGATGAACGTACGGACCACCCCGCGGCGTACGCGGGGACTGCTCGCGGTGGGGGCGCTCGCGGCGCTGCTCGCCGGGTGCGGGATACGGGCCACGGAGGTGCCGACCGACTTCGGTCCCGCGCCGTCGCGGGTGCGCTGCTCCCCGGCCGGGCCGGAGGCGTCGACGCCGGCGGAGCGGGGGCTGCCGGTGCAGGTGTTCCTGCTGTGCGGGTCGTCGCTGGTGGCCGTCGACCGGACGGTGCGGGTGCCGGACGGGGCGGCGGACTCGCGGCGCGTGCTGGTGGCGCAGGGGCTGCTGGACGAGTTGTCGCGGGAGCCGTCGGACGCCGAGCAGCGGACCGGGTACAGCACGCGGGTACGGCGTGGGATGACCGTGGGCAGTCCGCGGCCCGGTGATCCCGAGGACACGCTGCGGCTGAGCAGCTCGCCCGCGGACCTCACCTCCGCCGGGCTCGCGCAGATCGTGTGCACCTTCTCCGACTCGGCGGCGGCCGAGGGCGACGGCTCGGTGATCCTGGGCGGCCCCGACGACGCCCGGCCGCGCCGCTACGAGTGCACGGACGAGGTCCGGTCCCGTCCGGACGAGGAGGAAGCGCCGTCCTCGGAGGCCACCGGCGGGTGAGCGCGCGGCTGTGGCGCACGCCTCATGCGGTGAACGGGTGACGTCCCGGAACCGATCGTGCCGAAGGCCGCGTCTAGGGGGGCGTGCAGCGTCAAGGCCTCATCGGCGGCTCCGCCGCGACCCGTATCCGTGTGACAGGGGGTCTCCTCCTGGGCGCGTATCTCGCGTTCGTCGCCTGGTACACGCTGCGCCCCCTGGACGTCCCCTGGGTGATGCCCGCCAATCTGCGGCCGCTGGACGGCATCCGGGGCGACTTCGCGCTGGGCTGGACGACGGGGGTCCGCCGGGTCTGCGAGGGGCTGGCGCTGCTCGCGCCGCTGGGTGTGCTGCTGCCGATGGCCGGGGGCCGGCAGGCCGTCTCGCGGCTGGGTTCGCTGATCCGCACCACGGCGGCGACCGCGCTGGTGTCACTGGCCGTCGAGATGCTGCAGACGGCGGTGCCGGGCCAGGTCGTGGACGTCGACTCGCTGCTCCTGAACACGGCGGGCGCGGCGCTCGCGCATGCGGCGGTGGTGCCGGCGGGCCGCGCCTGGCTGCGCCGCCGGACGGTACGGCGCTCCGTCACGCCCCTCCTCCCGGAGGAGCCGGCTCAGGGTAGGACCCCGACGATTCCCAGGGTCGGGATCGCCCCATGGAGCGACGCTTTGCCCCCTTCGTCTCCGTAACGTGGAGTGCACGGAGGCAGCCGCTCGGGAGGCCTCGCACCACTCACGAAGGAGCCGCGATGAGCCGCCTCGTCCGCCCCACCGACAACCGCATGATCGGCGGAGTGTGCGCCGCGCTGGCCCGGCGCTTCGGTACCTCCGCGACCACGATGCGGGTGATCTTCCTGCTGTCGTGCCTGCTTCCGGGCCCGCAGTTCCTGCTGTACGTGGCGCTGTGGATCCTGTTGCCGTCGGAGGACAAGGCCAGGGCTGCCTGGTAGCTCCGCGGCGCCGCCTCCCGCGAGTACGCCGACGGGGCGCGACCCGGTTCCGGGTCGCGCCCCGTCGCCGCGTTTCCGCCTGGCGGGATCAGGCGCCGATCGGCATCCCGTTGAGGGCGACGCCCTGGGCGGGCAGCTCCTTCAGCGGCATGCCGCCGAGGAGACCGGTCGGGGCCTCGGGGCCCACCTGCCGGGCGACCGGCCGCGCGGTCGCCACGCCGGTGCCGGCCAGCTCCTCGCCCGCCGCCAGCGCCCGGTCCGAGCCGGGCAGCGCGGTGGACAGCTTCTCCGCCGGTACGGCCCGGTTGACGGTGTCCAGCGCCGGGGCGGCGTCCGGGACGGCCGGGGCCGCGTTGGCGGCGCCGGCACCGGCGGCGGCGAAGGCGGCACCCAGCACGGCGACACCGAGGGTCTTGGCAGCAGACTGCTTCATGTAAATGCGTCCTCGAAATGGGATACGGGGAGTGAGCGGTGCTGAGACCGTAAACACGGGGCCCCTCCCGCCGCAAACATCGGAATGCGGACGGATGGTGAACGTCGACGGTGTTCACGTTTCCCGCGGACGCCGATCTCAGCTTTCCGTTACCGGAGAACCGCTGGTGGAGGCCGTCTGACGGAACAGCCATTCGGACTTCAGCTCGGCGTATCCGGGCTTGACGACGTCATTGATCATGGCCAGTCGTTCATCGAAAGGAATGAACGCGGATTTCATCGCATTGACGGAGAACCACTGCATGTCGTCGAGCGTGTAACCGAATGCGTCGACCAGGTGCTCGAATTCCCGGCTCATGGTGGTGTGGGACATCAAGCGGTTGTCGGTGTTCACCGTGGCCCGGAAGTGCAGTCGGCGCAGCAGGCCGATGGGGTGCTCGGCGTACGAGACGGCGGCCCCGGTCTGGAGGTTGGAGCTCGGGCAGAGTTCCAGCGGGATGCGCTTGTCCCGGACGTAGGAGGCCAGCCGGCCGAGTTCGACCGTGCCGTCGTCGCGGACCCGGATGTCGTCGATGATGCGCACCCCGTGCCCCAGCCGGTCGGCGCCGCACCACTGGAGGGCCTGCCAGATGGACGGCAGCCCGAACGCCTCGCCGGCGTGGATCGTGAAGTGGTTGTTCTCCCGCTTCAGGTACTCGAAGGCGTCGAGGTGCCGGGTGGGCGGGTAGCCGGCCTCGGCGCCCGCGATGTCGAAGCCGACGACACCCAGGTCCCGGTAGCGGTTGGCGAGTTCGGCGATCTCCAGGGAGCGGGCGGCGTGCCGCATCGCGGTGAGCAGGGCGCCGACCCGGATGCGCCGGCCGTTCTCCCGCGCACGCCGCTCCCCCTCCCGGAAGCCCTCGTTGACCGCCTCGACGACCTCTTCGAGGGTCAGTCCGCCTTCGAGGTGCTGCTCGGGCGCGTAGCGCACCTCGGCGTAGACGACACCGTCCTCGGCGAGGTCCTCGGCGCACTCGGCGGCGACCCGGACGAGGGCGCCACGGGTCTGCATGACGCCGACGGTGTGCGAGAACGTCTCCAGGTACCGCTCCAGGGAGCCGGAGTCGGCGGCCTCCCTGAACCACAGGCCGAGCTTGTCGGGATCGGTCTCGGGAAGCCGGCGGTACCCGCTCTCGCGGGCCAGGTCCACGACGGTGCCGGGGCGCAGCCCGCCGTCGAGGTGGTCGTGCAGCAGAACCTTGGGCGCCCGGCGGATCTGCTCCGTCGTCGGGGTGTTCGCGATGGTCTGGCTCGTCATTTCCGCACTCTAACTCCTACGCGCGTAGATCACCGGATGGGCGGAGGCGCCGATACGTAACAGTGATCGCACGGCCGGGTGGAGTACACCCGCACTTCTGAGAATGTTCTGTCATGGCACAGGAAGCGATGCCGGTTCGTACGGCCCGGCTGGGGAGGGCGCTCGGCCCGGAGCCGACGGCGGTGGGCGGAGTGGTGCTGCTGCTCCCCGGCGGCGAGGAGGTGTCCGGCCGCAGACCGTCCGCCGTGCTGGCGGCCGCCTCCGTACGCGCTCTGGGGCGCCGTCTCGCCCGCGCGGGCCGCGACGAGAGCCTCGCCGCCCATGTCGTCCACTACCGCTACCGGGGCTGGAACGGCAGCGAGGCGCATCTCGCGCGCGACGCCGCATGGGCCGCCGACGAGGCCGTACGGCGCTACGGAGACGTCCCCGTCTGCCTCGCCGGACTCGGCATGGGCGGCAGGGCCGCGCTCCGCGCGGGAGGCCACGAGGCCGTCAACTCCGTGCTGGCGCTGGCCCCCTGGCTGCCGGACGAGGATGTGGCGGCGCCACCCGAACCGGTGAGACAGCTCGCCGGGCGGCGGGTGCTGATCGTGCACGGCACGAATGACGCGCGCAGCGATCCCGAGTTGTCGTTCCGGCTGGCGGCGCGGGCGAAGAAGGCGAACCGGGAGGTGTGCCGGTTCGAAGTCCATTCGGACGGGCACGGGTTGAGTCAGTACCGGGACGAAGTGCTGGCGCTGTCGGAGGACTTCGTGATGGGGGTGTTGTTCGGGCGGGCGTTCTCGCGGCCCGTGCAGGATGCCTTGGCGGCGCCTCCGCCGTTGGGGTTGCGGATGCCGTTGGCCGCCGGGTTCGGGAAGTCCTTGCGGCGGTAGCACCGGGGGAGGGCCGTCCGGCCCGTGCGGGTTTTCTGTGGCTTGTCGCGCGGTTCCCCGCGCCCCTGGGGCGTTTCCGGCGGCTCTCGGCCGGGCGCCGGGCGCCGGGGGCCTCGTGAGACGCCGGGCACCCCGCCGGGCCCACCCGCTCCAGCCCGGGGGCGGCTTCGGGATTCGCCGGAAGCGCCCTGAGAGGTCGTCCCATCCGGTGTCGAGGGCGCCCGGCATGAGCGGGGCGAGTTGGTGCGAGCGCGGGTGGTACCGATGGCCTGACGGGTCGCTGATCTGCGGGATCACTCACTCCGAGTCTGCGACACGGGTCCGGTGAACGCGCCTGCGGTATGCGTCGAGGGTGCCGCCGTCGTCGATCCACGTGGAAACGCATCCCGCGGTGTCCGTATCGAGCAGCACCATGTCGAGGTCCTCGGCCTCGACGCCCCGCAGGCCGGCGGGGACTCGGCGTCGCGGGGTTCCCGCCGGAGAAGGGTTGCGTTCCGGCTCCGCCCGGATCTGGTCAACTGGCCGCACTCCTGCATGCGGCAGGGTCTGCGGGATGTGCTCAGGAGCTCAGGCTGCGGTAGCGGACGAGGGTGCGGGCAAGGCCCGTGAAGGCGAGAAAGTGCTCGGCCTCGCGCTCGTAGCGGCGGTGGAGCCGGCGGCAGCCGGCGAGCCGGGCCATGATCCGTTCGATGGTCCGGTGATGTCGCTCGAACCGCCGTGCGGTCTCGACGCCCCTGCGGGCGACGCGGTGCCGGATGCCGCGCCGGGACAGCCATCGCCGCAGAGGGCGACGGTCGTAGCCCTTGCCGGCATGGAGCTTGCCGGGCTTACGTCGACGAGGACCCCGGCGGGACCGGACGGGCGGTGCGCCCTTCACGAGACGGGGTCGCGGGCATGGAGCGGATGCCGTTGCCGCCGCTCAGGGGCGACCCCTGCCTGCCGATGCCCCTGGCCGACCACCCCCTGTCGGTAACCAGTGGTGGCCGCACCGGGTTCTGGCACCTCGCCCTGGTGCGGCCTGCCTTGACGGCGTCGTCCGGCACTCCTTACTCTAACGACGTTAGAAAAGTTAACGGCGTTAGGTCGGTGCGATCCGGACCGGTGTCGCGCCGTCTCGGAGCAAGGAGACTCACATGCGTACGCGCACTCTCGTTCCCGGCCTCGCTGTCGGAGTGGCCGCGGCGGCTCTGATAGCCGGCACTGTCGGTGCCGGACCCGCGGCCTCTTCCGAGGCGTCGCCCGGCCCGCAGGCCGCGCAGGCCGGGACGCGGCAGGCCGTGGGCCCGGCGAAGCACGAGAAGGACCGGGTGCCGGCGATCGGGCGGCGCTGGGCCGCCGCGTGGACGACGGGCGACACCCGCGATCTCGCCCGTCTGTACACCAAGGACGCGGTCTACACCGACCGTGCCGTCGACTTGGTGTTCCGCGGTCCCGAGGGGGTCGAGGAGTGGGAGACCGGGTCTCGTCAGCTCATCGAGGATCTCAGGTTCGAGGCGACCGGTGGGTTCCGCGGGCGGGACGGGGTCGTGGTCGAGGGGGTGTTCTCCGGCCACATCGTCGGTGCGCCTCGTCCGTTCGCGGTCCCGCTCGTGACCGTGCTGCGGTTGCGCGGCGACCTGATCCAGTCGAGCAATGACTACTACAACCGGACTGAGATCCTGAGCGAGTCCGGCCTGCCCGCGGACTGGACCCCGCCCGGCAGTTGATGTCGCCCGCCGGGTCCGCCCCCCGCGGGGCGGGTCCGGCGTGAGGGGGCCGCGGGCGCGGGTGGCGGTCGTCCCGCCCCGGTCCGGTTCAAGCGGTTGACCTCCACCGGGGCCGGGCAGCACCGACGGACGGGCCGGCAGTCGGTCTCGGCCCGGTTGCGCGGAAACCGAACCGGACCCGAGTCGTTCCGGTGCCTACGCGTTCACCGGGAGGTCGGCCCGCCAGCCGCGAAGCAGCGTGTGCATCGCCTTCCGGGCGAGCTGCTGGGCGCGCTCGTTGCCGACGGTGCCGATGCGGCCGAGCGACGCTATGCCGGACAGCGCGCCCCAGACGATGTCGCAGGCTTCGTCGAAATCGGCCAGGACCACGTCGTGGGCGTCCGACCACGTGGTGAGGAGTTCCCTCAGGAGACCGATCATGGGGGCCGCCGCGCGCAGGCGCTCATCCGCGTCGACGGTGTTGTCGTTCATCACCTGATACAGGTGCGGGTGCTCGCCGGCGAACCGGACGCTCTCGGACGCGAGCAGCAGGAAGCGCCGGTCGATGTCGGGCTCCTCGGCGGCCTGCCGCAGCTCGGCCATCATCAGGCGGTGGCCGTGGGCGACGAGCTCCAGCACGAGCGCGTCCTTGTTGGCGAAGTGCTGGTAGACGACGGGTGCGGAGTATTCGACGGCGGTTGCTATGCGCCGGATCGTCAACGCCGTGGCGCCCTCGTTCTCGAGGATGTGCAACGCGGCCTCGATGATCCGCTCGCGGGTGCTCGCGCGTTCGCGGGCCCGTCTGGCGCCGGTCGGCATCGTTGGCACCTCGCTTCCAGCGTGTCCTCGGTACGAGCCGCCGGCGTCGGCGGCACCGTCACGGCACAGCCATCCTAACAACGTTAGAAGGGCTTGGACCGTGTCCTACATGGTCTAAGTGGGCAGCAGGGTGCCCCTCTTGGAGAGCAGGAACTTCTTGAAGGCCGCCACCGGGGGTGTGTCCGGGTGGCCGGACAGCCAGGCCACGCCGATTTCTCTTGCCGCCCTGGGGGACGTGACCGTCAGTTCCACCACTCCGGGGCGGGGGAAGGCCGGTGGGGGGAGGAGGGCCACGCCCAGGCCCGCCGCCACCAGGCCGCGCAGGGTTTCGGCTTCCTCGCCCTCGAAGGCGATACGGGGTTTGAAGCCGGCCCGGGCGCAGAGGTCGTCGGTGATGCGGCGGAGGCCGTAGCCGGGTTCCAGGGTCACGAAGGTCTCGTCGGCGGCCTCGGCGAGGCGGACGCGGCGGCGGGCGGCGAGACGGTGGTCGGCGGGGACGACCAGGCGCAGCTTCTGTTCGTCGAGGCGGCGGGCGACCAGGTCGGGGGCGTCGGGCACCGGGGAGGTCAGGCACAGGTCGAGTTCGCCCGCGCGGAGGCCTTCCAGCATGGCCTCGCCGTAGTTCTGGACCAGGCTGAAGCGGATGCGCGGGTGGTCGGCGCGGAAGGCCTGCAGCAGGCCGGGTACGGTCTCGGCGCCCATGGTGTGCAGGAAGCCGAAGGCGACCTTGCCGGTGGCGGGGTCGGCGTCGGCGCGTACCTCGTCGGCGGCGCGCTCGATCTCGGCGAGGGCGCGTTCGACGGAGGTGAGGAAGGTGCGGCCGGCCGGGGTGAGGGAGACCGTGCGGCCGTGGCGGGCGAACAGTTCGACGCCCAGGTCCTGTTCGAGGCGGACCATCGCGCGGGAGAGGGTGGACTGCGGGACCTGCATCTCCTGGGCGGCGCGGGTGACGTGCTCGGTGCGGGCGACGCCGGCGAAGTGGGCGAGGCGGGGTGCGAGCAGTCTCGACATGTCGTCCGTGTCTCGTGTGTCACTGGTCTGTGACAGTCTCCTCTGTGACCTCTGCTGATGCGCCATGGGAACGATTATGGCGATTCCATGCATTGGACGGATGAGCGGGGGCGTACGTAGTTTCGAGGCATGACTCCCGCCAGTACCGGGGCGTCCACCAGTGTGGGCGCCGTCGCATCCGTTCCCTCCGTCCAGCCGCCCGTCCCCGAGTCCCGGATGTCTCCGGGCGGACCCGGTTACCGCCGGATGAGTCTCGCCCTGTTCCTCGCGGGCGTCGCGACCTTCGCGCTGCTGTACTCCACCCAGGCCCTGCTGCCGCTGATCTCCGGCGACTTCGCGGTGAGCGCGGGCGACGCGAGCTGGACGGTGGCGGCGGCCACCGGTGGGCTGGCGCTGTTCGTGCTGCCGATGAGCGCGCTGTCGGAGCGCTACGGCCGGCGTACGGTCATGACGGCGTCCTTGGCCGTCGCGGTGACCCTCGGACTGCTGGTGCCGTTCGCACCGTCGCTGGGCGCGCTGGTGGCGCTGCGCGCGCTGCAGGGTGCGGCGCTGGCCGGGCTGCCGGCGTCGGCGACGGCGTATCTCGCGGAGGAGGTCACGCCGAAGGCGCTGGTGACCGCGATCGGGCTGTTCGTCGCCGGTAACAGTGTCGGCGGGATGAGCGGCCGGGTGATCACCGGCTGGGTGGCGCAGGAGTGGGGCTGGCGGGTCGCCGTCGGGGTGATCGGCGTGGTCGCGGTGGCGTGCGCGGTGGCGTTCCGGCTGCTGCTGCCGGCGCCGAGGCACTTCCGGGCGGGCTCGCTGCGGCCGGGTGTGCTGGTGCGGACCGTCCGCGGGCATCTCGCCGATCCGCTGCTGCGGCGGCTGTACGCGATCGGCGCGCTGTTCATGACGGTGTTCGGCGGTGTCTACACGGTGATCGGCTACCGGCTGACCGAGGCGCCGTTCTCGCTGCCGCAGGGCATCGTGGGCTCGATCTTCCTGGTGTACCTGGTCGGCACGGTCTCGGCGTCGGCGGCGGGGCGGCTGGTGGGGCGGCTGGGCCGCCGGGGCGCGCTGTACGCGGGTGGCGGGACGACCGCGGCGGGGCTGCTGCTGTCGCTGGCGGGATCGTTGCCGGTGGTGCTGCTGGGGCTGGTGCTGATCACGGCGGGGTTCTTCGCGGGGCACGCGGTGGCGTCGTCGGCGGTCGGGAAGACGGCGACGGTGGGGCGGGCGCAGGCGTCGGCGCTGTATCAGTCCGCGTACTACGTGGGGTCCAGCGTGGGGAGCACGGTGGGGGCGCTGGCGTTCCACGCGGGAGGCTGGGGCGGGACGGTGGGGGTCGGGCTGGTGGCGGTGGCCGGGGTCGCGGCGATCACCCTGGCCGGGACGCGGGCGGCGGCGCGGGCGGAGCGGACGGTCGTGGTCCGTCCGGCCTGACTTCTCCCGCCCCCGCCGCCCCTTCCCGTCCCGAACCCGGGGCTCCGCCCCGGACCCCGCTCCTCAAACTCCCCCGGAGGGGGTACCCCCGGAGAGGCTGAATTTCAGCCTCTCCGGCGTTTGAGGAGCGAGGGTCCAGGGGCAGCGCCCCCGGGAAGGGGCGGCGGGGGCGGGACATTTTCGCGTCAGCCACCCCCTGACCTGCACGTTCATCCGCACGGCGGGCCGTTGTCAGTGGGCTGCGGTAGCTTCCGAAGTGGTGGACCAAGACGACACCACATGGGGTGGGTGGACGATGACGAACGGCGCCGCGACGACGACCGACCTGGACGCCGGGCTGGAGGCGTACCGGGTCGAACTGACCGGGTACTGCTACCGGATGCTGGGCTCCTCCTTCGAGGCGGAGGACGCGGTGCAGGACACGATGATCCGCGCCTGGCGCAGCTTCGAGAAGTTCGAGGGCCGCTCCAGCCTGCGCTCGTGGCTGTACCGCATCGCGACCAACGTCTGCCTGGACATGCTGACGGCGGGCAACAAGCGGGCGAGGCCGATGGATCTGACCGATTCCACCCCGTTGGCGCAGGCGGCACTGTCGCCCCGCCCGGACAGCACGTGGCTGGAGCCGATGCCCGACTCCCGGGTGCTGCCCACGCCCGCCGACCCGGCGGAGGCGGCGGTCGCCAAGGAGTCGGTGCGGCTCGCCTTCATGGCCGCGTTGCAGCAGCTGCCGGCCAGGCAGCGGGCGGTGCTGATCCTGCGCGAGGTGCTGGCCTGGAAGGCGAGCGAGGTCGCCGAACTGCTGGGCACGTCGGTCGCGTCGGTGAACAGCGCGCTCCAGCGGGCCCGGGCGACGCTCGCGGAGCGGCGGCAGCCGGGCGCCGACGCGTCGGTCTCCGACCCGCTGGACGAGGAGCAGCGGAAGCTGCTCGATCGCTATGTCGCGGCGTTCGAGGGGTACGACATGTCGGCGCTGACCGCGCTGCTGCACGAGGACGCCGTCATGACGATGCCGCCGTTCGACCTGTGGCTGACCGGCACCGAGGACATCACGGGCTTCATGACGACGCTGGGCGCCGCCTGCTCGGGGTCGCGGCTGATACCGGTGGAGGTCAACGGGCTGCCGGGGTTCGCGCAGTACAAGCCGGACCCGGAGGCCGGCGGCTTCACACCGTGGGCGGTCCAGGTGCTGGAGATCTCAGACGGCCGGATCACCGGGTTCCACTGCTTCCTCGACACCGAGCGGTGGTTCCCGCTGTTCGACCTGCCCCTCCGTCTCGAAGCGGAGGCCGACCAGGTCGAGCAGCGCGCATAGCGCCGGGGAGGGGTCGCGCAGCCGTATCCGGCCCCCGGCCCGGCGGGCGGTGAGCTGGAGCCGCGCGAGCAGGTTCACGGCGGCGAGACCGGCCGGCCCCAGCCCGGCGACATCGCACACCACCACCCGGTCCGAGCCGCCGCCACCGCCGCCGTCCATCAGCGCCCGCAGCGCGTCGCAGGGCCCGCTCACCTCGTCCGGGGCGAGAGGGCCGTCGAGCACGAGTACGGGCGGTGTCATGGCATCCACGACCGGTAGACCGGGCGGTGGCGCACAACTCATCGCGGGGCCGGCGCCGCAAGGATCACATTGACCTGGAAGCGGCCCTCCACGGAGGGTTGGCTGTATGTGCCATAGATCATCCCCGCCCGCGGTGTCCGTTGCCCTTCGCGTCCGCGAGGAGCCGCCGTGCAGGGGGTGCTGAGCGGGTTCCTGGTGATCGCCGTCGTCATCGGCGTCGGCTACGTCATCGGCCGCCGGGGGCATCTCGGCGCACAGGGCCGCGAGGTCCTGACGAAGCTGGCGTTCCATGTGGCGTCCCCGGCTCTGCTGTTCACCACGCTCGCGCAAGCCGATCTGTCGGTGGTCTTCTCCAGCCGCCTCCTGGTCACCGCGCTGAGCACGGCGGCGGTGGCGGGCGTCTTCGTCGCGGTGGGTGTCGTACGGGGCTGGGGGGTGGGCCGCACCACCATCGGCGCCCTGTGCTCCAGCTACGTCAACTCCGGCAACCTGGGCATCCCGATCGCGGTGTACGTGCTGGGCGACGCCTCGCTCGTGGCGCCGGTGCTGCTGTTCCAGCTGGTCGGGGTCACGCCGGTCGCGCTGACGATCCTCGACCTGTCGACGGCGGGCGAGAAGCAACCGCTGTGGCGGCGGCTGCTGACCCCGTTGCGCAATCCGATCGCGGTGGGGTCGCTGGCGGGGGTGGCGGTGTCGGCGGCCGGGGTCGAGATACCGGGGCCGGTCTGGGACCCGGTGACCCTGATCGGCAACATGGCGGTCCCCGCCGTACTGCTCGCCTTCGGCATCTCGCTGCGCGGCAGCACGCTGCCCCTGCGGGGCGGTGACCGCGGCGCCGTCCTGCTCGCCGTGGCGCTGAAGGCGGTGGGCCAGCCGCTGGCCGCCTGGGCCCTGGCGGTCGGGGTCTTCGGGCTGCGCGGGGCGCACCTGCTGGACGTGGTGGTGACGTCGGCCCTCCCGGCCGCCCAGAACCTCTTCACCTACGCGAGCAGCTACCGGGTGGGCGAGAAGCTGGCCCGGGAGGCGATCCTGGTGTCGACGGTGCTGTCGGTGCCGGTTCTCGTGGTGGTGGCGGCGCTGCTGGGGTGACGGCGAACGGGACCGGTGGGGGTCCACCGGTCCCGTTCATCCGATCAGGGAAACCGCAGGTCAGGCGATACGTTCCAGCACGACCGGCGTGGCGGAGAAGTCCGTGCCGGGGGCCTCGATGTCGTAGGAGCCCTCGATCGACTTCAGGGCGTAGTCGAAGCGGTCCGGGGTGTCCGTGTGGAGGGTCAGGAGGGGCTGGCCCTCCGTCACGGTGTCGCCGGGCCTGGCGTGGAGTTCGACGCCCGCGCCCGCCTGGACCGGGTCCTCCTTGCGGGCGCGGCCCGCGCCGAGGCGCCAGGCGGCGACGCCGATGCCGTAGGCGTCGAGGCGGGTCAGGACACCGGAGGACGGGGCCTTGATGACGTGCTGTTCCCGGGCGACCGGCAGTTCCGCGTCCGGGTCGCCGCCCTGGGCCGTGATCATGCGGCGCCAGACGTCCATGGCGGAGCCGTCGGCGAGGGCCTTCGCCGGGTCGGCGTCGCGCAGGCCCGCCGCGTCCAGCATCTCGCGGGCCAGGGCGAGGGTCAGCTCGACGACGTCCGCGGGGCCGCCGCCCGCCAGGACCTCGACCGACTCGCGGACCTCGAGGGCGTTGCCGGCGGTCAGGCCGAGCGGGGTGGACATGTCGGTGAGGAGGGCGACCGTCCTCACGCCGGAGTCGGTGCCCAGGCCCACCATGGTGCGGGCCAGTTCGCGGGCGTCGTCGATCGTCTTCATGAAGGCGCCGGTGCCTACCTTCACGTCCAGGACCAGGGAGCCGGTGCCCTCCGCGATCTTCTTCGACATGATCGAGGAGGCGATGAGCGGGATCGCCTCGACCGTGCCCGTGACGTCCCGGAGGGCGTACAGCTTCTTGTCCGCCGGGGCCAGTCCGTCGCCCGCCGCGCAGATCACGGCGCCGGTGCCGTCCAGCACCGACAGCATCTCCTCGTTGGAGAGCAGCGCGCGCCAGCCGGGGATCGACTCCAGCTTGTCGAGCGTGCCGCCGGTGTGGCCGAGGCCGCGGCCGGAGAGCTGGGGGACGGCCGCGCCGCAGGCCGCGACGAGCGGGGCCAGCGGGAGGGTGATCTTGTCGCCGACGCCGCCGGTGGAGTGCTTGTCGGCGGTGGGGCGGGACAGGGACGAGAAGTCCATGCGCTCGCCGGAGGCGATCATCGCGGCCGTCCAGCGGGCGATCTCGCCGCGGTTCATGCCGTTGAGGAGAATCGCCATGGCGAGGGCCGACATCTGCTCGTCGGCCACCTCCCCGCGGGTGTACGCGTCGATCACCCAGTCGATCTGCTCGTCGCTGAGTTCGCCGCGGTCCCGCTTGGTGCGGATGACGGAGATGGCGTCCATGGCCATGGCTGGCGTTCCTTCCGGAGGTGCGAAGGGTGCGGCCCCTCCGGTCGACGGTATCGACGGGTGTCGACAGCCGCTCGGAGGGGCCGTACGGGAATTACTTGGTGAGGTGCTGGGGGCCGAAGGCCTGGGGCAGCATCTCCGAGAGCGGCAGGATGCCCGCCGGGGTCTCCAGGAGCAGACCGGGGCCGCCGAACTCGTACAGCAGCTGGCGGCAGCGGCCGCACGGGACGAGGATCTCGCCGTCGCCGTCCACGCAGGTGAAGTGGGTGAGCCGGCCGCCCCCGGTGCGCTGGAGCTCCGAGACCAGTCCGCACTCGGCGCACAGGCCGAGTCCGTACGAGGCGTTCTCGACGTTGCAGCCGGACACCGTGCGTCCGTCGTCGACCAGGGCAGCCACCCCGACCGGGTATCCCGAGTAGGGGGCGTAGGCGTGGGACATGGCGTCCCGTGCCACGGCGCGCAGCGCCTCCCAGTCGATGCCGGCCGCGGTGGGTCCGGAGGAGGTCACTTGCCCTGTCCCTTCCGGTACGGCATGCCGTCCGCCTTCGGCATGCGCAGCCGCTGCGCGGAGAGCGCGAGGACGACGAGGGTGATGACGTACGGCGTGGCGGAGACGACCTGGTTGGGGACCTCGTTGGTGGTGGCGTACCAGGTCCAGACGAGGGCGCCGATGACCAGGGTGATCACCGCGTTGACGTACTTCTTGCGGACGGCCAGCCAGATCGCGCCGATGACCAGCAGCAGCGCGCCGAGCAGCAGCAGGGCGTGCACGTTGGCGGAGCCGCCGCGCAGGTTGAGGCTGTCGGTGTAGCCGAAGAGGCCGGCGCCGATGGCGAGGCCGCCGGGCATCCAGTTGCCGAAGATCATCGCGGCGAGGCCGATGTAGCCGCGGCCGCTGGTCTGGCCCTCCAGGTAGAAGGGGTTGGCCACGATGGAGAGGAAGACGCCGCCGAGGCCGGCCAGGCCGCCGGAGATGATCACGGCGAGGTACTTGTACTTGTAGACGTTGACGCCGAGGGACTCGGCGGCGATCGGGTTCTCACCGCAGGAGCGCAGGCGCAGGCCGAAGGCCGTGCGCCACAGGATCCACCAGGTGGCGGGGATGAGCGCGACGGCGATCAGGGTCAGCCAGGAGACGTCGGTGACCAGTCCGCCGAGCAGGCCGGCGACGTCGGAGACGAAGAACCAGCCCTTGTCGTTGAGGTCGCTCAGGGCGTCGGACAGTCCCGGCACGGTGAAGTGGCCGAGGGACTCGACCGCCGGGGACTGCTTGGCGGAGCCGCCCTGGTGGCCCTCGAAGGCGAGCGGGGCGAGGTAGCGGGTGGCGCCGAGGGCGAGGATGTTGATGGCCACACCGGAGACGATGTGGTTGACGTTGAAGGTGACGGTGACGACGGCGTGCAGCAGTCCGCCGAGGCAGCCGCCGATGATGCCGACGAGGACGCCGGTCCACGGGCCCCACTGGAATCCGGCCCAGGCGCCGAACCAGGTGCCGAGGATCAGCATGCCCTCGAGGCCGATGTTGACGACGCCCGCGCGCTCGGCCCAGAGGCCGCCGAGACCGGCGAGGCCGATCGGGACGGCGAGCTGGAGGGCGGTGGACATCTGGCTGACGTTGGTGATGCCGTCCGCACCGGTGACGAGGCGGACGATCGAGACCAGCGCCAGGGCTCCGGCGATGACCAGGAGCAGTACGGGCCACGACATGCGGCGGCCGGTCGGCGGTGCGTGTTCCAGCGACGGCTGGTTGACGTCGGTCGCTGTGGTCGGAGCGGTCATCGGCCGGCCACCTCCTTCGTGGTGTTGTTGTCGGCGCCCAGGACGTGGCCGGCGGCGAGCTCCGCGCCGACCCGGCGCTGCTGGCGGCGCAGGCCCCACTCGCGGACGGCCTCGTAGGAGACGACGACCGAGAGGACGATCAGGCCCTGCATGATGACCGCGATCTCCTTGTCGTAGCCGTGGAAGTCCAGCTCGGGCGAGGCCTTGTCGAGCCAGGCCCACAGCAGGGCGGCGAAGGCGATGCCGACCGGGCTGTTGCGGCCGAGCAGGGCGATGCCGATGCCGAGGAAGCCGATGCCGGTGGGGAAGTTGAGGTTGTAGGTGTGGGAGTCGCCGAGGAGGATCGGCAGGCCCGCGAGGCCGGCGATGGCGCCGGAGAGCAGCATGGCGGTGAGGACCATGCGCCTGGGGTCGACGCCGCTGGCGGAGGCGGCGGACTCGGAGGCGCCGGAGGCGCGCAGGTCGAAGCCGAAGCGGGTGCGGTTGAGGGTGACCCAGTAGCCGATGCCGAGCAGGACGGCGAGGATCACCAGGCCGTAGATCTCGCCGGCCGCGCCCATGTCGATGCCGGGGATCCAGCCGGACTCGTGCATCTCGCCGGTGGTGCTGTTGTTGCCGATCTTGACGCCGAAGACGTCCGGCTTCCACATGTAGACGATGAGCGAGGTGGCGATCGCGTTGAGCATGATCGTGGCGACGACCTCGCTGACGCCGCGGGTGACCTTGAGGACACCGGCGATGCCGGCCCAGAAGGCGCCGGTGAGCACGGCGGTCAGCAGCAGCAGCGGGACCTGGAGGAACGCCGGGAGGGCGGCGTGGGCGCCGACGACGGCGGCCATCATGGCGCCGAGCTGGTACTGGCCGTCGACGCCGATGTTGAACAGGTTCATGCGGAAGCCGATGGCGACCGCGAGGGCGGCGATGTAGTACATCGAGGCCTGGTTGATGATCAGGACCTGGATGTCGGAGAAACCGGCCTGCTCGAACATCAGGGCGAACGGTTCGACCGGGTTCTTGCCCGAGGCGATCAGGACGATCGCGCTGAGCACGAAGGCCACGGCGAGCGCGATGACCGGACCGGCCACCGCGAGGAGTACGCGCTCCTTGTCGAACTTCTTCATCAGCGGGCCTCGTCTTCCGCACCCCGGCCGCCGTCGGCCGGGGTCTCTTCGTGCTCCAGGTGGCCCTCGGCGGCGCCGGTCATGGCGGTGCCGAGTTCCTCCGGGGTGATGGTGGCCGGGTCGGCGTCCGCGACCAGCTTGCCGTCGTAGATCACCCGGAGGGTGTCGGACAGGCCGATGAGCTCGTCCAGGTCGGCGGAGATCAGCAGGACGGCCAGGCCCTCGCGGCGGGCCTCGCGGATGTGGTCCCAGATGGCGGCCTGCGCGCCGACGTCCACACCGCGGGTGGGGTGGGCGGCGATCAGGAAGCGCGGCTTGTGGCTCATCTCGCGGCCGACGATCAGCTTCTGCTGGTTGCCGCCGGACAGGGAGGCGGCGGTGACGTCGATGCCGGGGGTGCGGACGTCGTACTCGGTGACGATCCGGCGGGTGTCCTCCTGGGCGGCCTTCGGGTCGAGCCAGACGCCCTTGGCGTTGGGCTTCTCGGTGACGTGGCCGAGGATGCGGTTCTCCCAGAGGGGGGCCTCCAGGAGCAGGCCGTGGCGGTGGCGGTCCTCGGGGATGTAGCCGATGCCCTGTTCGCGGCGCCTGCGGGTGGCCCAGGAGGTGATCTCCTCGTCGGCCAGCCGGATGACGCCGGCGTCGGCGTGCTTCAGGCCGATGAGGGCGTCGACCAGTTCGGTCTGGCCGTTGCCCTCCACGCCGGCGATGCCGAGGACCTCGCCCGCGTGGATGGTGAAGCTGATGTCGTCGAGCAGGGCCTTGCCGCCGGGGGCCGCCAGGCGCAGCTTGTCGACGGTGATGACGGGGCGGTCGGTGACCGTGGACTCGGCCGTCTCGGGGGTGGGCAGCTCGCTGCCCACCATCAGCTCGGCGAGCTGGCGCGGGGACGTCTCGGCGGGGACGGCCGTGCCGACCGTGGTGCCGCGGCGGATGACGGTGATCTCGTCGGCGACGGAGAGGACCTCGCCCAGCTTGTGGGAGATGAAGATGACCGACAGGCCCTCGGCCTTCAGCTCGCGCAGGTTGTCGAAGAGGGCGTCGACCTCCTGCGGCACGAGGACGGCGGTGGGCTCGTCGAGGATCAGGGTGGTGGCGCCGCGGTAGAGGACCTTGAGGATCTCCACGCGCTGGCGGGCGGCGACGCCGAGCTCCTCGACCAGGACGTCGGGGCGGACTCCGAGGCCGTAGCGGTCGGAGAGCTCCTTGATCCTGCGGCGGGCCTTGCCGCCGATGCCGTGGAGCTTCTCGCTGCCGAGGACGACGTTCTCGAGGACGGTGAGGTTGTCGGCGAGCATGAAGTGCTGGTGCACCATGCCGATGCCGCGGACGATGGCGTCGGCGGGCGAGGAGAAGCTCACCTGTTCGCCGTGGATCGTGATGGTGCCCTCGTCCGGCTTCTGCATGCCGTAGAGGATCTTCATCAGGGTCGACTTGCCGGCGCCGTTCTCGCCGACGAGGGCGTGGACGGTGCCCTTGCGGACCGTGAGGTGGATGTCGTGGTTGGCGACGACGCCGGGGAAGCGCTTGGTGATGCCGGCGAGTTCGACGGCGGTCACCGGATCGTTGACCGCCGCTCCGGCCGGAGGGCTGCTGGACGCGTTGATGACGCACTCTCCTGGGGACGGGGGCCGTCTACGCGCGTAGCGCCCCTACGGCATACAAAGGGGTGGCGCACCTGACCGACGGGGTACGAGGAGCCCGGCTCCTCGTACCCCGTCGAGCGGACGCGACCCCGGGTTGTTCAGGGGTGACTTGCCTCAGCTCGACTTGACCTTGATCTCGCCGCTGATGATCTTCTCCTTGGCCGTCTCGATGGCTTCCTGGAGCTCGGCGTCGTCCGCGAACTTCGGGTTGGAGTTCGACAGGCTCACCTCACCCGTCTTCAGATCGCCCTTGACGATACCGGTCGTGGGAGTGCCGTCCTCGACCGACTTCGCCAGGTTGTACACGGCCTTGGCGACGTCCTTCATCGCCGAGGTAAGGATCGAGTCCTTGTACTTGGCGAGGGCTTCCTGCCGGTACTGGTCGGAGTCGACACCGATCGCCCACACCTTGTTGGCGGCGGCGGCCTCGATGACGCCCTGGCCGGACAGGCCGGCGGCCGCGTAGACGACGTCGGCCTTCTTCTCGATCTGGCCCTCGGCGGCGCTCTTGCCCTTGTCGGGGCTGGAGAAGCCGCCCTCCTCCGCGGTCTGCGTCAGGAACTGCGAGATGACCTTGACCTTGGGGTCGGTGTCCTTGACGCCCTGCTCGAAGCCCGCGCGGAACTTGTGGATCAGCGGGATGTTCACACCGCCCACGAAGCCGACCGTGTCGGTCTTGGTGGTCCTGGCGGCGGCGACACCGGCCAGGTAGGAGGCCTGCTCCTCGGAGAAGACCAGGTCGGCGACGTTCTTCGCCTCGATCGTGGCGTCGTCGACGATGCCGAAGGTGGTGTCCGGGAACTTCTCCGCGGCACCCTTCACGGCGGCGGCGTACGCGTAGCCGACACCGACGACCGGGTTGTAGCCCTGCTTCGCCAACGAGACCAGGCGCTGCTCCTTGTCGGCGTCGGTCTCGCCGTCGGTGGGCTCGACGTCGGCCGTCTCGTAGCCGAACTCCTTCTTCGCCTGCTCCAGACCCGCGTACGCGGCGTCGTTGAAGGACTGGTCGCCCTTGCCGCCGACGTCGTACGCGATGGCGAGGCCCTTGTCGCCCTTCGAGTCGGACGAGCTCGAAGAGGTGGAGGTGCCGCCGCAGGCGGAGAGAACGAGGGCCAGGGAGGCGGTCGCTGCGCCTGCGACCGTGATCCGGGAAATCCGGCGCATGTGTGGTGCTCCTAGTCGTACAAGCGCCGGGGACGTGTTCAGCTGCGGCGCTGGCTTTGCCGCAGATTAACGCGCGTAGACCTGCCTGAAAACCCCTTCTGTCCACCTTGTTATGCGGCCGTGGCCAATACGGCGCCGAGCGGTGGGCAGGGTGTTGCCGGGCGCGAACGGGGGGTGGCTGTGGGTGAGCGGTCGCCCTGAGGGCTTCGCTCCCGGACCCTCTTCGCGCCCACGCGGCGGAGCCGCATACCGGCACGGCCCGCGCCCCTCGAAGGGGCGCGGGAACGACGGAGAGGGCCGGCGCCCGATGGGCCGGCCCTCTCCGTGCGTGTGCACCGGGTCCGGCTACTCAGTCTTGACCTGGATGGAGCCGTCGATGATGCCTTCCTTGGCCTTGGCCACGGCGTCCGTCAGGCCGGCGATCCCGGCCATCTTCGGGTTGCTCTCGGACAGGCCGACACCGTTCACCTTGAGGTCGAAGACCTGGGTGCCGGTCAACGGCTTGCCGTCCTCGACGGACTCGGCCAGGGCGTACACCGCGCCGCCGACGTCCTTGAGGGCGGAGGTGAGGATGTAGTCCTTGTACGCGGCGAGGGCTTCCTGCTGGTACTGGTCGGAGTCGACACCGATCGCCCAGACCTTCGCCTTGGCGGCGGCCTCGATGACGCCCTGGCCGGAGAGACCGGCCGCCTGGTAGATGACGTCGGCCTTCTTCTCGATCTGGCCCTCGGCGGCGGCCTTGCCCTTGTCGGGGCTGGAGAAGCCGCCCTCCTCCGCGGTCTGGGTGAGATACTGCGGGATCACCTTGACCTTGGGGTCGGTGGCCTTCACGCCCTGCTCGTAGCCGGCCTGGAACTTGTGGATCAGTGGGATGTCCACACCGCCCACGAAGCCGACGATGCCGGTCTTGGTGGCCTTGGCTGCGGCGACACCGGCGAGGTAGGAGGCCTGCTCCTCGGCGAAGACGAGGGAGGCGACGTTGTCGCCCTCGACGACGGAGTCGACGATGCCGAAGGTGGTCTTCGGGTACTTCTCGGCGACGGCCTTCATCGCGGGGCCGTAGGCGAAGCCGACGCCGATGACCGGGTTGTAGCCCTGGCGGGCCAGCGAGGCCAGGCGCTGCTCCTTGTCCGCGTCGGTCTCACCTTCGGTGGGCTCGACGTCGGCGGTCTTGTAGCCGAACTCGTCCTTGGCCTTGGTGAGGCCGGCGAAGGCCGCGTCGTTGAAGGACTGGTCGCCCTTGCCGCCGATGTCGTAGGCGATGGCGAGGCCGAGGTCTTCCTTGGAGCCTCCGCTGTCGCCGTTGTCACCGCTGGTGCCGCCGCAGGCGGTGGCGGCCAGTGCGAGCGAGGCGACCCCCACCGCGACGCGGGTCAGTTTGGATATCCGACGCATCTGAAGTTCCCCATTCTCCAAAGCCCCGCAGTGGGCGCTCGGTTCGGCGCACATTAACGCGCGTAGACACTCCTGGGAACGGGGTCGAGCGGGGCCGTTATCCATTCGTGCCGGTGGCCGGTTACGTCCTTGTGAACCAGGGGGCCGTACGAGGCCGTACGGGGTCGAAGCGGGCGATCGGTGCGGGGGGCGCGGGGCGCGGGTGTACGCGGCCCACGCTGCCTCTGGTGTGCGGGGTGCGCAAGCGGAGTGGGTGGGAGAGGTGACGGTGGGGGCCGGTTGGGGGGTGGGGGCCGGGCGGGGGGTTTCGCCCCCGCCGCCCCTTCCCGTCCCGGGGGGGGGGGGGGGGGCCGGCCGCGGCGGCCCCCCCCCGGCGGCGGGGGGGGGGGGGGGGCGCGGGGGGGGGGCCGCCCCCCCCCCCCCGCCCGCGGGGGGGGGGGGGGCCCCCCGGGGGGGGGGGGGGGGGGGGCGGGGGGGGGGGGGGGGGGGGGGGGGGCCCGGGGGGGGGGGGGGTTTCGCCCCCGCCGCCCCTTCCCGTCCCCGGGGCTCCGCCCCGGACCCCGCTCCTCAAACGCCGGAGGGGCTGGGTTGTGCCGGAAGGGCTGAAACGCCTAGCGCAGGGCGTCCAGGAGGGCCGCGCCGGTGAAGAGTTCCACTCCTACGGTGATGGCGTGTTCGTCCACGTCGAAGTCGCCCTGGTGCAGGTCGCGCACGGTGCGCTCACCCGGGGGGCGGACGCCGAGGCGGGCCATGGCGCCGGGGACGCGCTCCAGGTACCAGGAGAAGTCCTCGCCGCCGAGGCTCTGTTCGGTGCCCTCGACGGAGTCGGCTCCGCGCCGGGCGATCATGGCGTCGCGCAGCAGCTCGGTGGCGCCGGCCTCGTTGACGACCGGCGGGACGCCGCGCACGTAGGTGATCTCCGACTTGGCGCGGTGCAGGTTGGCCACCTCGTCGATGGCGGCGACCACGATGTCGGGGGCCTGCCGCCAGGTCTCCAGGTCCAGGCAGCGCACGGTGCCGGACAGCTCGGCGTGCTGCGGGATGACGTTGGGCGCGTGGCCCGACTCGACCCGGCCCCAGGTCACGGCGAGTCCGCTGCGGCTGTCGACCCGCCGGCCGACCAGCGCGGGCACGTCGGTGACGACCCGCGCGGCGGCGGTGACCAGGTCGGTGGTCAGGTGCGGGCGGGCGGTGTGGCCGCCGGGTCCGTCGAGGGCGATCTCCAGCCGGTCGCAGGCGGAGGTGATGGCGCCCTCGCGCAGTCCGATCTTCCCGGCGTCGACGCGGGGGTCGCAGTGCACGGCGAGGATCCGGCCGACGCCGTCGAGTCCGCCGTCCTCGACGACCTCGGCTGCGCCGCCGGGCAGCACCTCCTCGGCGGGCTGGAAGATCAGCCGTACGGGGCGGGGCAGCAGGCCCTGGCGGTGCAGTTCGGCGAGGACCAGACCGGTGCCGAGCACGACGGTGGTGTGCACGTCGTGGCCGCAGGCGTGGGCCCGGTCGGGCACGGTGGAGCGGTAGGGGCAGTCGGCCTTCATGTCGGGGATGGGCAGGCCGTCGATGTCGGCGCGGAGGGCGAGCATCGCCGAGTCCGTGCCGGCCTCGTCGTCGGTGCCGATGTCACAGATCACGCCGGTGCCGCCGGAGAGGACGCGCGGCTTCAGACCGGCCCGCTCGAGGCGTTCCTTGATCGCCGCGGTGGTGCGGAACTCCTGGTGACCGAGTTCCGGGTGCATGTGCAGGTCGCGCCGGAAGGCCACGAGTTCGGCGCGCAGGGCCTCGGGCAGCGCGCCGGGGAGCACCGCTCCTCCGGGGAGATCGATCTCGGACTCCAGTGACATCAGTGGTTTCACCCTTTGAAGGGTAGGGCGCCGGAGCCGTCCGCTGACCCCCGATCAAGAAAAATCAGCCCGTTGGGGGGAGAAAATCCGGTCGCCCTACGCATAGCCGTGTATTGAGGTGGGTACACTCACCGCCTTTTTGCGAGGGTATAGGCCGTTGGCCTGCCGGTCCATGAGGTCGATCACAATCCGGGACATGGTTCCGGCACCCGTCCACTCCTCACGGTTACCACGATCGGCCGAAGGCACGCGGGCGGGTTCATTCGGCGGATGCCGGCAGGCGACGGCTGCTATTCGGCACCGAGCACGCGAAGGCCGTGGTGGAGGCGGAAGTCCTCGTAGTCCTTGAGGTTGAGAGTGGCCGGCGGCAGGTCGTAGGTGAGGGCGCTGGCGGCGATCCACATGTCGTTGGTGGGGCGGGGCCGGCCACGCTGTATCCCGGCGGCGGACAGTCGTCCCCAAGTGGTGGCGACGGCTTCGTCACCCGGAAGGACGGGGACATCGGCGAGCCAGTCGGCGAGTTCCTGGCGGCTTCGGGTGCCCCAGTGACGGATCTCCATCCACTTCGTGAGTTCACCGTAGGTCACGAAGGTGATCAGCGGTTTACGGCCGATCAGACGGGTCGCCAGTGCTCCGGTCAGCTTGCGCTTGTGCAGCAGGGAGGCGACGTCGGTGTCGAGGATGACGGGTTGCACGCGGCGGGCTCAGGCGGCGTCGGTGTCGAGGATGACGGGTTGCACGCGGCGGGCTCAGGCGGCGTCGGTGTCGAGGATGACGGGTTGCACGCGGCGGGCTCAGGCGACGTCGCGACGGCGCCCGGCGTAGGTGAAGGCGAGGAACTCTTCCAACTCCTCGTCCGACTCGAAGGTGTCGGCGGCGAGGTCGTCCAGGGAACGGATCGGCTGGGTGTTCTTCGCTGCCAGCAACTCCTCGACCGACAGGCGCGGCCTCGGCCGCGGGTGGCTGAAGCCCCCGGACGCGGACACACTCATCAGGACCTCCAGCGGGGCGAGAACCGGCTCCACGGCCGGCGTACGGGCGCTCTCACCTGGTGACATCAGGTTTCGCCGACACGAACGAGCACCCGAACATCCGCTCCCTTCCGGTGTCGGGGATTCAGACCGCCGGAGCCGTCCGCAGGTGGTGGGCGGACCTGGCCGTGTCGGTGACGTTGGCCAGGAAGCCCTGGGCGCGGGGGGAGGCGTGCTTGGTCAGCCAGGCGGGGTCTATGTCGCACACCACGACGCGGACGCCGGTGCCGGCGAGGGCCAGCGGGAGGGTGTGGACGACCGTGGAGGGGAAGCTGAGGACGGTGGCGCCGACGGGGCCGCGCCGGGCGACGATCTCCAGCGGGAGCTCGGGGCGGACGATCTCCAGTCCCGTCTCGACGGCGAGCCGGTGGAGTTTCTCCGTGCTCTCGCGGCGGTGGGCGAAGTAGCGCTTGGCGCCGTGCGTGGCGACCAGGGCGCGTACGGCCTCCAGGTAGGCGTCGGCGTCCACCACGCCGGTCTCCACCAGGGACGTGCCGACCATGTCGGCGCCCCGGGTGACGCGGGGCGGGCCGAAGCGGTCCCGGGTCCAGGTGAAGGTGTGGGAGCTGACGGTGACGCCGGGCGGGGTGTCCTCCATGGGCATGGAGGTGAAGACCTCCACCGTGCGCTTCTCACCGGGGGTGAGCCGGCGCCGGGCGGCGGCGGACACGGGGGCGAGGACGAGTTCGCGGGGGCCGGGGCGGCCGCCCTTGCGGTGCCAGCGCACCAGGCGTTCGCCGCGGGCCAGCTGGCCGACGAACTCCATGGTCGCGGTGCCGTCGTCGACGACGACGACCTCACGGGCGCGGGTGATCGTCAGCAGCAGCTGGACGTAGCGGGAGAAGGGGTCGCCGAGGACGACACGGGTGGCCCGGCGGAGCGGGGCGGTCAGACCGCCGACCGTCTGGAACGGTGCGCCGGCTCCGCCCCGCGCCTCCTCCCAGCGGACCTCGTGGCCCTCCTCGCGGGCCAGCTCCGCCATGCGGCGCAGCTGGCCGCGGGTCATGGGGTCGACCGGGGACAGCACCACGAGGGTGAGCCCCACGCCGGGCGCATGCGTGTGCGCCCACTCCAGCACGTTGAGCAGTTGTACCGGGCTCTCGACGAAGGCGAGAGTGTGGGGGCCGGGCCGGCCGGCGCGGGGGCTCATCGACGTACGACCGTTCCCGTCGTCGTAAGGGATGGGTGGGTTCGGTTGCTCAGACGGCGAGGGGCTCGCCGGCGGCGGTGGCGATCTCCGCCTCGGCGACCACGCCGGTGACGCGGCGCAGCTTCTTCATCGGGCCGAGCTCGGAGTCGTAGACCTTCTTGACGCCGTCGCCGAGGGAGGCCTCGATGGTGCGGATGTCGCGGACCAGGCGGGTCAGGCCCTGCGGCTCGACGGAGGCGGCCTGGTCGGAGCCCCACATGGCGCGGTCGAGGGTGATGTGGCGCTCGACGAAGACGGCGCCGAGGGCGACGGCGGCGAGGGTGGTCTGCAGACCGGTCTCGTGGCCGGAGTAGCCGATCGGGACGTTCGGGTACTCCTGCTGGAGGGTGTTGATGACGCGGAGGTTGAGCTCCTCGGCCTGCGCCGGGTACGTCGACGTGGCGTGGCACATGAGGATGTTGTCGCTGCCCAGGACCTCGACCGCGTGGCGGATCTGCTTCGGGGTGGACATGCCGGTGGAGAGGATGACCGTACGGCCGGTGGCGCGCAGGGCGCGCAGCAGCTCGTCGTCGGTGAGGGAGGCGGAGGCCACCTTGTGGGCGGGGACGTCGAACTTCTCCAGGAAGGCGACGGCCTCGGTGTCCCACGGGGAGGCGAACCAGTCGATGCCCTTCTTCTTGCAGTAGGCGTCGATCTGGCGGTACTCGTCCTCGCCGAACTCCACGCGGTGGCGGTAGTCGATGTACGTCATCCGGCCCCAGGGGGTGTCGCGCTCGATGTCCCACTGGTCGCGCGGGGTGCAGATCTCGGGGGTGCGCTTCTGGAACTTGACCGCGTCGCAGCCGGCCTCGGCGGCGGCGTCGATCAGCTTGAAGGCGTTCTCGATGTCACCGTTGTGGTTGATGCCGATCTCGCCGGTGACGTACACGGGGCGGCCGGGGCCGGCCTCGCGGGTACCGAAGGTGCGGATGCGGGAGTTGACGCTCATGAGCCGGGGTTTCCTTACTTGGGGAGGGAGTCGAGAGAGGGACCGAGGATCCAGCCGGCGATCTCTCGGATCGCGCCGTCACCGCCGGGGAGGGTGGTGACCGCGCGTGCGGCGCCGCGTACGACGTCGTGGGCGCTCGCGACCGCCACGGGCCAGCCGACGAGGGCGAAGCACGGGAGGTCATTGACGTCGTTGCCGACGTAGAGCACGCGCTCCGGCGCGATGCCCTGCTCCTCGCACCACTGCTTCAGTGCGAGGTCCTTGCGGTCGATGCCGTGCAGCACGGGGAGCCTGAGCTTGCGTGCGCGGGCGGCGACGACCGGGTTCTGTTCCGTGGACAGGATGAGCAGCTTCAGGCCGCTGCGGCGCAGGGCCGCGATGCCGAGTCCGTCCCCGCGGTGCACGGAGACGAACTCCCGTCCGTCGGAGTCGATCAGCACCCGGTCGTCGGTCTGGGTGCCGTCGAAGTCGAGGACGACCGCGTCGATGTCGTCGGCGGTCGGGAGGGCGCCGGGCCGCTCCGCGTCGAAGAGCGGGGCGAGGGCGCGGGCCCGGGCGAGGTCGTGCGGGTCGTCTATCTCCAGCACGCGGGCCGGGTCGGTGCGGACGAGTTCGGTGCGGCCGAAGAAGCGGTGCCTGTGCTCGCGGAAGCCGGCCGCGTCCATGGCGTAGGCGGCGCCGGTCTCCAGGAGGTCCTGGGGGCGGTCCTGGCGGCGGGGGCGGAAGGACTTGTCGTGGTTGACGCCGTGGCCCCCGGCGGCGGTCGGGTCGGCGTCGGCGGTGGTCGTCGTCCCGTCCGCCGCGTCGCGCCAGATGAAGCCGTGGAACGGGGCGACGGTCACCGCGGTGTCGGCGTCCTGGTCGACGACCGCGCCGGCCACTCCGTCGATGTCCTCGCGGAGCAGGAAGGGGCTGGTGCACTGCACGAGCAGGACGACGTCCACGGGGGCGCCGTGCAGGGCCTCGTGGGTGTCCATGGCGTGCAGGACGGCGGCCTCGGAGGTGGCGGTGTCGCCGGCGATGGCGGCGGGCCGCAGCACGACCTCGGCGCCGGCCTGCCGGGCGGCGGCCGCGATGGCCTGGTCGTCGGTGGAGACGACGACGTCCGTGACGTACCGGGCGGCGCGGCACTCGCGCACGGCGCGCGCCACCAGGGGGACGCCGCCGACGGGGGCGAGGTTCTTCGCGGGTACGCCCTTGGAGCCGCCGCGCGCGGGGATCACGGCGAGCACCCGGCGCACCGCCGGCGGGTTGGACATGGGATCAGCTCCTTGAGCAGGGGTCGGGCCGGTCACAGTTCGCCCATCCGGCGGATCACCGGGGCCACGCGCTGCACTCCGTGCCGGTAGGCGCCGCGCGCCGCCCGGCGCACGATCTGCCGGACCGGTCCGGGCTCCCTGTCGGTGGCGGGCGCGCCGGGCAGCGGGGTGCCGTCCGGGCCGAGGTGGTGGCGGGCGAGGAGGCCGGGCAGGTAGCCGGGCGCGGTGACGGGCGTGTAGTACGGGGTCAGCGGCGGGAGTCCGCCGGGCCGGCCGAGCAGTTCGGCGATGCGTTCGCGGGCCGTGTCGAAGGCCGTCCCGTACGAGCCGCCCACCGCGACCCCCTGCCGTGCCACCCACTCCGCGTCGGGCTCCGGACGGTGTCCGGTGTCGAGCTGGTCCCAGGAGGCGAGGCAGCCGGAGCCGACGAAGTGGTGGTTGCCGAGGGCTTCCCGGATGCCGAGGTCGGTGAGGACCACGGTGGGGATGCGGCGGTGCAGCGACTCCAGCGCGGCCGTGGAGCTGACCGTGACGAGGAGGTCGGTCCGGTCGAGGACCTCGCCCATGTGCCCGTACACGAGGCGGAAGTTGGGCGGCAGGTCCTGCCGCTGGGCGAGCTTCTGGTAGGGCAGTTCCTCGATGTGCGTGGTGTGTTCGCCGGGCTTGGAGCGCAGCTTCAGCAGCACTTCGCGCTCGGGGTGCCGGCGGGCGTGCCGCACCAGCCGGTCCAGCAGGTACGTACGGTCCTTGCGGCTCTCCGGGACGGAGGGCTGGGCGGCGAAGACGACCGTGTAGGGCCTGTGCCCTTGCTTCGCAGAGGGGTCGTGTTCGCCCTCGTAGGCGGCCCCGCCGAGGAACGGCAGCGCGACCTCGGTCACCGAGGAGGCGTCGGCGCCCACCCCTTCGTACACGGCGCGGAAACGGTCCGCGTCCTGACGGGAGTTGGCGAGCACCAGGTCGGCGCCGTGACGCAGCAGCAGGCCGTCGGCGAGCTTCTCGTAGACGACACCGACGTATCCGGTGACGACGACGGGCCGCCGCGGCCGGTCCTCCCAGGCGCGCTTGAGTCCGTGCAGCATCGCCTGCACCCCGCCGCCGACCAGGGCGAGCACGAGGAGGTCGTACGACTCCTCGCGCATCGCGCGCAGGAACTCGACGGCGGTGACCTCGCGGAGCGAGTCCGCGGTGACGCCGACCTCGCCGAGCTGGCGGGCGGTGGGGGTGGCGCGGCCCCGCAGCAGGAATCCGTCGAGGCGGACGTCCCGCGGCGCGACGCGGTTCGCGGTGAGCGCGCCCCATTTCCACCGGGTGTCGGAATCCGCGAGGACCGCGACCCTGAGAGGCTTCGTTGCACTTGTTGGCACGTCGAAGACGCTAGGAAGCGAATTCTAGGTATGGCCCAACCGTGAATCAACGAAAAGTTAACAACGCCCCACCGAGAGCCGAACCGACCCGCGGGAACGTGACACGTAGGCGCAATGCACCGTACGGACACATGGAGTTCATCCCCTGGACGGGCGCCGGAAAGGTGTCCGGCCGGGCGGGCCTCCTAGTGTTTCGAGGGTGCCAAAGCTTTCCGTGATCGTCCCGTTCTGCAACGTTCGGCAATACGCTCCCGACACCGTGCGGAGTCTTCGCGCGAACGCCCGGCCGGATTTCGAGTTCGTTCTGGTCGACGACCATTCCGAGGACGAGACCCCGGCGATTCTCGAGCGTGCGGCCGAGGACCTCTCGGAGGTCGCTCAGGTGCGCTACATCCGTCATGACAAGAATGCCGGGATCGCCGCCGCGCGCAACACCGGGCTGGACGCGGCGCGGGGCGAGTACCTGGCCTTCCTGGACGGCGACGACTGGTTCGCTCCGGGGTACCTGTCCCAACTGGTGGCGGCCGTCGAGGGGCTGGGCTGTGACTTCGTCCGCACCGACCACGTGCGGGTGACCGGCCGGGCCCGGTCGGTGCAGCGGGTCCCGGTCGGCCTGCGCGACGAGGTGCTGGACCCGCGGGACGCGATCCTGCCCGCGGACCGGACGACCGCGGTGGACTACGTGTCCGTCTGGGCCGGCGCCTACCACCGGCGGCTGCTGGAGCGGGGGCTGCTGCACTTCACCGAGGGGCTGCACACGGCCGAGGACCGGCCGTGGACCTGGAAGCTGCACCGGGAGGCGGAGTCGTTCGCCGTGGTCGGCCTGCTGGGCGTGTTCTACCGGCGCGGGGTCGCCTCCTCCCTCACCCGCATCGGTGATGTCCGCCAGCTCGACTTCATCCGCGCCTTCGACCTGATCGTCGAGGAGACTGCGGCGGACCGGGACGCCGACCGGCTGCTGCCCAAGGCGGTGCGGCAGTACTGCGCGATCATGGCCCATCATCTGGCCGAGGAGGACAAGTTCGAACCGGCCGTGGCCGGGCGGCTGCGGGCGATGAGCGCGGCGGCGCTCGACCGGCTGCCGCAGGACCTGCTCGGGGACGTACTGGAGACCATGGACATGGATCGTTCCGCCCGGCTGCGGCGGCTGCGGCGCCGGACCGGCGCGGGGAAGGGGGCCGCGTGATGTCCCGTACCACCCAGCTCTTCTGCGCCTCGTCGCTGTACGGCCTGGCCACGCTGGCGGCCGCGATCGAGTCCGGCTGCTTCACGGAGGCGGAGCGGCGGGTGCTGCTGGTGTGCAACAACGCCGAGGTTCCGGAGAGCGCGCCGGCGCTGAACGAGATGCCGGGCTTCGCGCCGCTGCGCGACCACTTCGACGACGTGCTCTCCTGGAACGAGGCCATCACTCCCTTCCACCCGGGAGCCTGGACGCCGCGCTCCGACGACGTCCCGCTCCTGGAGCGGCATCTGCGGCGGCTGTGGGGGCTCGGCGACGACCGCGTGGAACTGGTCCTGGAGTCCGTCGCGGTTCCCCCCGCCCTCGCGGTGGCCCAGGTGTTCACCGGGGCCCCGGTCCATGTCTACGCCGACGGGCTGATGGGCTACGGCCCCACCCGCGCCAAGCTCGACCCGCTGGTGGGCACGCGGGTGCGGCAGGTGCTCCACCTGGACCTGGTTCCGGGCCTCACGCCGATGCTGCTGACCGAGTTCGACGTGCCGGCGCGGGTGGTGCCGGCGGACGCCTTCCGGCAGGCGGTCGGTGAACTGTCCGGGGCGGCCGGCGGGCTGCCCGAACTGCCTGACGACGCGGCGCTGCTGGTCGGGCAGCGCCTGTCCGGGCTCGGCGTCCTCTCCGTGGGGGAGGAGGACGACCTGCATGCGCGGATGTTGCGGGGGACGGTCGAACGCGGCCACCGCGCCGTCGTGTTCAAGCCGCACCCCCTCGCGCCGGTCCGCCACGGCCGCGCGCTGGCAGCCGAGGCGGAGCGGCTCGGGGTGGACCTCACCGTCGTCGACGCCCTCGTGCCCGCCGAGGTGCTGTTCGAGAGGTCCCGGCCCGCGCTGGTCGTCGGCTGCTTCTCGACCGCGCTGTTCACGGCGTCCGCGCTCTACGGCCTGCCAGTGGCCCGCACCGGTACCGAGCGGGCCCTGGAGCGGCTGACGCCCTACCAGAACGGGAACCGCGTCCCGGCGGTCCTGGCCGACGCGCTGCTGCCGGCCCTGGAGCCCGGCGGCGGGGGCACCCTGCCCGCCGACGAGCTGAACGACCTGGTCACCACGCTCGGCTTCACCATGCAGCCGCAGATCCACCCGCCCCTGCGTCCGGTCGCCGAGCGCTACCTCGCACGGCACTTCGGCCCGCGCACCCGGCACTGGTTCAAGCGCAAGCGGCTCACCTCGCTGGGGCTTCCCGGCGGCATTCCGAAACGGCTGGCGTTCCTGCCCCGCAACACCACCGCGCGCCGGGTGGTGCGGCGGGCGCGGGCACTGGGGAAGGCCGTACGCCGCTGAGGAGCCCAGGACGTCGAGCCGACTGCTCGCAGTGGACTGTTCACCCGTCGTCCACCCGGAAGCCACCGCCGGCCCGCCGTACTGGGGCACATTCGGCCTCCGATCGGAGGACGGTGGAAGCATGACGAATCCCCTGGCGGGATTGTTCACGGCACGGCAGAAGGAGGCCGCCAGGCGGGACCTGTACGCCCGGAGCCTGCGCCTGTGCGGTGAGTACCTCGCGTCGCGGGACGGCCGCCCCACTGTCCGGGAGACCCGCCTCACCCAGGCGATCGGCGTCCTCGCCGGCTCACTCGACGTCCCGTCGGCCGATCCCTTCGACGCCCTGCTCAAGGTCGGCGAGCGCGCGCTGGAGACCGGTGGGGACGACGGGCTCGCCCTGGCCCTGGGCGTCGCCGAGGCCTCGACCGGGATCCGGCAGCGGTCCAGGGGCGCGTGGCGGCTGCGCGGCCGGGCGCTGGACGGGCTCGGCCGCGGCGACGAGGCGCTGGAGTGCTACGAACGCCATCTCGCGCTGCTGCGGGACGGCGAGGCGGCCGAGGAGGTCTCCCGCGGGATCGACACGCTGCGGCGCCGGAAGGAGTGCCTGGAGGAGGCCGCCGCGCTGTTCCCCGGCTCCGGCAGCGCGCTGCGCGACCTGTCCGGGAAGCCCACCGCGGTCACGGCACCGGAGTTCGCCGCCCACGTACGGGCGCGGGTGGCCGAGCACGGCACGGGCGACCCGGCCGTACGGCGCCTGCTCGCGCTGTACGGCACCCACCAGCGGCTCGTCGAGCGGCCCGGGATGTCCGACCCGCTGCTCGGCGGGAGCACACCGGTCGGGGTCGGTGGGCTGCGCAGCCTGGTCGCGGGGCGGACGGTGTGCCTGGTGTCGAACGCCACCGAGGTCGCCGGGAGCACGCTGGGCGCCGAGATCGACCGCTACGACCTGGTGGTGCGCTGCGACTCCTTCCGTCTCCACGCGGAGGGCACCGGCGCGCGCACCGGCCTGCACGCCGTCTCGCTGCGGGGTGACGCCCCGTGGGACGGGCCCGCCTGGACGCGGCCGGCCGGCATCCGGCTGGTGTTCGGCGACCCGGCCGCCGCGTGGCGGCGCGCCACGCGGCAGCGGCTCGTGGCCGGGGCGCAGGAGCACATCGGTGACGCCTCCCTGCGCCGGCCGCTGAGTGACCCGGCGCTGCTGGGCGAAGGAGGCTGGGGCCCGGGGACCAGCACCGCCTTCACCGTCCTGCGGCTGCTGGACTTCCTGGACGTCAGCCCTCGCCTGGACCTCATCGGCTTCGACCAGCCCGGCCGGCTGCGGCCGGACGAGGCCGAGTGGGTCATGGACCGCGCGACGCACGTCGACGACAGCAAGATGAGGATCGCCCTGCGATGACCCACGCCTCCGCCTCCTCCGCGGACGACCGGAGCACCGTCACCGGCAGACGCCGGATCGCCTTCGCCGTCCACACCGGCCCCGACGGCCTGCCCGTCCTGCCCACGCTGCTGCGCAGCCTGGCGCTCACCAATCCGGGCGTGTGCGAGGACTTCGTGGTGCTGCACCCCGGGCTGCCGGACTCCTCCTTCGACGTGCTGCGCCGGCTGCACCCGCGTGTGGTGACGCGCCGGGCGGACGGCCGTGGCGATGTCCTCCGGCTGGAGGGCTACGACACCGTCGTCGCGTTCTCCCCGGCCATGGTCGTGCTGGGCGACATCGGCGAACTGCTGCGGCTGCGGCACGGGGTCGGCGCCGTGCCGCAGCTGCTCTGCGACGAGGAGGGGCGGGAGCGGCGCACGGTCCTGCCGGACGGGCTGCTGGTCGTGCAGCGCGCCGATGCGGACGGCACGGCGGCGGACGGCACGGGCCAGGTGCCCGAGGAGATCCTGGCTCCGCTCGACGCGCGGTACGACTTCCTCACCCGCCGGCTGTACGACGACGCTCCGGTGCCCCCGCAGGTCGCCGTCCTGCACTTCACCGGCCCGTTCGACGAGCCCGGGTACGGTCCGGCCACCGAGGCCCGGCGCCGCTTCGAGATGGGCGACGAGGAGTTCCGGGCCGCCTACTGCGCCCTGCCCGGCGAGAAGCACCCCGACCTCCTGGCGCACCTCGCGCCGCCCCTGCTCCGGGCCCGCCCCTCGCTCGGCCTCGCCCGTACGGTCGCCGACGTGTACCGCAGGCAGGGCCGCTACGACGAGGCCGTCGACGTCCTCGCCCCGGTCGTCGGCGACCGGCTGGACGCGCCGCGCTGCCAGGAGACGCTCGGCGTCTGTCTGATGGCGCTGTCCCGCTACGACGAGGCCGAGGCGCGTCTGCTCCTGGCGGCGGCCTCGCCCGATGTCGCTCCGCGTGCCTTCGCCCAGCTCGCCCGTCTGGCGTGGCTGTGCGGACGGGAGACGGACGCGCACGCCTACGCCCGCGACGGGCTGGAGGCCGACCCCACCGACGCCGGGTGCCACAGCTGGTACGTCCGTACCCGCGCGGAGGCACCGGAGACGGAGCCGTTGCCCGCGACGGAGCAGCTGGCGCATGTGGCCCTGTTCGCCGAGGGCCAGGAGAACGCGGGCGACAAGGTCCTGCCCGAGGCGGTGCGCATGTGCTTCGACACCGACACCGGCCCGCGCCGCTGGTACCAGCAGCCGGTGCACCGGCTGGTCGACGAGGCGTCGCTGGAGGAACTGAACGCGCGGCGCGGGGTGATCGTGGGCGGCGGCGGGCTGTTCCTGCCGGACACTTCCCCCAACGGCAACAGCCACTGGCAGTGGAACGTCCCGGACGACGTGCTGACCCGGCTGACCGCGCCGCTGGCGGTGTTCGCGGTCGGCTACAACGTGTTCGACGGGCAGCTCTACCGGCGCGGCCGGTTCGCCGAGAGCCTGCGGGTCCTCGTCGAGCGGTCGGCGTTCTTCGGGCTGCGCAACCACGGCTCGATCGAGCGGGTCCGCGAGCTGCTCCCCGCCGGGCTGCGCGACCGGGTGCGCTACCAGCCCTGCCCGACCACGGTGGCCCGGTACCTGGTCCCCGGGTGGCTCGACCCGGTGGAGCGGGACGACACCGTACTGGTCAACTGCGCGTACGACCGCGCCGGCCTGCGCTTCGGCCACGACTACGGTCACTTCCTCGCCCAGATGGCCACCGCGCTGAAGGCCCTGCGGGACAGGACCGACGTACGGTACGCCGCCCACATGCCCGCCGACGAGAAGTTCGTGCACGACCTGCGCCGGAAGCATGGCGTCGCGCTGCCCGTGGAGCAGCTGTACGACATGACGAACGACGGGATCCGTGAGCTGTACCGCCGGTCACGGTTGGTGATCGGGATGCGCGGGCACGCGGGGATGATCCCGTTCGGCTGCGGCACCCCGATCCTCAGCCTCGTCTCCCACCCGAAGCTCGCCTACTTCCTGTCCGACATCGGGCGCGAGGAGTGGGGGTTGTCCGTGCACGACCGGGAACTCGGCTCCCGGCTCGCGGAACGGGCGGCGGCGCTCCTCGACGACCACGCCGCCGCGGTGGCGGACGTGCACGGCGCGCAGAAGCTCCTGTGGGAGACGACCCGGTCGAACCTGGACGAGCTCCGGGAGACCTTCGGCCCGGCATGAGCCACCGCACCACCGCCGCTTCGAGCTCCGAAAGAGAGAACCACGTGCCGAAACTGTCCGTCGTCGTCCCGATGCACAACGTGGAGGCCTTCGCCGAGAGCACCCTGCGCAGTCTCGCCGCCAACGCGCACCCGGACTTCGAGTTCCTGCTCGTCGACGACTGCTCCACGGACGCCACGCCCTGGGTGATCGACCAGTGGGCGGAGAAGCTCCCGGGCGCGCGGGTGATCCGGCACGAGACGAACACGGGCATCGCGCAGGCGCGCAACAGCGGCATCGACGCGGCCGACGGCGAGTTCGTCACGTTCCTCGACGGCGACGACTGGTACGGGCCGCGCCATCTCGCCGGAATGGTGCGGGCCATGGAGGAACTGGGCTGCGACTTCGCCCGTACCGATCACGTCCAGGCCACCGGCACCGAGCGGGTGATCCGACGGCCCCCGGCGCAGGTCCGCAACGCGGTGATGGACCCGCGCGACGGTATCGCGCCGGCCGACATGGAGACGATGGTCGACTATCCCTTCGTCTGGGCGGGGGTCTACCGCCGGCATCTCTTCGCCGACGGCGGCATGCGCTTCGCGACCGAACTCCGCACGGCCGAGGACCGGTTGTGGATCTGGCGGCTGCATCTGAAGGCCCGTACGTACGCGTCCCTGGGGCTGCACGGGGTGTTCTACCGGCGGGGCGTGGCGACCTCGCTCACCCAGATCAAGGACGACCGTCAGCTGGACTTCATCCCCGCGTACGACGCGCTGCTGCGGGACGTGCAGCAGGACCGGGAGGCCGACCGGTTCCTCCTCAAGGCCGTGCGCACCTACTGCGCCATGATCGCGTTCCACATCGGCAAGGTGAACGAGTACGAGCCCGCGGCGGCGCAGCGGCTGCGGCGCGAGACGCGGGCCGCGCTCCAGCGGATGCCCGAGCAGGCGCTGGAGGAGACCCTCAAGACCATAGACAGCACACGGAGCAGGTTGCTCAGCCGCCTGCGCGACGGGCGGAAGGCTGCCTGATCCATGCCCCACACAACCCAGATCTTCCAGGTCTCGACCCTCTACGGAGCGGCCACCCTCGCCGCGGCGCTGGACGCGGGCCGGTACGGACCGCGCGGCGGGGCCCGGCGCATCCTGCTGGTCTCCAACAACGCCGCCCTGCCGGAGACGGCGCTGCGCCTGGACGAGATGCACGGATACGGGCCGATAGCCGGCCGGTTCGACTCGGTCATCAGCTGGAACGAGGCGATCAGTCCGTACCACCCGAGCACTTGGGGTCCGCGCGGCAACGACACGACGCTGTGGCAGCGGGCGTTCCGGCTGCAGTGGGACATCGACGAGCGGGACATGATCGAGCTCGCCGTCGAGTCGATCCAGGTCAATCCGGCCCGCGCGCTGGCCGCGATCTTCTCCGAGGCCGCCGTCGACGTGTACGCCGACGGGCTGATGAGCTACGGCCCGACCCGGGAGAAGCTGCCGCTGACGATCGCGCGCCGCATCCGGCGGCTGCTGCACCTCGACCTGATCCCCGGTCTGAAGCCGCTGCTGCTGTCCGAGTACGGCGTGCAGCCCGAGATCGTCCCGGACGGGGCGTTCCGGAGCGTGCTCGACGAGATCTCCGTGGAGGCGGCGGACGACCCGAGGCTGGCGCCCGTCCTCGACGAGGCGCCGACGGCCGTCCTGCTCGGCCAGTACCTGGCGGCGATCAATATCCTGAGCGACCGGGAGGAGGAGGACCTGCACGTCCGTATGCTCACCGGGGCCGTGCGGGCCGGGCACCGGTCCGTCGTCTTCAAACCGCATCCGACGGCCCCCGCCGGCTACTCGGCGGCGCTGAGCAAGGCGGCGGCGGACGCGGGGGTACGGCTCACCGTGCTGGACGCCCCGTTGCTGGCCGAGACGCTGTACGAACGCTGCCGTCCCGAACTCGTCGTCGGCTGCTTCTCGACGGCGATGGTGACCGCCTCCGCCTACTACGACGTGCCCGTCGCCCGGGTCGGGACCGCACTGGTGATGCGGCGTCTGAGGCCCTACCCGAACAGCAACCGCGTCCCGCTGGCCGTGGTCGACCACCTGGTGCCCGACCTGGAGGGCGAGGAGGCCCCGGCGGCCGTCGGTGCTGCTCCGGAGACGTTGTCGCCGCTGGTCCGGGCGATCGGTTTCTGCATGCAGCCCAAGACGTACCCGGCCCTGCGCGACTCGACCGCGGACTGGCTGCGCACCCGCCTGGCGGACACCCCCGCCTACTACTTCCCCGAATCGCGCCTGGCCGAACTGCGCCTGCCCGGCAGCAGCCCTCGCGCCCGGGCGAGGGTCCAGGCGGGTCGCGCGAAGCGCGTGGTGGGCCGGGCGGTACGCCGGGGCACTCGCAGGAAGTGACCCGCCGTCCCGCGTGACCGCGGACGATCGTGCCTCCCCGGTACCTTGAGGACCCGGGGAGGCGTCCCACGAGCCCCGGGTCGCGCGACCGCCCCGGGCGGCCAACCGAGACGCACCGGTCACGGCAGTGCCACCCGTCCTTCAACTCCCGTACACCACACCGTCCGACAGTTGCGCGGTGCCGAACGACATCGCCGTACGCCTGCCGCAGCAACAGGGCGGCCCCGCTCAGGAACAGACCGCCGCCCCCGCGCGCGAACACCGCTTCGACATCGATCTGATGCGGCTCGTCTGCTCCGCCACCATCATGCTGGGCCACGTGGGTGCCCAGTTCATCCGCTCCACCGGCAACGACCCCGACAACGGTGCCGGTTCGTACTGGGCGGGTCACATCGCCGAGGCGATCAACCCCTTCGCCGTCCCGATGTACTTCGCCATAGCCGGCTGGGCCGTACTGGTCGGCGCGCCGCCGCGTGACAGCGCCCGCATGTGGCAGCGCATCGTCCGCAACACCGTCCCGCTCTTCGCCTGGACGGCGGTCTACCTGGTCTGGGCATGGCTGCGGAACCGCAACGACCGCCCCATGGCCGAGCTGGCGGAGCACTCCCTCTTCGGCTCCGTACAGCCGGCGTACCACCTGTGGTTCATGTACACCTACATCCCGATCATCATGCTGCTCGCCTTCGCGATGCTGATCAAGGCGGGGAAGCGGCCCTACGGGCTGGGAGCGGCGCTGCTCGGCATGGCGGTCCTGCCCAGCGCGCTGACCACGATCACCGAGCTGACGGGCCGTGAGATGGCTCCGGTGGCGTGGGGTTTCGGCACCTACTCGCTGGTGTACGCGGTCGGCGGCGCGCTGCTGTTCGCCCTCCCCACCGGGGTCGTACGCAAGCGGTGGCCGCTGTACGCCGTGCTGCCGCTCACCATGGCGGGCGCCCTCTGGTACAACACCCAGATCCACTACGTGATGCCCAACGCGCATCTGTTCGTCGCCGCCATGAGCATCTGCGTCCTGCTTCTGATCAGCAGGGTCCGGGTGTCCGAGAAGTGGCGGCCGCTGCTGAAGAAGCTGGCCGACGCCGCACTCGGCGCGTACATGGTGCACGTGCTGTTCGTCGAGGAGATCGTCACCCCGCTGGTGTCGCCGGATCTGAGCGGACCGGTGGCGGGGCTGCTGCTGGCCGGTCTGGTCGTCACGGTCATGGCGCTGTCGTTCGCCACCAGTCTGCTGTGGGGGAAACTGAACCTGCGGCGGCTGCTCGGCTGACCCGGTCGGCGCGCCTCCGTGGGCTCCATGCGGAGTTCGCCACTTGTTTGCGCGCCGCTCAACTCCGCACCCCCTGCCCACCACAGCCCCGCGCCTAGCCTGTTCCCCACCCCGAACCGCACCACTCTCACCCTGCCCCCGACGGATTGAGGTCTTCGGTTCATGAACAGCCGTGCCCTGCTGACCAGTTCCGCTTCCCGGCGTCTGCTGCGCCCGGTCGCCGAGCTCATCGACCAGCGCATCGACCGGCGTCTGCGCGCGGCGGCCGCCGCCGACGCGGCGGGCAGAGGGGAACTTCGGGACACGGTCGAGGCGGTGAAGCGCCAGCAGCTCACCCTCGACCTGCTGCTCGGCCCGTCCGGCCGCGGGCTGTCCCGGATCGTGAGCCCCGGCCCGCTGAACCGGCTGCACTCCGAGGTGGCGGAGCTGGCCGGGGACCGGGACGCCGCCGTCCGCAACGTCGCCACCGCGTACCGGCTGCTGGTCGCGCTGGAGTCCCTGGGGGCCGGCCGGATCGCGGGCGGCACCATGAACATCTGCGGCAAGCTCGGCACCATCCCGCTGCTCGACCCGCCGAACGACGAGATCCTGGAGATCGGCACCCTCTACGGCATGTTCTCCACCGGGCTGATCCGGATGATGGAACGCGACGGCCGCAGCCCGAGCGTGACGATCGTCGACCCGTTCGCCGGTGTGCAACTCCAGCCCGGCACCCCGCAGCGCTCCGACCCCTCCGGCACCCCGGTCGACGAGCCCGCCGTGCGCACCAACCTCGCCCTGGCCGGTCCGGCGGGCGTGGCCGCCCGGATCCAGAAGGGCTTCTCCGAGGATCCCGACACCCGCGCGGCCGTCTCGGACCGGTCCTACGGCGTGATCGTCGTCGACGGCGACCACTCGGCCGAGGGCGTCGCGAAGGATCTCGAATGGGCGGAGGAGATCGCCGCCCCGGGCGGGATCGTCGTACTCGACGACTTCGGCGACCCCAAGTGGCCCGGCATCAAGGAGGCGCTGGACAAGCACCTCACGGGCACCACCCGCTTCACCTACCTCGGCAAGGCCTCGCTCTCGGCCTTCCTGCGCGCCTCCTGACCTCAGCGCACCCCGTGGAGGGCCTCGATTCCCGTGATGATCAGGGCGAGGCCCTCCTCGAAGTTCCGGTCGTAGTTCTCGAAGATCTCCCTGCCGGCCTGGGCCGCCAGAGGGTAGGCGGCCATCATGCGGGCGCGTTCCGCGAGGTCGAAGCCCTCCCGGCGTTCGCCGGGCAGCGGCCGGACGCCCTGCTCCTCGGTGACGAACCCGAGGGTGTAGAGGTATGTCGTATTGAACGCGAGGGTGGCCCGGGCGAGGGTGAAACCGGCGGATGTGAGCAGGCGCAGCATGTCCTCCATCTGCTCGGCGTGGTCGATCCCCGTGAAGCGCGAGCCACTGAACACCTTCGCGCCGTCGCGGTAGGCGAGCAGCGCCGTGCGCAGGCCCCGGTTGGCCTTGAGCAGCCGCTCCTGCCAGGTGTCGTCCGGGGCGGATGAGTCCTGGGCGACCATCCGGCGGTACATCTCCGTCGCCATCTCGTCGAGCAGCGCCTGCTTGTCCTTGAAGTGCCAGTAGAGGGCGGGCGCCTTGACGTCCAGCTCTCCGGCGATCACGCGCAGCGTCAGGCCGTCCAGGCCGACCTCGTTCAGCAGTCTCAGCGCCGTGTCGGCGACCCGTCGGCGGTCCAGGGGGGCGCGTCGTTCCGAACTCACGCTTGACAATTTAACACCGTTAGGGACACGCTCACAGGGCAGGCCACTTAACGAAGTTAAGGAGACTTGATCATGAGCGACACCCATGTGCTGATCGTGGGCGCCGGACCGACCGGCCTCACCCTCGGCATCGACCTGGCCCGGCGCGGGATCCCCGCGCTGGTGGTGGAGCGGGCGGACGAGCTGTTCCCCGGCTCGCGCGGCAAGGGGTTCCAGCCGCGCACCATGGAGGTCTTCGACGACCTGGGCGTGCTGGACGCGATCCACGCGGTGGGCGGCGGCTACCCGGTCGGCATGATCTGGCGGAACGGCGAACGACTCGGCGAACACCACATGTCCGAACCGGCCGAGCCGAGCGAGGACGCGCCGTACAACGAGCCCTGGATGGTCCCGCAGTGGCGCACCCAGCGGATCCTGCTGGAGCGCCTGGAGGAGCTCGGCGGCAAGGTCGCCTTCGGCCGGGAGGTCACCGGCGTGGTCCAGGACCCGGAGGGCGTGATCGCGCACTTCGCCTCCGGCGGGCCGGTGCGCGCCCGGTATCTCGTCGCGGCGGACGGGGGCCGTTCCGCGGTGCGCCGGGCGGTGGGCGTCGGCATGACCGGGGAGGAGGTGGATCCGTTCCCCACACTGGTGGCGGACGTGCGGATCACCGGCCTGGACCGGGACAACTGGCACTTCTTCCCCCAGGGCGAGGGACCCGAGGACCTCCTGGCGATCTGCCCGCTGGCCGGGACGGAGGACTTCCAGCTGGTCGCCCGGTTCGCGGAGGGCACGGAGGTGGACCTCTCCCCGGAGGGCGTACGACAGGTCGTCGCCGCCCGCTCGCATCTCGCCGCCGAGGACGTCACGGAGGTCCGCTGGGCCTCGGACTTCCGCCCGCGGGCCGCACTCGCCGACCGGTTCCGGGTGGACCGGGTCTTCCTCGCGGGCGACGCGGCGCACGTGCACTCCCCGGCCGGCGGCCAGGGCCTCAACACCAGCGTCCAGGACGCCTACAACCTGGGCTGGAAGCTGGGCGCGGTCCTGGGCGACGGGGCGGAGGCGGCGCTGCTGGACACGTACGAGGAGGAGCGGCGCCCGATCGCCGCGCAGATGCTGGGCCTGTCCACCAGCATCCACCGGGGTGAGACGCGGCGGGGCGGGGCCACCCGGCAACTCGACCTCGGCTACCCCTCATCGACGCTCACCACGGAGACCCGGACGGCACCCGGCCCGGTGCGCGCGGGCGACCGGGCCCCGGACGCCGAGGTGAGCGGCGTACGCCTCTTCGACGCGTTCCGGGGGCCGCACTGGACGCTGCTGGCGCTGGGCACGGACGCCCCCGAGCCGCCCGCCGCCGTACGACTGGTGCACGGCCCGGCGCACGGGACCTACGGGGCGGGACTGTTCCTCGTCCGCCCGGACGGCTATGTGGGCTGGGCCGGGGACACGCCGGCCGGGCTCCCGGAGTACCTGGCCCGGTTCGGCGGACGCTGACCCCTACGCGCTCGCCAGCGACAGCTTCGCCGCGAAGCCCAGGAACAGGGCACCGGCCGCCGAGGTGGCACCGGCCGCCAGCCGCCGCCTGCGCCGGAACGCGTCGGCCAGGCGGGTGCCGCCGAATATCAGCAGCGACAGGTACAGGAAGCTGGCCGTCTGGAGCAGGGCGCCGAGGACGACGAAGGAGAGCGCGGGATAGGCGTAACCGGGGTCGACGAACTGCACGAAGAAGGAGATCAGGAAGAGGATGGCCTTCGGGTTGAACAGCGACACGACCAGGGCGCGGCGGTAGGGGTGCTCGTCGGCGGACGGGACGGCGGGCGCCTCGGCCGGGTCCGCCGTCCCGCCGCGCGTCCTCCACATGCTCCACGCCGAGCGCAGCATGCCGTACGCCATCCACGCCAGGTACGCGGCACCGGCGTACTTCACCACCAGGAACAGCAGCGGCGTCGTGGTGAGCACCGAGGCCGCGCCGAGCGCCGCCAGCGTCATCAGGACGGCGTCCCCGGTGAAGACACCGGCCGCCGCCGCGTAGCCGGTGCGGACGCCCTTGCGGGCGGCGACGGAGAGGACGTACAGGGAGTTGGGGCCGGGCAGCAGGACGATGAGGACCAGTCCTGCCAGGTAGGTGGGGAGGTCGATGACGCCGAACATGGAAGGAGTGTCGCACGGGGGTACGACACTCCTCCGAGGGGTCCCAGCCGGCGGGAACGGGCGTTCAGAACGCGTCGCTCGGCACGTAGGTCCCCCAGACCTCCCGCAGCGCGTTGCACACCTCGCCCACCGTCGCCCGTGCCTTCAGCGCGTCCTTCATCGGGTACAGGACGTTGTCCTCGCCCTCCGCCGCCTTCTTCAGGGCGGTCAGGGCCGAGTCGACCGCCTGCTGGTCGCGTTCCGCGCGGAGTCTCGCCAGGCGTTCGGCCTGCTGGGCCTCGATGGCCGGGTCGACGCGGAGCGGCTCGTACGGCTCCTCCGCGTCGAGCTGGAAACGGTTGACGCCGACCACGACGCGCTCACCGGAGTCGGTCTCCTGGGCGATGCGGTAGGCGCTGCGCTCGATCTCGTTCTTCTGGAAGCCGTGCTCGATGGCGTTGACCGCGCCGCCGAGGTCCTCGACCTTCTTCATCAGCTCCAGCGCCGCCGCCTCGACGTCGTCGGTCATCTTCTCGACGACGTAGGAACCGGCGAAGGGGTCGACGGTCGCCGTCACGTCCGTCTCGTAGGCGAGGACCTGCTGCGTACGGAGGGCGAGGCGGGCGCTCTTGTCCGTCGGGAGCGCGATCGCCTCGTCGAAGGAGTTGGTGTGCAGCGACTGCGTGCCGCCGAGCACCGCGCCCAGGCCCTGGACGGCGACGCGGACCAGGTTCACCTCGGGCTGCTGGGCCGTGAGCTGCACGCCCGCCGTCTGCGTGTGGAAGCGCAGCATCAGGGACTTGGGGTTCTCCGCGCCGAACTCCTCCTTCATCACCCGCGCCCAGATCCTGCGGGCCGCGCGGAACTTGGCGACCTCCTCCAGGATCGTCGTACGGGCCACGAAGAAGAAGGACAGGCGCGGGGCGAAGTCGTCCACGTCCATGCCGGCCGCGACCGCCGTGCGGACGTACTCGATGCCGTCCGCGAGGGTGAACGCGATCTCCTGCGCGGGCGACGCGCCCGCCTCGGCCATGTGGTAGCCGGAGATCGAGATCGTGTTCCACTTCGGGATCTCGGCCCGGCAGTACTTGAAGATGTCGGCGATCAGCCGGAGCGAGGGCTTCGGCGGGAAGATGTACGTGCCCCGCGCGATGTACTCCTTCAGCACGTCGTTCTGGATCGTGCCGGTGAGCTTGTCGGCCGGGACGCCCTGCTCCTCGGCGACCAGTTGGTAGAGGAGCAGGAGAAGGGCGGCGGGGGCGTTGATCGTCATCGACGTGGAGACCTTGTCCAGCGGGATGCCGCCGAACAGGACCCGCATGTCGTCCACCGAGTCGATGGCGACGCCCACCTTGCCGACCTCGCCGTGCGCGATCGGGGCGTCGGAGTCGTGGCCCATCTGGGTGGGCAGGTCGAAGGCGACCGACAGGCCCATCGTGCCGTTGGCGATGAGCTGCTTGTAGCGGGCGTTGGACTCCGTCGCCGTGCCGAAACCGGCGTACTGGCGCATCGTCCAGGGCCGGCCCGTGTACATCGTCGGGTACACGCCCCGGGTGAAGGGGTACGCCCCCGGCTCGCCCAGCTTCCCGGCCGGGTCCCAGCCCTTGAGAGCCTCCGGCCCGTAGACCGGTTCGATGGGCAGACCACTCTCGGTGGACCGGACACTGCCCGACTCGCGCGCCATGGTGTGATGCCTCCCGCTGAGCAGCGTTGCTCGATTCGCTCGTCCGGTACCCGTCAGTTGCTCGTCAGCACAGGCCGACCCTTCGACGGACTGTAGCGGTGCGCGTACGGCCCGGTGGAGGGGCGCACGCTGGGACCTTCCTCACAGCCTCGGTGGGACCCCGCTCACAGCACCACCTCGGCGGTCGTCTTCCGGTCACTCACCACCATGCCCCTTTGTTCGTCGGCGGTCACGTCCGGGGAACATCTCGGATGACGGCCGGGCGCGGCCGGTGAGACGACGGGGGGCTGGTGTGCGTAGTACGGGCATGGGGAGGAAGGGAATCGCGGCCGTCGCGGCGCTGACGGCCCTGGCCGCGCTGGCGGGCGGTGCGGCCGGCTGCACGGTGCAGCCCGCCGGGGCGGACGGGGAGCACAAGTCGCCGGTGCGGACAGAAGTGCCGAGCCGGGCGCCGTCCACGCCGTCGTCACCGTCACGGACTCCGGACGGCGACGGCGACGGCGACGGCGAGAAGTCCTCCCCGGCACCGCGCGTGCTGTGGTCCCCCGGTGACTCCGGGCGCGACATACGCGAACTCCAGGCCCGGCTGCGGCAGGTCGCCTGGATCTTCCACGGGCCGACGGGGACGTACGACGACCCGACGGCGGAGGCGGTCCGGGGCTTCCAGGGCAAGCGCGGACTGCCGAGGACCGGGGTGACCGACTCCGTCACCTGGCAGCGGCTGCTCGGCATGACGCACGAGCCGGGCACGTGGGAGCTGTATCTGATGGGCGGCCAGCCGGCCGACGCGCCCGACGCGCGCTGCCGGACCGGCCGGGTGCTGTGCATCAGCAAGACCAGCCGCACCCTGCGCTGGATGATCGACGGGCGGACGGTGTCGACGATGCCGGTGCGCTTCGGTTCCGAGTACACGCCGACCCGTGAGGGTGTCTTCCACGTCTACTGGAAGTCCCGGCACCATGTGTCCACGCTCTACGACTCGCCCATGCCGTACGCCATGTTCTTCAGCGGCGGCCAGGCCGTGCACTTCTCGGCCGACTTCGCCGCGCGGGGATACGCCGGCGCCTCGCACGGCTGCGTCAACGTAAGGGACGAGGCGGCGATCGCACGGCTGTACGGGCAGGTCCGGAACGGCGACAAGGTCGTCGTGCACTGGTGAGAGGGCGCGGGCGGGACCGGGGGAACGTGTCCCGCCCGCGCCGAGGTGCACGAGCCGCGGGTACGGGGGGAACCCCGGCTCCGTGCGACAGCCGATGACCAGTCGGCTCACTCATTACTGCGTCACGAGGGCCGAAAGTGTCACACCTGCCGGGGAGGAAAGTTCAGCGGTCAACAAAAGGGCAGGTCAGGGGCGACGTCACGGGTTCTTGTTGCCGTTGTTGCCGTTACCGCCACCGTTGCCGCTGTTTCCGTTGTCGCCCTTCTTGGCGCTGTTGCCGCCGTTGCCGTTGTCGGCGCCGTTGCCCTGATCCTGACCTTGCCCTTGGCCCTGGCCATCGCTCTGACCGTTGGCCTTCCCGTGGCCGTTCCCGTCGCCGCTGGGGACTCCCCCGTCGGCACCGGTCGCACCGGAGGTGTCCGACGTGGACAGCACGTCCTCGCAGTACGTGCCGACGCGGGAGGAGCCGCCCGCCGCTTCCTCGAGGAGGTGCTCGTGCTCGCCGTTCAGTGCCCCGCCGTCGCGCCACGCGCGACAGGCCGCGGCGATCTGCTCCCCGCCGCGTCCGGAACGGACCGCGCCGTCACCGGTGTCCGCACCGGGCTTCCCCGGCGCACGGGACCCGTCGGCGTCCCCGGCGGCACCCACACCGTCCTCGGCCGTACCGGCGGCGTTCCCGGGACGCCGGCCCTCGGGCGTGACTCCGCCCGGTGCGGCGCCCTCCGGCGGAGGGGACACCAGGGGGCGTTCGGGGTGCGTGCCGGTGGCCGTGACGGAGGCGGCCGGGCCGGACCGGGAGCCGTCGGGCGGGGAGAGGACTCCGGTGCCGGCCAGGACCGCGACCCCGCCGGCCATGCCGGCGACCAGCGCGGCGGCCAGCCCGAGGCTCAGGGGACGCCCCCGCCGGGGTCCGTCCGCGGTTCCGGAACGATCACCGTGCGGGACGCCGATACGGATCGCTCCGATGTCGGAGGGCCGCGTTCCGGCCGGCCGGACCTCACCGTGGGCCGCCTCGGACCGCCCCTCCCGTTCCTCGCGCACCTTGCGGAAGGCGGCCAGGGCGGCCGCCTCTCCGGGGAGCTCCCCGCCGTCCGACGGGGGTGGCGCGGAGAGCGCGCGCAGGGTTGCGGCGAGCCGTCCGGCCTGGTCACGGGCGGCGGGATCGGCAGTTTCCAGGGGCTCTCCGCTCAGTAAGCGCTCCGCAGTCCCGCGGTCCAGCCACCTGTGCTGCTCATCGGCCATCACATGTCCTTCTGTGTCCGCGTTCGCATCTGCGTCACACTCGCGGACGTCACCGTACGACGGCGGGGTTCTCTCTGGGGAGGAAGGGCGTCGAGCACCCCGGCGGATTCCGGTCGGGCTTCCGGATCGCCGCCGAGCAGCTCGGCCAGACGTCTCAGACCCCGGTGCGCGGCCGTCCGTACGGCACCCGGTCGTTTGCCCAGTGTCTCGGCGGCGGACTTGGCGTCGAGGCCCACGACCACGCGCAGCACGACGGCCTCGGCCTGGTCCTGCGGCAGCCGGGATATGAGGGAGAACGCGCCGTCGGTGGCCAGTGCCTCGATGGCCTCGCCGGCGGTGTCGGACTCGGCGGCCCGCCCGGTGAGCTCGGTCTCGTCGCCGCCGATCGCGGGGCGGCGTCCGCGCATGCGTATGTGGTCCAGCGCGCGGTTGCGGGCGATACGGGCGGCCCAGCCGCGGAACCGGTCCGCGTCACCGGTGAAGCGCTCCAGGTCACGGGCGATCTGCAGCCACGCCTCGGACGTCACGTCCTCGGCGTCGGACTCGCCGACCAATGTCCGCACGTATCCCAGCAGCCGCGGGTGCACGACGCGGTACACAGTCCGGAACGCGGTCTCGTCCCCGTCCTGTGCCGCACGCACCGCGGCGGTCAGCTCCGCGTCGTCCCCCAGCACCCGCGCGCGCCCTTCTGCGCCTAAGCCGGCGCCGCTCTCGCGGACCGGGTTGCTCGCCGTCGTGGTTGCTCAATCAGTGGTTGCGGCCTCTGGGCCGCGGGCGGTTCGTGGTCATGTGTCCGGCGCGGCCTGGCGCGAAAGGCACGTTACGGCCTGAATCCTCTGCCCGTCCATGTCCGTCCAAGATGCAACTAACCCGTGACACGGAGGGGTGTGACAGAAAACGCACTCATGGCGCTGTAGGAAGTACGGGTCGCCGCGCGGCCCGTGCCGCGCGACGGCCGGGGCCTCTCCTGTGGGGGGTGGCGGCTCCGGCCGTTGCCCCGGCGGCAGCGGCGCGAGCGCGCCGAGGTGCGCGGATTCTGCGTTTTCCCTGGTCACAAGGGTCACATGGGGTGCGTTACGGGCGCTTGGCGTCCGAGTTCCCGGGCTTGCCCGTGCTGGTGCCCGCACTGCCGCCCGAGCCGTTGCCCGCAGTTCCGGAGCCGTTGTCCGCGCCGCGCGTGGCGTTGTCGCTCGCGTTGCCCGAGGAGCTGTTTCCGGACCGGTCGGCCGAATTGTTGTCGTTCTTCTCCGGCGCCCCGGTGTTGACGGACGGCGTCGCGGCCCCGGTCCCCGACAGCCGCCCGGCGCAGTAGGCGTCGACGTTCGCCGCGCCGCCGGCCGCCTGTGTCAGCCGTTTCCAGGCCGCCGAGTCCAGCGCTTCGCCACTCCCCCGCACCTGCTCGTAGGCGCGGCAGTGGGCCTCGGTGTCCCGGGCGGTCCCCGGACGGTCCGGGTCCGGCCGGTCGCGGCCCTCGCCCGGACCGGCGCCCGGGTCGGCCGAGCCGCCGGTGGACGGGCCGGTGCTGCCGGACGACGGGGCACGGGTGCCCTTGCCGTCCTCCGCCGGGCCGTCCGTGGACGAGCCCGCCGCGCCGATTCCGGCGACCGCGACCCCGCTCAGGGTGAGACCGGCGACCAGCACGGAGAGCGTGGCCTTCAGCGAGTGGCGGCCGAACCGGGTCCGGCGGGTCCGCCAGTCGTCCCGGCGCCGGGTGCGCGTACCGTTCGCCCCCGACTCCCGGGCGGCCAGGAACGCGGCGACGGCCCGCTGCTCGGCCCCGGCGTCCACGCCGCGGCGGATCAGCGCGGCGGCGAGCAGCGCCTCCAGGTCGGCGGCGTCGACGACCCGGCGCCCGCCCGTGACGGAATCCGGACCGCCGGACCCGGGCGGCGCGCCCCTCTCAGGGTGCACACGCCGACGGCCGGCCGGCCCGCCGTCGTTCTGCCGTTCACCCATGTCCGTTCCCGTTCCTGTTCGTTCCACTTGATACCCGTACCCGGCCCGCCACGCCCGTGCGGACCTGCCGCACAAGCGGTACCGCCCGGACCGACGGATACGTTCCGCATGTCCGGCCTGTTCAGCCGGTGGCCCTCGGGGGCCGTCGTGGGCCGCCGGGTGCGGCCGGCCCGGGTCGGACGCCGTCGCGCCGCCCGCCGTGTCCGCCGTCCCGGCCGACGTTCATGTCGACTCACCCAGCGTCCGCGAGGCCTCATCCGTCACACTCTCGACGCCGAGCTGCCTCGCCAGACGTTTCAGCCCCCGGTACGCGGCCGTCCGTACCGCGCCCGGCCGCTTGCCGAGGACGCGGGCGGCGGCGGGACCGTCGAGGCCGACGACCACCCGCAGCAGCACGGCCTCGGCCTGGTCGCGCGGCAGCCCGCCGACCAGTTCGAGGGCGTACTCGGTGGACATGGCCTCCATGGCCTGGTCGTAGGTGCTGTGCGGTCCGGGCAGGTCCAGGACGTCCTGTTCCAGCGTGGCGGGCCGGGGCCGTACCCGCTGCCGGCGCAGGTGGTCCAGCGCCCGGTGCCGGGCTATGGTCGCGGTCCAGCCCCGGAACCCGGCCCCGTCGCCCTTGAACCTCCCCAGGTCGCGGGCTATCTCCAGCCAGGCGTCCGACGTCACGTCCTCGGCGTCGTCCCCGACGAGCCCGCGCGCATAGGCGAGCAGGCCGGGCTGTACGAGCCGGTAGGCCACGGCGAAGGCGGCCTCGTCGCCCTTCTGGGCCCGCGCGACGGCCGCGCCCAGTTCCCCGTCGTACGCCTGTGCGCGGCGGGGTTCCCCTCCGTGGCCCAAGAACTGTCCTCGTCCGTACCGAGCGCGTGGCGCACCGCTATCGCTTGGCGTGAGCACGTCCGGCAGTGCCCACACCCCCACGGTCATCAGCGTCCGGCGCCACGAAAGTGTCACAGCTCGTCACACGCCTCGTGCGGCACACGCGAGCACGCCGGTCCGCTCCCGGCCCGTCGTCAAGGGACGGCGGGGCCGCCCGGACGGGTGCCGTCCCGGCCGTACGGCCAGGCGTTGGCGACACAGCCCTTCAGCCCCTTGATCCGCCGCGTCATCGCGGGGGCCGGGCGTCCGGGCCCCGGACAGGTCTCGTGGCCGTGTCCGATGCGGTGACCGGCCTCGCGGTTGACGATTTCCTCCGTGCCGACGGTCAGGCGGCGGTCCCCCGGGCCCGCCCGTGCAGCACCAGGTAGAAGGTCCCCAGCGACTCCTGCGGGCCGCCCGCCTCGAACCGGTTGTACACCTTGCCGACCGGATTCCAGATCCGGCCGTCGGGCATCCGGACCCCGACCGGCTGACCGAAGTACGCGCGCTGCCGCTCGTCGAGGTCCACCCACACCCCGCCCGCGCGGCGCACGAGCACCTCTCCGACGTAGGCGCCGAGGCCGAACAGCGTGTCGTGCGCCCGCTCGCGGTCCGCCCCGCCCTTGCGGAGCCCGTCGACCAGGGCGTCGACCAGGCGCAGGCTGGCCACGGAGTAGTCCAGCGGAAGCCGGCCGCGGGCGGTCGCGCGGGCGACGAAGGCCGCCGCGTACGGCCGCATCCGTCCCGCACCCGGTATCCACTCGTCCGCCGCCTCCATGCGACACCGCCCCTCAACTCGCGCCACGGGGGGACTCGTTCGAATCTCCCTGGGAACCAAGCGGTCGTCCGGCCGTGATCATCACGTGTCATGGACGTGGCGATCACCACACAGTCAACCCACAGGGCGCATACAACCTTTCGGCTTTTCGTACGTCCGCGAGGCCTCTGGGGGGACGTACGCGTCCGGTGACGCCGCGTGTGACGTTTGGCCCGCGCTCGGCGCTGGATGAGTGCCACCTGTGGGACAGGTGGTGTCCATGTGCTTTTTCCATAGGGGTGGGGTAGTTGAGTCCACGCAGGACCCATGCGTACAAGCCGCTCAGCCTGAAACGGCGGGCCTGGCTGACCGTCGGAGCCGTCGTGCTCAGTGGCGCGGGTGTCGTCACGTACGCGATGGCCGATCCGTCGTCCGCGCCGGCCGACCCGCGTGAGGAGGCCCGCGAGCCGAGCATCCACACGCTGGAGCTGGAGAACCGGGGAGCGGGCCGCCGGGGTCTCGACCGGCAGGGCACGGAGCGCTTCAGCGCGGTGCTGGTGACCTGGGACAACCCGGAGGCGGACGCCAAGGGCACGCCCGAGGTGCGCACCCGGGACCTGGAGACCGGCAAGTGGTCCGGCTGGCAGGAGCTGGAGGACGAACCGAGCCAGGCCGACGGCGCGGAGGGCGAGCGGGCGGCGGCCCGCGGCGGCACGGCGTCGCTGTGGACCGACGACGCCGACGGCGTCGAGGTGCGCGTGGTGAACGCCGACGGCACCCAGGTGGGCGGCCAGCCGGCCGGTATGGACGTCAAGCTCCTCGACCCGGGCACGGACCCCGAGGGCGCGCCGACGGTCGCGAGCATGGAGCCGGCCGCGTTCACGGCGGAGACCACGGCGCCGGTGACCACGGAGCCGACGCCGACGCAGACCACCGGGACGCCGTCGGAGCCGGCCGCCACGGAGCCGGCCACCCCCACGGACACGACGTCCGCGGAGCCGGCCGGCACCCCGTCGGAGACGGCGGCCACGGACACCGCGTCCCCCGAGCCGACGCCCACCGTCCCCGAGCCCCGCCCGTCGACGGTCGTGAAGCCGCCGGTCATCACGCAGGCCGAGTGGGGCGCGTCCACGGACTACGACGGCACGCCGAGCTACGGCACCGAGATCAAGGCCGCCGTCATCCACCACACCGGCGTCGACAGCGACAACAGCGTCTCCTGCGCCGACTCGCGGGCCCGGATGCGCTCCATCCAGCAGGAGCACTTCGCCCGCGGCTACTACGACATCGGCTACAACTTCGTCGTCGACCGCTGCGGGCAGATCTTCGAGGGCCGCAGCGGCGGCATGGACCTGCCGGTGGTCGGCGCGCACGACGTCGGCTTCAACACCGACACGCTCGGCATCTCGTACCTGGGCAACTTCGAGAGCGCCCACCCGAGCCGGGCCGCGCTGGACTCGATCGCGCGGGTCGTCGCCTGGAAGTTCGGCATGTACGGCATCGACCCGACCGGCAAGGTCACGCTGACCTCCGGTACGGAGGCCGGGGTCACCGGCAACAAGATCGACAAGGGTGAGTCGGTCACCCTGCCGCGGGTCTTCGGCCACCGGGACACCAACAACACGGCCTGCCCCGGCAAGAACCTGTACCCGAAGCTGTCCCGGATCGCCTCGCTCGCCGGGACCCCGGGCATCTCGCACGCCCTGGCCACCTCGGACCACAACCGGGACGGCCTCGCCGACCTGGTCGCCGGCACCCCGAAGGCCTCGGGCGGCGGCAGCGTGACCGTCATCCCCGGCGGGCTGGACGGCCCGGTCACCGGCGCCAGGAAGACGATCACCCAGAGCAGCGCCGGCGTCCCCGGCTCCAACGAGTCCGGTGACGGCTTCGGCACCTCCACGGCCTGGGGCGACGTCAACGGCGACGGGTACGCCGACCTCGCGATCGGCATCCCGGGGGAGAACGACACCAGCGGCCACACCGACCGCGGCGGCGTCGCGGTGATGTACGGCCCGGACCTGGACACCGGTTTCTCGTACTACACCTCGGGCGTCACGCAGACCGGCGCGAAGCTCGGCACCACGGTCGCCGTCGGCGACTTCGACGGTGACGGCAAGGCGGACGTGTTCGCGGCCGGCACCGGCGGGGGCGGCAACTGGAACGCCCGGCACACCGACGGCGCCACCAAGTACGGCACGCTCACCGCTTCCACCGGTTCCGTCTCCTACCTGGACGCCGCGAGCGGCGACTTCAACCAGGACGGCTACGCGGACATCGCCCTCAACTACCGCGACACCGGCGGCACCAGCCGTGTCGTCCGCTTCGCGGGCTCCGCGTCCGGCCTGACCAAGGCGGGCGTCATCTCCGTCAAGGGCGGGCGCTCCCTCGCCGTGGGCGACTTCAACGGCAACGGCTACGACGACATCGTCATCGGCCAGCCGGTGGCCGCCGAGTCCGGCGGTACGACGCCGGGCGGGCGGATCACCATGGTCCTCGGCACGTCGTCCGGGTTCACCACCACCGGCATGAGGACCCTCCACCAGAACACCTCCGGCGTCCCCGGCGGCAACGAGTCCGGTGACGCGCTGGGCACCTCGGTCTCGGCCGGCGACCTCAACCGCGACGGCTACGCGGACGTCCTGGCCGGCGCACCCGGCGAGGACTTCACCCGCAGCGGCGCCAACCGCAAGGACACCGGCCAGGCGATCCTGTTCCGCGGCGGCTCCTCCGGCCTCACCGGCACCGGCGCGATCGGCCTCTCCCAGGACACCTCCGAGGTCCCCGGCGCCACGGAGTCCGGTGACCGGTTCGGTTCCGCGGTGTCCCTGACGGACCTGTCCGGCTACGGCCGCGCGGACCTGACGGTCGGCGCCGAGGGCGAGGACACGTCGGACGGCGCGCTGCTGTACGTGCCGAGCAACAGCTCGGGCCTCGGCTACGGCGACTCGTACGCCTTCGGCAAGGGCACCCTCGGCCTGGCGGCGGACGTGCGGATCGGGCAGACACTGACGCCGTAGGAACGCACCACCGGCACGACGACGGCCGGGCCCCGCGCGCCATGCGGGGCCCGGCCGTTCCGTGTCCGCCGCGGACTACCGCCCGGCCGTGACCAGCCAGGCGCCCGGCCCGGCGGCACCGGCCGCCAGGACCACGACGAGCAGCCGCGCCGTCCGGTTGTCCTTCTCGATCGCCAGGCGGACCGTCCGCCGGAACTCCTTCGCCATACGACCTCCAGCCGTCCGTGTCATCGACGGCGGGGGGCCGGTCGGCTCACCGGCCACTGCGTCACCGGGCCCGAGAACGTCACACCGCGGGGCACCGCACTACGGGTGTGATCCCCCGCCGGCGGCGTCCCGGCACAGCAGGCGGAGGGAGCCGTCGCCCGTGTAGCAGCGGCGGGCCTCGTCGATGGGGTCCCAGAGTTGGCCGTCGGGGGTGCGGACCCAGTGGTCGCCGCCGGAGGACCACCACTCGCCGCCGGTCTGGCGGGCGATCACCTCGCCGGCGTAGGCGCCGAATCCGCGCAGCACCAGTTCCACGGCGGCGAACGGGGCCGCCTCCTGGCGTATGTCCTCGATCATCCGGTCGACGCTCCACAGACTGCGCGCCGAGTAGTCGAGGCGCAACCGCGCACCCTCGCGCATCGCCGCCACCGCGTCCGCCGCCCAGCGGACCGGCTTGGTCGCGGCCGAGGGCCTGGTCTCCTGCTGTGTGGTCACAGTCGTCGCAGTCGTCACATCCTGGTAAGCGCCCGGGAGAAGCGTTTCGTCACCCTGATGTGCGGGGCGGGGGTTCAGCCGTCCCTGCGGCTGCGGCGGGACACCACGGCGCGCAGTACCCGGCGCCCCTCCGTCGAGACCTCCAGGGCTCCGCGCAGGCCCCCCGGGCCGTGGGCGGCGAGGAGTTCCAGGACCGCGAGCTGGCGGCGCAGTTCGGCGGCGAGCAGCGGTGACAGGCCGTCGGGGCGGCCGTCACGGCGGGCGTCGGCGAGGCCGGAGTCGTCGTCGGCGCCGTCCAGCAGCCGGTGGATCCGCAGCGCGGCGACGGAGCAGTCGTCGGCCCACTCCCGCAGCCCGGCGGCGGACCGCTCGGCGGGGGCGCCGGCGAGCATCCGGTGCGCGAGCGCCACGGCCTCGTCCGCGCCGCCGGCCGCCGCGTCCAGCGTGCCGCGGGCCTGCTCCAGCCGCTGTGCCCAGTCACCGGCGGGCGCGGCCTCCGCGAGGCTCGCCCACAGCGGCCGCAGCACCTCGTCGCCGCCGCCCAGCAGCGGCACGCACCGATCCAAACAAGCCAACCCGCTCACGGCCAGTCCGCGCTCGTCGGCCTGTGCGATCAGTTCCACCAGGCTCATCCACGCCTCCTCAAGGAATGTTCGCGGGCCCCGGAGAGGCCCTCACGTGCCCCATCCCTCACGGAGCCCGCATTTCCCCTTACTGCGTGCGACGGGCCCGGAGTGTCACAGAGGCACCACACCGAGCCGGTCGAGCAGACGGAAGAAGAGGTTTTCGGCCATCGGGTCGGGGTCGGCGGTCAGCACCTCGGCCAGGTCCTCGGCGGAGGCGGTGCGCCCCGCCTCCTCGGCCCAGAAGACGGCCCGTCCGGCGGCGTCGGAGGGTTCCAGGAAGTAGTCCTCCAGCGTGAGCCCCTCCTGCTGTCCCTCCAGGTGGCCGGCCATGTTGGCCCGCGCCAGACAGGTGGTCCACGCCCCGCTCTCCGGTGACGCCGCCTCCACCACCACGCAGTCGCTGTCCATGACGTATCCGAACAGCGCGGGCGCGCCGGTCTCCCGGGCCAGGTCGTTCATGTTCCCGATGTCGCCCTGGCCGCCCGGGTACTCCCACACCTGCCAGCCATCGGGCGCCGAGGTGCGCAGGGTCGTCCCCCCGGCCGCACCGGCCAGCGTGTCCAGCTCGGCGAGCGGCCGCTCCGCGCGGCCCACGACGAAATACCCCCAGTAGCCCATGTGCCGGTGTTCCCCCCGGTGTCGCGGTCGGTCCGCCAGAACACCACCACAGTCGTACGGGGGTCCGCAGCCGTATGCGGCAATCCGCCCCGGAACGGGGAGCCGTCAGTCCAGCTCACCCGCCAGGTCCCGGAACTCCGCCCACGACAGCTCCGGCTCGTCCGGGTCCCAGAGCTTCTGGACGGTCGCCGCCAGCGGCAGCCGGATCCCGTCCGCGACCTGGTCCTGGGTCTGGGCCCCGGGGATGTCGCCCCAGACGGCGAAGGACCCGCCGAGGATCCGGTCGTCGTACCGCTCCGGGACGGCGGTGGTGCCGCGCAGCACCAGCGGCGTCCACTGCTCGTAGATCCGCTCCCCCGTCGGATAGACGAAGGTCAGGGGCTCCCCGAGCACGTAGTAGAGGAACTCGTCGTTGTAGTTGATGACCTCGCGGCCCTCGCTCAGGTACTCCGCGGGCCGTCGGGCGCCGATCTCCTTGCCGGTCCAGTAGGCGACCTGGATGTCCTCGGCCGCCCGCACCGAGCCGCCCCGGAAGAAGCCGTCGTTCCACGCGCGGGGCGTGCGGTCGTGGGCGCGGACGGTGGCGGCCCGGTCGTCGAGCCAGCCGGTGGTCAGGTCCTCCACGGTCGCGCCGGAACCGTACTTCTCCCGCGCGGCGGCGGCGAGGCCCGGGAACGACGCCTCGGGGTCGGAGACCACCAGCGCCTGGTACTCGTCGCCGCCCAGGTGCCACTGCCCACCCGGGAAGAGCCCGGCGTACTCGTTCAGCAGGTCGTCGACGATCTCGGCGGACCCGGCCTCGGAGATGTCGATCGCGCCGCGCACCGCGCCGCCGCTCGCGTCACGCAGTTGCAGGTCCGGATGGGCGGCGATGACCGCGCCGAGGTGTCCGGGCGAGTCGATCTCGGGGACGACGGTGATGTGACGGCTCTCCGCGAGGTCGACGATCTTCTTGACCTGCGCCTTGGTGAGGTGGTCCGCCGAGACGATCTCCGGGTGCGAGTCGGACTCGATGCGGAAGCCCTGGTCGTCGGAGAAGTGCAGGCCGATCTCGTTGAACTTCAGATCGCCCAGCTCGCGGATCCGGTCCTCGATCCAGCCGGCGGTGTAGTGCTTGCGCGCGATGTCCAGCATCAGCCCGCGCCGCTGCTTGGCGGGCTCGTCGCGCACCACGCCCTCGGGAGCGGTCCCGGCCCCCTTGATCTCCTGCTTGAGCGTGCGGGTGCCGTAGAACACGCCCGGCTCGCCGGGGGCGCTCACCGTCACGCTCCCGCCCCGCACGGTCATCGTGTACGACTCCGGGTTCGCGCCCCCGTCCCGGTTCAGCTCCAGCCGCAGGTCCCCGGCCCGCCGGTCGTCCTTCTCGCCCGCGTACGCCAGTCCCAGCTCGCCGGCTATCAGGCGCCCCTCGTCGGCCAGCGCGGGGTCGTCCACGACCACCCGGTGGTCCTTCGCGGGACGCCAGCCAGGACCGCGCTCCGCGGTGTGGCCGCGTACGGCGGGTATGGTGCGCGGCGCCTCGGACAGGGGGTAGGTGCGACTCGGGCTCGGGCTCCCGTCCGGCGTCGTCCCGGCGGCCTCGTCGGAACCGGCGGGGGTCTCGGCGGAGGACGCCGCCGTCGAGCCCGCGGGCGAGCCGTCGCCGTCCGAGGCCGCCCAGAGGCCGAGGCCCACGCCGGACGCGGCCACCAGCGCGCCCGCGGCGACGGCCGTGATCGGCACCCGTCGCCGGTGCCGCCTGGGTTGCCGGTGCTGCCCGTGCTGCCTGTGCTGACTCACTCAGCCAACGTACGACCCGAACGGGTGAAGGGCGTCGACGAGCCGTTCTCAAACTCTGCCGTCCGGGTGAATTCGGGGTACCGATCGGACACGTCTCGGACTCACTCGATAACGTGACGTCACAACTCTCACAGCATCTTCCACCGACACACACGCGACGCCCACGAGGACCCACGCTGCCCGCGCACCGTCTCCCCGACCTCCCCGGCCGAGTCGCCATACCCGGGCAGTCCCGCGGCGCGCCCGGCGTCCCGCCCGCGCTGGAGCGGTTCAACACCGCTCCCGCCGAGGACGCCGAGCGCGCCCTCCTGGTCTGCCTGCGCAGCCCCCGCTGGGCCCTGCGCCTCTCCGGCCACCGCCCCTACCCCGACCTGCCGTCCCTCCTGGCGGCCTCCGACGAGGCGACGTACGACCTCTCCTCCAGGGAACTGGCGGAGGCCCTGGCCGCGGAACCCCGCCCCACCCTCCCCGACGACACGTACTCCGCCGCCCACACGGCCCTGACCGCGGCCCACACGGCGTACGAGACCAAGTTCGGCCACGTCTTCGTCATCTGCCTGGACGACGTCCCCGAGGAGGAGACCCTGGACCGGGTCCTGGAGGACATCCGGTCACGATTGGCGAACGATCCGGAGGACGAGCGGGTCGTGGCGGCCGAGCAACTCCGGCGCCTCGCCCGGGAGCGGTTGACCGGCGTCCTGGGGGCGCGGGGCCGCAACGATCTGCGGCTCCGCCGCGCGGGCGCGACCGACCACGACGGCACCGCACCCGGCACACAACCGGACACCTCACCCCAGATGCCACCGCGGTAGCCCGTAAGCGTGCCAGTTTGATCACACCGGCAGGCCCCCTGCAAGCACCACGGGCATCCGTCGCTAACATGCTGGGGGCCGGTGGACCGTACCCGGCCGGGCCCGACCGACAAGGAAAGCCGGCGCGGCCCCGAACCCCGCTCCCGGAGGAAACTTCCGTGCCGGCTGGAACGCTGTACCGCGGCCGGGAAGGAATGTGGTCCTGGGTGGCTCACCGAGTCACCGGCGTCCTCATCTTCTTCTTCCTGTTCGTTCACGTGCTGGACACCGCTCTCGTGCGGGTGTCCCCCGAGGCCTACGACGACGTCGTGGCCACGTACAAGACGCCGATCGTCGCGCTGCTGGAGTACGGCCTCGTCGCCGCCATCCTCTTCCACGCGCTCAACGGCCTGCGTGTCATCGCCGTCGACTTCTGGGTCAAGGGCGCCCGCTACCAGAAGCAGATGCTCTGGACCGTCGTCGCCATCTGGGTCGTGCTGATGCTCGGGGCGATCTACCCCGTCCTCGGCCACGCCGCTCGTGAACTGTTCGGGAGCTGACGCCCATGTCCACGACTGACACCACCGCCTCGGGCATCGGCCCCGTCGAGGGCGGCCCGCTCTACTCCGTCGACAACCCGGCACCGGTCATCGAGCCCCCGCGCAAGCGGACGAAGAAGACCCCGAAGTCCACCCGGGGCAACTTCGAGCTGGCCGCCTGGCTGTTCATGCGCCTGTCCGGCGTCGTCCTGGTCGTCCTCGTCATCGGCCACCTGCTGATCCAGCTGGTCCTCGACGGCGGCGTCTCCAAGATCGGCTTCGCCTTCGTGGCCGGCCGCTGGGCCTCGCCGTTCTGGCAGGTCTGGGACCTGCTGATGCTGTGGCTGGCGATGCTGCACGGCGCCAACGGCCTGCGTACGGTCATCAACGACTACGCGGAGCGGCCGAACACCCGGCTGTGGCTCAAGGGCCTGCTCTACACCGCCACGGTGTTCACCATCCTGCTGGGCACGCTGGTGATCTTCACCTTCGACCCGAACATCCGCTAGGCACGGGGCTGCGAAACTCATGAAGGTACACAAGTACGACACCGTCATCGTCGGCGCCGGCGGCGCGGGCATGCGCGCGGCCATCGAGTCGACGAAGCGCAGCCGCACGGCCGTCCTGACGAAGCTCTACCCCACCCGCTCCCACACGGGCGCCGCGCAGGGCGGCATGGCCGCCGCGCTGGCCAACGTGGAGGAGGACAACTGGGAGTGGCACACCTTCGACACGGTCAAGGGCGGTGACTACCTGGTCGACCAGGACGCCGCCGAGATCCTGGCGAAGGAGGCCATCGACTCGGTCCTCGACCTGGAGAAAATGGGCCTGCCGTTCAACCGGACGCCCAACGGGACGATCGACCAGCGCCGCTTCGGCGGTCACAGCCGGAACCACGGCGAGGCCCCGGTCCGCCGGTCCTGCTACGCGGCCGACCGCACCGGTCACATGATCCTCCAGACGCTGTACCAGAACTGCGTCAAGGAGGGCGTGGAGTTCTTCAACGAGTTCTACGTCCTGGACCAGCTCATCACCGAGGTCGACGGCGTCAAGAAGTCGGCCGGTGTGGTCGCGTACGAGCTGGCGACCGGCGAGATCCACGTCTTCCAGGCGAAGTCCGTGATCTACGCCTCCGGCGGCACCGGCAAGTTCTTCAAGGTGACGTCGAACGCGCACACGCTGACCGGTGACGGTCAGGCGGCCGTGTACCGGCGCGGGCTGCCGCTGGAGGACATGGAGTTCTTCCAGTTCCACCCGACCGGCATCTGGCGCATGGGCATCCTGCTGACGGAGGGCGCCCGCGGTGAGGGCGGCATCCTCCGCAACAAGGACGGCGAGCGCTTCATGGAGAAGTACGCGCCGGTCATGAAGGACCTCGCGTCCCGTGACGTCGTCTCGCGCTCCATCTACACGGAGATCCGCGAGGGCCGCGGCTGCGGTCCCGAGGGCGACCACGTCTACCTGGACCTCACGCACCTCCCGCCGGAGCAGCTCGACGCCAAGCTGCCCGACATCACGGAGTTCGCGCGGACGTACCTCGGCATCGAGCCGTACACGGACCCGATCCCGATCCAGCCGACCGCGCACTACGCGATGGGCGGCATCCCGACCAACGTCGAGGGTGAGGTCCTCATCGACAACACCACCGTCGTGCCGGGCCTGTACGCGGCCGGCGAGGTCGCCTGTGTGTCCGTGCACGGCGCCAACCGTCTGGGCACCAACTCGCTGCTGGACATCAACGTGTTCGGCAAGCGGGCCGGTATCGCGGCGGCGGACTACTCCCAGAAGGCCGACTTCGTCGAGCTGCCGGAGAACCCGGAGTCCTTCGTCGTCGAGCGGATCGAGCGGCTTCGGACCTCCACCGGCAACGAGCGGGTGGCCACCATCCGCCGTGAGCTGCAGGAGACCATGGACGCCAACGTCATGGTGTTCCGCACCGAGCAGACGATCAAGACGGCGGTCGAGAAGATCGCCGAGCTGCGCGAGCGCTACAAGAACGTCGCCATCCAGGACAAGGGCAAGCGGTTCAACACCGACCTGCTGGAGGCCATCGAGCTGGGCAACCTGCTCGACCTGGCCGAGGTCATGGCCGTCTCCGCGCTGGCCCGCAAGGAGTCCCGCGGCGGTCACTACCGCGAGGACTACCCGAACCGCGACGACGTCAACTTCATGCGTCACACGATGGCGTACCGCGAGGTCGGCGCCGACGGCACCGAGACCGTCCGTCTGGACTACAAGCCGGTCGTCCAGACCCGCTACCAGCCGATGGAGCGTAAGTACTGATGGCTACCCCTGTTCTGGACAAGGCGGACGCGGCCGGTTCCCCCGGGCCCGGTTTCGCCGACTCCCCGTACATCACCGTCACGATGCGGATCCGCCGGTTCAACCCGGAGGTCGCGGCCGAGGCGGTCTGGGAAGACTTCCAGCTGGAGATCGACCCGAAGGAGCGTGTCCTCGACGCGCTGCACAAGATCAAGTGGGATCTGGACGGCACGCTGACCTTCCGCCGTTCCTGCGCCCACGGCATCTGCGGCTCCGACGCCATGCGGATCAACGGCAAGAACCGCCTGGCGTGCAAGACGCTGATCAAGGACATCAACCCCGAGAAGCCGATCACGGTCGAGGCCATCAAGGGCCTGACGGTCCTGAAGGACCTGGTCGTGGACATGGAGCCGTTCTTCCAGGCGTACCGGGACGTGATGCCCTTCCTGATCACGAAGGAGACCAACGAGCCGACGCGCGAGCGGCTGCAGTCCGCCGAGGACCGCGAGCGCTTCGACGACACGACGAAGTGCATCCTGTGCGCCGCGTGCACGTCCTCGTGCCCGGTGTTCTGGAACGACGGGCAGTACTTCGGCCCGGCGGCCATCGTCAACGCGCACCGCTTCATCTTCGACTCGCGTGACGAGGCCGGCGAGCAGCGCCTGGAGATCCTCAACGACCGCGACGGCGTCTGGCGCTGCCGCACCACCTTCAACTGCACGGACGCCTGCCCGCGCGGTATCGAGGTCACGAAGGCGATCGCCGAGGTGAAGCGTGCGCTGATCACGCGCCGCTACTGAGGTACGCCGCCGTACGTTCCCGAGGGCCCCGTCTCCGCCGGAGACGGGGCCCTCGGGCGTTCCGTGACGCAGCCCACTCCACCATTGAGTTGAACACGTTCAAAAAGAGGGTCTAGAGTCTCTCCCGTCAACGTTTTGAACGTGTTCAAGAAGGGCTGGGGGACATGGACCGTACGGTCATCGCCTACGTCATCTACCTGGTGGTCAGCATCGGGCTGACCGTCTGGGTCGCTCGTACGCTCAGCAGCAACGGGCGGATCTTCCTCTCCGACGTGCTGCACGGCAACGAGAGGCTCGCCGACGCCGTCAACCACCTCCTGGTGGTCGGCTTCTACCTCGTCAACCTCGGGTTCGTCGCGCTGTACCTGAGCGACGACGAGACGATCACCGACACGCGCGGCATCTTCGAGGCCCTGTCGACCAAGCTCGGCGTGGTGCTGCTGGTGCTGGGCGTGATGCACCTGGGCAACGTGTACGTGCTCAACAGGATCCGGCGGCGCGGGGTGATGGAGCGGGAGCAGATCCCGCCGGTGCCGCCGCAGGGCTGGGCAGCCCCTCAGGCCGGGGCGTGAGCGGCGTGACGGCCGCACACGAGGACCGGGGCGCCGCGCGCGTCCCGGTCCGCCGGCTCACCGTGCTGTACGACGCCGAGTGCTCCCTGTGCGCCTTCGTACGGGACTGGCTGGTGCGCCAGCCCCAGCTGGTACCCCTGGAGCTGGTCCCGGCGGCCTCGGAGGCGGCGCGGGCCCGGTACCCCGGCCTCGACCACGGGTCCACCCTGGAGGAGATCACCGTGGTCGGTGACGCCGGGCAGGTGTACCGGGGCGCCGCCGCCTGGGTCGTCACCCTGTGGGCACTGCGCGAGTACCGGCGCCTCGCCCACCGGCTGAGCACCCCGGCCGGCGCCCGGCTCGCCAAGGGCGCGGTACTGGCCGCCGCCAAGTGGCGCGGGATGACGACCGGGTGGGGCGGAGGCGTGTACCACCGGGGCGACGGGTGGACGTACGATCCGCGCGACGGCTGGAGCTACACCCCGCCGAACTGCGCCGCGGGCACCTGCACCGCCCCGTAGGACAGCCCTTCCCTGGCGTTAGGCTCCTTCCGTGCCCGCGAAGAACGACGGCCCCGACGACGGCGCCACCCTCAGCAAGTCCGAGCAGACCCGCGCCCTGATCCTCGAGACCGCCATGCGGCTGTTCCAGGAGCGCGGGTACGACAAGACGACCATGCGGGCCATCGCCAAGGAGGCGGGGGTCTCCGTCGGCAACGCGTACTACTACTTCGAGGGCAAGGAACACCTGATCCAGGGCTTCTACGACCGGATCGCCGCCGAGCACCAGGTGGCCGTCCGGGAGGTCCTGCGCCGGGAGACCGACCTGGAGGCCCGGCTCGCGGGCGTGCTGAAGGCGTGGCTGGACATCGCCACGCCGTACCACGAGTTCGCGGTGCAGTTCTTCAAGAACGCCGCCGACCCGGACAGCCCGCTCAGCCCCTTCTCCCCCGAGTCGGAGCACGCGCGCGTGGAGGCGATCAGCGTCCACCGCGCGGTGCTCGCCGGGACGAAGAGCAAGGTGCCGGAGGAGCTGCGGGACATCCTGCCCGAGTTGATGTGGCTGTCCCAGATGGGGCTCGTCCTGTACTGGATCTTCGACCGCACCGAGGGCCGGGAGCGCAGCTACCGGCTGGCCGAGCGCGGCGCGCGGATCACCGCGCGGGGCATCGCCCTGGCCCGTTTCCGGGTGCTGCGGCCCCTGGTGCGCGAGGTGCACGAGCTGTTCACGGAGTTCCTGCCCGGCATGACGAAGGCGCTTCCGAACCCGGCGGAGAGGGAGAAGGGGGCGCCCGCCGACGACGGGCGCCCCGGCACCGTCAGCTGACGGCGTCCACCTCACCGGGCGTGAGTTCCACGTCGTGCACGAACGGGCCGTCGGTCACGGTCACGGCTCCCGCGCGGGAGCCGTGCGGGGCCGCCGTGACCGCGAGCAGATAGGTGCCCGGGGCCGGTACGGAGACGATGTACGCGCCGTCGGCGAGGGAGACCACGCGGTCCAGCCGGCGTCCCCCGGAGGTCAGCAGGGTGACGACCGCGCCCTCGACGGGTTCGCCGTCGGCGGCGCGGACGAAGCCGTGGACGACCGAGGAGGGACCGCCCGGAACGCCGGAGGGCGTCGTGGGCGCCACGGTCGCCTCCTCCCTCGGTTCCACCGCCAGGTGCGGCAGCCGCTTCTCCAGCCCGGCCGGCAGCCACCAGTTGGACTTCCCGAGCAGGTGCATCACGGCCGGCACCAGTGCCGTGCGCAGGATGAACGCGTCCAGGGCGACCGCGGCGGCCAGCCCCACGCCCGCCATGGCGGCGCCGTAGTCGCCGCTGAGCACGAAGGCGAGGAAGACGCAGACCATGATCAGGGCCGCGGAGTTGATGACGCGGCTGGTCTCCGCGAGGCCGACGCGCACCGCGCGGGCGTTGTCCCGGGTGTGCACCCACTCCTCGTGCATCCGGCTCACCAGGAACACCTGGTAGTCCATGGAGAGCCCGAACAGCAACGACAGCATGATGATCGGCAGGAAGGACGCGATGGGGCCCTCCTGGCCGAGGCCGAGCAGGTCCAGGCCGTAACCCCACTGGAAGACCGCCACCAGGACGCCGAAGGAGGCCGCCGCCGCGAGCAGGTTCATCACGGCGGCCGTCAGCGGCACCACCAGGGAACGGAACGCGAGCAGCAGGAGCAGGAAGCCGAGGCCGATGATCGTGCCGATGAACAGCGGCAGCCGCTCGCCGGTCACCGTCGCGAAGTCCTTGGACACCGCGGTCACCCCGCCGACATGGGCCTCCACGCCCGCGTCCGGGATGACGTCGTCGCGCAGGGTGTCGATGAGCCGGTCCGTCTCCTCGGCCTGCGGGGAGGTGGTGGGGACGACCTGGATGACGGTGACGCCGTTCGCGGGCGGTACGGCGGCGACCTGGGCGACGCCCTCGGTGCGCTCCAGGACCGTCACCAGGCCGTCGGGCGCCCGCCGTCCACGACCACCTGCAGCGGGCCGTTGAAGCCGGGCCCGAAGCCCTCGGCGAGCAGGTCGTAGGCCTTCCTGGTGGTCATGGAAGCGTCGTCGTTGCCCTGGTCCACGGTGCCCAGGCGCAGCGACAGCAGCGGGACCGCGAGCGCCGCCATCAGGACCACGGCGAGGACGGCCACGGACCGCGGGCGACGCTGGACGCCCGCGGACCAGCGCGCGGCGAGACCGCTCACCGTCTCGGTCTGAGGGCCCTTCGCCGCGAGCCTGCGGCGCTGGCGGCGGCTGAGCACCCGGTGGCCGAGCAGGCCGAGCAGCGCGGGCAGCAGGGTGACGGCGGCGAGCACGCTCAGCACGACGGTGAGCGTGGTGCCGATGACCACGCCGTCCAGGAACCGCAGGTTCGTCACCAGCATCCCGGCGAGCGCGATGCACACCGTGCCGCCCGCGAACAGCACCGCGCGGCCGGAGGTGTTGAGGGCGGTGACCGCCGCCTCCTCCGGGTCGGCGCCGCGCAGGATGCCGCGCCGGTGCCGGGTGACGATGAACAGGGCGTAGTCGATGCCGACGCCGAGACCGATCAGCGTGGACAGCAGTGTGGCGAGTTCGGGGACGTTGGTGACGTGGCTGAGCAGCTGGGTGCCGAACATGCCGGTGCCGACGCCGAAGACGGCGACCACGATCGGCAGCAGCATCGCGAAGAGCGACCCGAAGGCCACGAACAGCACGATCGCGGCGGCCAGGATGCCGACCAGCTCGGCGGTGCCCGTCGGCGGTTCCTGGACGCGCGTGATGGCCTGGCCGCCCAGCTCCACCTGGAGCCCGTCGCGCGCGGCGTCCTGCGCGGTGTCGACGACGTCCTGGACCAGTTCCTTCGGCACGGCGTCCGCCTGCTCGGCGAACGTGACCTGCGCGTAGGCGATCCGCCCGTCCTCGCTGATCTGCGCCGCGCCCTGGGCGCCGTAGGGGTTCGTGACGGCGCCGACGCCCTCCATGCGCCCGATCTCCGTCAGCGCCGGCTCGATCCGGGACCGTACGGAGCCGTCCCGCACGGAGCCCTCGTCGACCTTCCACACCACGGTGTCGGTGTCGCCGGCGCGTTCCGGGAACGCCCGCTCCATCAGGTCGTACGCCCGCTTGGAGTCGGTGTCCGGAAGCGAGAAGACCTCCGCGTAGTTCGTGCCCGCGCCGCTCGCCGAGACCCCCAGTCCGAGCAGCGCCCCCACCCACACCAACAGGACCACCAGCCGATGCCGATAGCACCAGCGTGCCAATACCGCCACGTTTCCGCTCCTTCGTCGCTCGGTCGGTCCCCCAGGTCCTGGGCAGCAGGATCGACGGCGGCACCCGCGCGGGGACACGACTCGGGCGGGACTCTCAAGGAACTCCAAAGCGAACACCGGTACGACCGGAGGCCGTTCCGCCGATACTGGGGACATGACGACAGCTCCCGGCACCGTGCTGGTCGTGGAGGACGAGGAGAGCATCGCGGACGTCCTCGCCATCGCCCTGCGCTACCACCGTTTCGAGGTCATGACCGCGGGCACGGTCCGCGAGGCGCTCGCGCTGACCGAGCACACCCGCCCCGACTGCGCCCTGCTCGACGTGATGCTCCCGGACGGCGACGGCCGCGCCCTCGGCCGTGAACTGCGGTCCCGGCGGCCGGAGCTGGCGCTGGTGTTCCTCACCGCGCGGGACGCGCCCGCCGAGGTCGTCGGCGCGCTCGGCTTCGGCGACGACTACATCACCAAGCCGTTCAACATCGACGAGGTCGTCGCCCGCGTCACCGCCGTACTGCGCCGCACCCGCCCCACCGACGTCCTCCCGCAGCGGGCGCCGCTGCGCCACGGCGACCTGGAGCTGGACGAGACGACGTACTCGGTGCGCCGCGCGGGCCGCTCGGTCGAGCTCACCCCCACCGAGTACGCGCTGCTGCGCTTCCTGGTGCGCAACGGCGGCCGGATCGTGCCGAAGGAGCAACTGCTGCGCCACGTCTGGCAGTACGAGCACACCCCGGCCGAGTCGACCGTCGTCGAGACCTACATCAGCTATCTGCGGCGCAAACTCGACGCCCTGGGCCCGCCGGTGATCACCACCCGGCGCGGGGTCGGGTACGGCCTGACGTGAGGCTCCCGATCCGGAAACCGGGCCCCGGGCGGGGTATCCATTCACTGCGCGGGGCGCTGACGCTGGCGAACGTGGTGCTGCTGGCCCTCGGCATCGTGGCGGCCACCGCGGTGAGCGTGATGGGCATGCGCTACTACCTGCTGGACCAGATCGACACGGAGCTGACCCGGACCCGTGACTCGCTGGGTGGCTCGGAGCTGACGCTGCGGCAGATCGACTCGCTGAGCGTGCTGAGCTTCTTCCGCGACCGGGTGGACCCGGACTGGAACCGGGAGGACGACCCGGACTCGATCTTCGCCGCCGTGGACGGCCGGGGCGAGCCCGTCGGCATCCTCGGCTTCGAGCCGACGAAGGCACAGCACGATCTGGCGGACACGGTGGGCGACGCGCGCGCCCTGGTCGAGGACCCGGAACCGCATGACGTCACCGTGCGCGGCGCCGCCTACCGCGTCACCGCCACCCGGCTCGCGGACGGCACGTACATCCTGATCGCCGGCTCCACCGAGGCGGTGCACGACGGTGTCACCAAGGCCGTCAAGCTCGACCTGGCCATCGGGACGCTGCTGTTGCTGCTGCTGGCCTGTCTGACCAGGTTCAGTGTGCGGCGGCGGATGCGGCCGCTGGAGGACATGGTGGAGACCTCGTCGGCGATCGCGGAGGGCGACCTGACCCGGCGGGTGCCCTCCAGCCGGGACCCGATCCTGGAGGTGGAGCAGCTGCGGCTCGCCCTCAACTCGATGCTCCAGCAGGTGGAGTCGGCGTACCGCACGCGCGAGCGCAGCGCGGCCCAGCTGCGGCGGTTCGTCGCGGACGCCTCGCACGAGCTGCGGACGCCGCTGGCCGCGATACGCGGCTACCTCCAGCTCTACGACCGGGGGATGCTGCGGGAGCCGACGGAGCGCAGGCGGGCCTGGGACAGGATGCTGGCGGAGTCCGACCGCATGGGCCGGCTCGTCGACGAGCTGCTGGTGCTGGCCCGGCTGGACCAGAGCCCCGAACTGCGGCTGCGGAACGTGGACGTGTGCCGGCTGGTGCGGGACGCGGCGGAGGACCTGCGGGTGCAGCAGCCGGAGCGGGCGGTGACCGTGGACGCGGACGGTGTGGTGCTGGTGCACGCGGACGAGTCGGGGCTGCGGCAGGTCCTGGGGAACCTGCTGGGCAATGTACGGACGCACACTCCGGCGGACGTCGCGGTGCGTCTCGGGGTGGTCCGCGCGGACGGGGTGGTGCGGCTGTCCGTGGCGGACGACGGGCCGGGGCTCGCGGCGGAGGACGCGGCGCGCGTCTTCGACCGCTTCTTCCGCGCGGGCGGGGGCGCGGGGAGCGGTCTCGGCATGGCGATCGTGCAGGGCGTGGTGCGGGCGCACCGGGGTGAGGTGACGGTACGGACGGCGCCGGGCGAGGGACTGGCGGTGACCGTGACACTGCCGGCCCGGCCGGGAACGTGCCCGGCGGACGACGAGCCGGCACCCGCCTCGTCGGGCCGCACGGCATGAGGCCGGGTCACTCCCCGGCGGCCACGAGGTCCGCGACCCGGGCGGTGCGGGCGCCGAGCGCGGTCAGCCGGTCGAGTGCCTCACGGTGCCGCGCCTCGTCGGGGCTCGCGGTGGCGTCCTCGGCCACGACGACGCCGTAGCCCAGCCGCGGCGCGGTCGCGGCCGTCGCGGCGACGCCGTGCGCGGTGGAAAGCCCGGCGGCCACGATCCCGGTGACCCGCCTCCGTCACTGCGGGCAATCGTGCCTCCCCCAGTGTCTGAAGGGCCTGGGAGGTACCCCAGGGCGATGGGGGTCCCCCCGCTCGAGCGAAGCCGAGAGTGGGGGAGGCACCACGCGAGCGCGGGTGAGCGAAGACCCGCCCCCGGCCCGCCCCGACACACCGTCAGGCCTGCTTGGAGGCCAACTCGATCACCGTGATGTCCGACGGCGCGCCCACCCGCGTAGGCGGCCCCCACGCACCGGCCCCCCGGCTGACGTACAACTGGGTGTCCCCGTACCGATCGAGCCCCGCCAGCGTGGGGTTGGCCAGACCGGCCACGAGGTTGCCGGGGAACAGCTGCCCACCATGGGTGTGTCCGGACAGCTGGAGGTCGACACCATGGTCGACGGCATCATGGATCTGCACCGGCTGGTGGGCGAGCAACACACACGCCCGCCCCCGATCCCGGTCCCCGAGCGCCTTCGCGTAGTCCGGGCCCTGCCCCTCGTCCTCACCGGCCACGTCGTTGACCCCCGCCAGATCGAAGTGCGGCAGCTCCGTACGGGCGTTCTCCAGCGGGTTCAGCCCGAGCCGCCGCACCTCCTCGACCCACTGCTCGGCACCGGAGAAGTACTCGTGGTTGCCGGTGACGAAGAACGACCCGTGACGTGCCCTCAGCTGCGCCAGGGGAGCCGCGGCCGGGCCGAGGTCCTTCACGCTCCCGTCCACCAGGTCACCGACGACCGCGATCAGGTCCGGCTGGGTCGAGTTGATCGTGTCGACGACCTTCTGCGCGAAGCCCCGCCCGAGCACCGGCCCGAGGTGGATGTCGCTGACCACCGCGATGCGGTAACCGTGCGCCGCGCGGGGAAGCTTGGCGAGCGGCACGGTGACCCGCTTCACGCGCGGCCCGCGCAGCACGCCGTACGTCCCGTAGCCGACGGTCCCCACGGCCGCCGCGGCGGCGGCCCCGCCGACGACACGGGAGACGAACAGCCGCCGGGAGGGGGCGGCGGAGGGCGCTTCCTGCGGGCCGGACGCACCGCCGTCGGCCGCCGAGCCGTCCCCGGCCGCTTCGGCACCCGTCGCACCGCCGGGGCCGCGCCCCGCACCCTGCCCGACCGGTATCGGCTCCGGTTCCGCCGGGACGGCTGCCGCCTCCTCCGACGCCCGCGCCCGTCGCTCCAGGATCCGCCGCAGCACCGGCCGTACCAGCTCGCCCGCGAGCACCGCCAGCAGCAGGTACAGGGCCAGGGCCAGCCACAGGTAGCCGGGCCAGGCCAGGACCTGCTTGAGCCAGAAGGGGGCTCCGCCGCGCCCGGCGACGAAGGCCCCGACGGTCAGCGCCCAGCCGCCGACGATCACCACGGCGCCCGCGCGGCGCACCGCGCCCGGACCCTTCGTGGTGTCCCGGAACAAGCGCCGCCACACGTACCAGTTGCCCGTCACCAGGACGGCCACGACCAGCAGTGCGATGAGTACGAAGACGATGGCCACGAGGCGCAGTTCCCCTGTTCCCGGTCAGGACGTCCGTGACGTCCGGCTCAGTGCGCGCAGTCCGCGCAACCCGATGCCCCCGATGACCGTCCCCAGTACGAAGGAGACGACGGCGAGCGTCAGGTGAACGAAGAAGTACGCCGTCGGGTGCCCGTCCTCGAACGCGAGTCCGCTGCTGTCCTTGACCAGGTTCTTGACGAAAGTGACCCAGATGACCCAGCTCCACACCCCGAAGGCGAGCAGGAACCAGGAGACGGGGCGGCTGAGCTTCATTGCTCCAGTATCACCGGGCGGTGTCCGGATCCTTGCCCGGGGTGGGGACCTGCCCGGGACTCCGTCAGATATGGCATGTACGTTTCCGGTCGTGCCCGCACCCAAGAACACCGTCCGGCGATCGCTGCTGGTCGCCTCCGCCGTCCTGCTGTCCACCGCGCTGACCGCGCCCGTCGCGCTCGCGGCCCCCAAGCCGTCGACGAGTCCGTCGGCCACGCCCCCGGCGGACATGTCGAAGGTGGGCGGCGCCCGGCTCGGCCAGGCGGGAACTCAGGTCAACCTCGCGAGCGGGGTGCCGGTGCTGCCGAAGGACCTGTCGGCCCGCTCCTGGATCGTCGCCGACGCCGAGTCCGGCGAGGTGCTCGCCGCACACAACGCGCACTGGCGGCTGGCCCCGGCGAGCACGCTGAAGATGCTGTTCGCCGACACTCTGCTGCCGAAGTGGCCGAAGACGACGGAACACAAGGTGGAGGCCTCCGACCTGGCAGGTGTCGGTCCGGGCTCCAGCATGGTCGGGGTGAAGGAGGACGAGACGTACACGGTCGAGGACCTGTGGCGCGGCGTCTTCCTGATGTCCGGCAACGACGCCGTGCACGTGCTGTCGGCGATGAACGGCGGCGTCGACAACACCGTCGAGGAGATGAACGCGCACGCCGAGGAGCTCCAGGCGCTCGACACGTACGTGGTCAGCCCCGACGGCTACGACGCCCCGAAGCAGGTGTCGTCCGCGTACGACCTGACGCTGATCGCCCGTTCCGGACTGCAGAAGAAGGACTTCCGGGAGTACGCCTCGACGGTCAGGGCGCAGTTCCCCGGCGAGACGAAGAAGAACAAGAAGGGCAGGAAGGTCCGCGGATCGTACGAGATCCAGAACACCAACCGTCTGCTGCGCGGGGACAGCGACGTGCCGGTCTACCAGGGCATAGCCGGTGTGAAGAACGGCAACACCACCAACGCCGGAGCCACCTTCACCGGCGTCGCCGAGCGGGACGGCAAGGTGCTGCTGGTCACCGTGATGAACCCGCAGAAGAACGTGAGCAACGAGGTCTACAAGGAGACCGCGAAGCTCCTCGACTGGGGTTTCGAGGCGGCCGGAAAGGTCGAGCCGGTGGGTGAGCTGGTGGGGCCGAGGAGCGCGACGCAGGCCAGTCCCCAGCCGGGCCCGTCCGCCTCCCCGGGCGAGGCCGGGGGCGCCGGGGACGGTACCGTCGCGGCCGGTTCGAAGCCGGTGGCGAGTGCCGCGTCGGGCGGCGGCACCGACGGCGTCGGGGTCGCGCTGGGCATCGCCGGCGGAGTGGTCGTGCTGCTCGCGGGCGGCGCCTTCCTGGTCAACCGGCGCTGGCCGCTGCCGGACCTGGTGCGCCGCCGCTCGCGTCCGTGAGCCCGGGGTCCTCGTGCCGCTTGCTCCGCGTCGCCGTCCAGGCGGCGCAGAACAGGACCAGTTTCGAGGTGAAGTTGATCCACAGCAGCAGGGCCACCGGGACACCGAACGCGCCGTACATGCTCTTCGTGGCCACGCCCTGCATATAGCCGCTGAGCAGCAGCTTCAGCAGTTCGAAGCCGACCGCGCCGGTGAGCGCGGCGACGATCAGGCGGCGCCGGGCGGGTTCGACGCCGGGCAGCAGGGTGAGGACGTACAGCAGGAGCAGGAAGTCGGCGCCGACGGCGACGGCGAACGCGACGACGTGCAGGACGATCCCGCCCCAGCCGCCCTTCTCCAGCCCGATGGCGTCGCTGATCCGGCCGACCATCGCGGAGGCGACGGTGGAGGCGACCAGGGTGACCAGGACCGCGCCGCCCAGGCCGACGAGGACGCCCAGGTCCTTGCCCTTGCGCAGGAGGGGGTTCTCCTCCTCGTCGGGCAGCTCCCACACCGCGCGGAGGCATTCGCGCATGGAACCGGCCCAGCTGATGCCGGTGAACAGCAGCACGGCACCGGCGATGAGTCCGACGGTGCCGGCGTTCTCCACCAGGGCCCCGATGTCCAGCTGGTCGGAGATGCCGGGCACCTGGTCGGTGATCCTGTCCTGGAGGGTGTCCTGCTGGTCCTGGCTGAGCGTGGCGGCGCCGATCGAGGCGGCCACGGTGAGCAGCGGGAACAGCGCGACGAAACTCCTGAAGGTCATCGCGGCGGCCAGTCGCGCCCAGTGCACCCGGTCCAGACGCTCGTACGACCGCCACGCGTGCGTGAGCATCAGCCGGGCCATCCACGGCCCGACGACCGGAAGCCTTTTCAGCCAGTCCATGATCCGACTCTGCCCCCGTCGCGGAAGACCCATGTCCTGGTACCCCGGAACCGGGCCTCCGTGACCGGTGGCGGAGCGGACGGCCTCTCACCGGCCGGTTCCCACCGTCCGGTACCTCACCAGTCGGCCACCGCCAGGGCGTACATCGCCGCCCAGACCAGGCCGATGACGGCGAGCGCGCGGTCGCCCAGCACCACGTCCTCGGGTTCGCCGGCGGTCCCGCGGTCGGCGAAGACGGCGTAGCGGAGGACGGCGAGGACGAAGGCGACCACGGAGAGCTGCCGCCAGGGCAGCACGCTGGTGTGCGGCACGCCGCCCTCCTCCAGGGCCCACAGGCAGTAGCCGAGGACGGCGACGCCGGCGGCGAGCTGCCAGACGAAGCGGAGGTAGCCGGTGGTGTACTCGGTGAGCAACGCGCGCGTGGCGCCCGCCTTTCCGGTCATCTGCACGGCTTCGGAGTAGCGCTTGGCGGCGACCATGAACAGTGCGCCGAACCCGGTGGTGATGAGGAACCAGCGGGACAGGGGGATGCCGAGAGCGAGGCCGCCGATCACCGCGCGCATCACGAAGCCGGTGGTGACGACGACGAGGTCGACGACGAGGACGTGCTTGAGGCTGACGCAGTAAGCCAGTTGCACGGCGAGGTAGGCGGTCAGCAGCGCGGCGGCCTCCGGGGGGCACAGCCGGGCCGCGACGGCGGGCGCGAGGACGCCGAGGGTGATCCCGGCGGCGTAGGCGACCGGCACGGGGACCTGCCCGGCGGCGACCGGGCGGCGGCACTTGACGGGGTGGGCGCGGTCGGCGTCGGCGTCGCGCGCGTCGTTGACGAGGTAGACGGCGGCGGCGCAGGCGGTGAACAGGACGAAGACCAGGGTGAGCCGGGTCAGGGCGCGGACGGAGAACAGTTCACCGGCGGCGGCCGGGGCGGCGATCACCAGGACGTTCTTGACCCACTGCTTGGGCCGCGCGGTCAGCAGCAGGCCCCTGAGGAGGCCGCCCCTGTCGGGCGGTGCGGTCTGCCGCCGGTCGGAGCGCTCGCGCAGGAGGGTCACGCGGGGCCTCCCGTCATCCAGCGGGCGCCCAGGCGGGCGGTGAGCGCGCCGAGGACGGCGCCGGCCGCCACGTCCGACGGGTAGTGGACGCCGGCCACCAGGCGGGACACGCAGACGGCGGCGGCGAGCGGGGGCACCGCGCGGGCGCCCAGCGCGCCGAAGGCGACGGCGGCGGCCGCCGCGGACGTGGCGTGCGAACTGGGGAAGGAGTGCCGGCCGACCGTGCCGACCAGGGGTTCGACGTGCGCGGGGCGCGGACGGCGCACGACCCGTTTCACGACCGAGCCGGCGGCGTGGGCGCCCGCGGTGAGCACGGTGCCGCGCAGCCAGGCGCCGCGCCGGGGGCGGTCCACGACGGCTCCGGCGAGCCCCGCGACGAGCCACACCGCCCCGTGCTCCCCCGCCAGGGACAGGGCCCGCGCGGCACCGGCCACGCGCGGGTCCGCGCCGCACGCCCTGAACGCCGAGACGATCCGGTGGTCCATGCCGTGGAGACCGCGGGGGCGGGGGAGGCCGTGGGGGTCGTGGAAGTCGTGGAGCTCGTCCATGGGGACCCACTGTTCACGCCCGGCGGGCCGGAATTCCCGTCACCAAGGAGCGACATCCCATTAATCACCCGTTTCAGGGACGGGGATGACGTTTCAAAACCAAACAGTCACATAAGGGCGATACGGTCACCGTCATGCCTGCCGACACCGTTCCCGTCACGGGGTGGGGCCGCACCGCCCCCACCGCCGCCCGGCTGATCCGCCCACGGACGTACGAGGAGGCCGCCCAAGCCGTACGGGAGTGCGGGGCCCGCGGGGGCATCGCGCGAGGGCTGGGACGGGCGTACGGGGACGCGGCGCAGAACGCGGGCGGCGCCGTGCTCGACATGACGGGCCTGGACCGCGTGCACGCGATCGACGCCGACGGCGGCACCGTGCTGTGCGACGCGGGCGTCTCCCTGCACCGGCTGATGGAGGTGCTGCTGCCGCTCGGCTGGTTCGTGCCGGTCACCCCCGGCACGCGCTACGTGACCGTCGGCGGGGCGGTCGGCGCCGACATCCACGGCAAGAACCACCATGTCTCCGGCTCCTTCTCCCGCCATGTGCTCTCCCTGGAGCTGCTCACCGCCGACGGGCGGGTCCGTACGGTCGCGCCGGGCACGCCGCTGTTCGAGGCGACCGCGGGCGGCATGGGCCTGACCGGGGTGATCCTCACCGCGACGATCCGGCTCCAGCCGGTCGAGACCTCACTGATGTCCGTCGACACCGAGCGCGCGAACGACCTCGACGACCTGATGGCCCGCCTCACCGACACCGACCACCGCTACCGCTACTCGGTCGCCTGGATCGATCTGCTGGCCCGCGGCGCCGCCACCGGCCGCGCGGTGCTCACGCGCGGCGACCACGCCCCCCTGGACGCACTGCCACCGGGCACCCGCGCGCGCGGGGAGCCCCTCTCCTTCCGCACCTCCCGCCTCCCGGCCGCCCCCTCCTTCGTCCCCGAGGGCCTGCTCAGCCGCACCACCGTGGGACTGTTCAACGAGCTCTGGTATCGCAAGGCCCCCCGCGCGCGAATGGGGCGGCTCCAGCGCATCCCCGCGTTCTTCCACCCCCTGGACGGCGTACCGCACTGGAACCGCGTCTACGGCCGGGGCGGCTTCGTGCAGTACCAGTTCGTCGTCGGGCACGGCCGGGAGGACACCCTGCGCCGGATCGTGCGCCGCATCTCCGAGCGCCGCTGCCCGTCCTTCCTCGCCGTCCTCAAACGCTTCGGGGAGGCCGACCCGGGCTGGCTGTCCTTCCCGGTGCCGGGCTGGACCCTGGCCCTGGACATCCCGGCGTCCCTGCCCGGCCTCGGCGGCTTCCTCGACGAACTCGACGAGGAGGTCGCCGGCGCCGGCGGGCGCGTCTACCTCGCCAAGGACTCCCGGCTGCGCCCGGAGCTGCTCGCGGCCATGTACCCCCGCCTGGACGACTTCCGCGCGCTGCGCGCCGAACTGGACCCGCGCGGGGTGTTCGTCTCCGACCTGGCCCGCCGCCTCCACCTCCAGGCCACATCCAGCTAGGAGCTGTCATGAAGGACGCCTTCGGCCTCCCCCAGTCCCTGCTCGTCCTCGGCGGCACGTCCGAGATCGCGCTGGCCACCGCGCGGCGGCTGATCGCCCGCCGCACCCGCACGGTGTGGCTGGCCGGCCGCCCCTCCCCCGACCTGGACGAGGCCGCCGGCCGACTGCGCGGCCTCGGCACCGAGGTGCGCACCGTCGCCTTCGACGCGCTCGACCCGGCCGCCCACGAGGACACGCTCGGCAAGGTCTTCGCCGAGGGCGACGTCGACATGGTGCTGCTCGCCTTCGGCACCCTGGGCGACCAGGCCCACGACGAACGGGACCCGCAGGCCGCGGTGCGGGTCGCGCAGACCAACTACACCGGCGCGGTCTCGGCGGGCCTGGTGTGCGCGAGCGCCCTCCAGGCGCAGGGCCACGGCTCCCTGGTGGTGCTGTCCTCCGTCGCGGGCGAGCGGGCCCGCCGCGCGAACTTCATCTACGGCTCCAGCAAGGCCGGCCTGGACGCCTTCACCCAGGGCCTCGGCGACGCGCTGTACGGCACGGGGGTGCACGTCATGGTCGTACGCCCCGGATTCGTCCGTACCCGGATGACCGCCGGGCTTCCCGAGGCGCCGCTGGCCACCACGCCGGAGGCGGTCGCGGCGGCCGTCGAGCTGGGGCTGCGGCGCCGCGCGGAGACCGTGTGGGTGCCGGGCACGCTGCGGATGGTGATGTCGGCGCTACGGCACCTGCCGCGCGGGGTGTTCCGTCGGCTGCCGGTCTGAGCACCGGCCGGGGGTGCTCAGCGGGCGGAGACGGATCCCCGGTCCACGCTCCCGGACTGCGGGGGCACCACCGCGGTGCCGAAGGGGAACTCGCGCAGCTTGCGCCACACCCCGTCGGCGCCCTGCTCGTAGAGCGCGAAGCCGGTGCAGGGCCACTCGGCCTCGTAGCCGGCGAGCTCCTCGAAGGCGCGGTCCATGGCCGCCTCCTCGATGCCGTGCGCCACGGTGACGTGCGGGTGGTACGGGAACTGCAGCTCGCGGGCGACCGGGCCGGAGGCGTCACGGACCTGCTTCTGCAGCCAGGTGCAGGCCTCGCCGCCGTCGACGACCCGCACGTACACCACCGGCGACAGCGGCCGGAAGGAACCGGTGCCGGACAGCCGCATCGGGAACGGGCGGCCGGCCGCGGCGACCTCTCCGAGATGCGCCTCGACGGCCGGCAGGTCGGCGTCGTCTATCTCGGTCGGCGGCAGCAGGGTGACGTGCGTGGGGATACCGTGAGCCGCGGCGTCGCCGAAGCCCGCGCGCAGCTGCTGAAGCCGGCTGCCGTGAGGCTCCGGGACCGCGATCGACACGCCGATCGTTACGGTCCCCACGTCGTCTCCTGTCGTTGTGGTGGTGAAGCGTGGCGGTGAAGCTGCGGTGAGCACCGGGTGACCGCGGAAACGGTCACCCGGTTATCGACTGTACGACCACGACCCGGATGCGGGCAGGCGCAACCGGAGTGATGTGCAGCGCTGTGCGGTGGTACGGATCGCCGCCGTGGGCCGGTTCAGCGCCGGTGCAGTGTGTCCGTCCGGTGCGGTGGTTCAGTGCTTGGCGGGCAGGAAGCCGACCCGGTCGTACGCCTGGGAGAGGGTCTCCGCGGCGACGGCGCGCGCCTTCTCCGCGCCCTTGGCCAGGATCGAGTCCAGCGTCTCGGGGTCGTCCAGGTACTGCTGGGTGCGCTCCTTGAAGGGGGTCACGAACTCGACCATGACCTCGGCGAGGTCCGTCTTGAGCGCACCGTAGCCCTTGCCGGCGTACTTCTCCTCCAGTTCGGGGATGTCCGCTCCGGTGAGGGTCGAGTAGATCGTGAGGAGATTGCTCACACCGGGCTTCTCCACGACGTCGTAGCGGATGACCGTGTCGGTGTCGGTGACCGCGCTCTTCACCTTCTTGGCGGTGGCCTTCGGCTCGTCCAGGAGGTTGATGAGGCCCTTCGGCGTGGACGCCGACTTGCTCATCTTGACCGTCGGGTCCTGGAGGTCGTAGATCTTCGCCGTCTCCTTGAGGATGTACGGCTTCGGCATCGTGAACGTCTCGCCGAACCGGCCGTTGAAACGGTCGGCGAGGTCGCGCGTGAGCTCGATGTGCTGGCGCTGGTCCTCGCCCACCGGCACCTCGTTGGCCTGGTAGAGCAGGATGTCCGCGACCTGCAGGACCGGGTACGTGAACAGGCCGACGGAGGCGCGGTCGGCGCCCTGCTTGGCGGACTTGTCCTTGAACTGGGTCATGCGGGAGGCCTCGCCGAAGCCGGTGAGGCAGTTCATGATCCAGGCGAGCTGGGCGTGCTCGGGCACGTGGCTCTGCACGAAGAGCGTGCAGCGGTCCGGGTCGAGACCGGCGGCCAGCAGCTGGGCGGCGGCGAGCCGGGTGTTGGCGCGCAGCTCCTTCGGGTCCTGCGGGACCGTGATCGCGTGCAGGTCGACGACCATGTAGAACGCGTCGTGGGTCTCCTGCAGGGCCACCCACTGGCGGACGGCGCCGAGGTAGTTGCCGAGGTGGAACGAGCCTGCGGTGGGCTGGATTCCGGAGAGCACGCGGGGTCGGTCAGTCGCCATGCCCACCATTCTCTCAGGTCCCGGAAGGCGGTCCGGAACCGACCGGAAACAGGTGGGAACCGATCCGTCCCCGGCGGTGTAACAAAGACGTGAGGACGCGGGAGGGGGGCCGCATCGTCGATGAGGCCGCGGTGATCGCACGCGTACGCGCCGGGGAGCCGGAGGCGTACGCGGAGCTGGTGCGGGCCCATACGGGCATCGCGCTCAGGGCTGCCGCCGCGCTCGGGGCGGGAGCGGACGCGGAGGACGTGGTGCAGCAGGCCTTCGTCAAGGCGTACTGCGCGCTGGGCCGGTTCCGGGACGGCATGGCGTTCCGGCCGTGGCTGTTGTCGATCGTGGCCAACGAGACGAGGAACACGGTGCGCGCCGCCGTGCGCCGGAACGGCCTCGCCGACCGGGAGGCGGCGTTCATGGAGGCGGAGCCGGTGATACCGGAGGCGACGGACCCGGCGGTCGCGACGCTGGAGACGGAGCGCCGCGGGGCGCTGGTGTCCGCCCTGGAGAAGCTGAGCGAGGAGCACCGGCTGGTCGTCACCTACCGCTATCTGCTCGAGATGGACGAGCGGGAGACCGCCCAGGCCCTGGGCTGGCCCCGGGGCACGGTGAAGTCGCGGCTGAACCGCGCCCTGCGCAAGCTGGAGCGCCTGCTGCCGGACTTCCGGCCCCGGGAAGGGGGGTGAGAGGCGTGGATGAGCGGTACGACGGTGATGCCGAGCGCCTGCGGGAGGAGCTGCGGGCGCTGGGACGGTCGCTGGACGGGGCGGACCCGGTGGCGGGGTCGGAGTCGATGGTCGAGCGGGTGCTGGGGCGGATACTCACCGAGGAACTGCCGGTTCCGGTGGCCGGGCCGACGGGCACCGGCGCGTGGCTGCGGGCGGCCCGGCGCTGGACGCGGGCGCGGTGGCGGGCGCTGGTCGCGGCCCTGTGCGGGCTGCTGACGGTGCTGACGTTGACGCCTCCGGTGCGGGCGGCGGTGATCGACTGGTTCGGCTTCGGCGGGGTCGAGGTGCGGTACGACCCGTCGGCGGTGCCCTCGTCGGGCGCGGAGGTGCCGGGCTGCGGGCGCTCGGTGTCACTCGGCGAGGCGGAGCGGCGGGCCGGGTTCACGCCGCTGGTGCCGAAGGCGCTGGGCGCTCCGGACGCGGTGACGGTGAGCGGGCTGCCGCGGGGGCGGTTCCTGGTGAGTCTGTGCTGGCGGGAGCAGGGGCGGACGATCCGGCTCGACGAGTTCCCGGCCCGCCTGGACGTCACCTTCGTCAAGAGCGTGCGTGAGCAGCCGGAGTGGCTGCCGCTGGGCGGGGAGGGCGACGAGGGCGAGATTCCCGGCCAGGCCCTGTGGTTCCCGCGGCCGCACGTGTTGAGCTTCTGGCTGGTGGACGTGGACGGTCACCGGTTCACCCGGGAGGAGCGCACGGCGGGGCCGACGCTGCTGTGGCCGTACGGCGGCGGGGCCGTCGAGGGGGTGACGCTGCGGCTGGAGGGGGTGGTGTCGAAGGCGCGGGCGCTGGAGATCGCGGAGGCGGTCGAGGAGGCGGGCCGGTAGCGGCCGGTCTTCCCGGAGTGTCCCGGAATCGGGGCGGACCGACTGGGAACCCCGGCGGGCCGGGCGGTGTACCAGAAGTGACAGGCGGCTCGTGGGCGGGCCGCACGGGGATCGACCGGCCGAGCGGGGGTCCGGATGCGCGGGTGGAAGGGCAGGGTTCGACAACTGACGGCGGTCATGGGCGCGTTGGCGACAGCGCTGGCCCTGATGATGTGGGAGGCGTCGCCCGTGTCCGCCGGGGGGCCGACGAGCGTGCTGGTGGTCTCGCCGGAGAGCGGGGAGACGGCCTCGGTGTACTACTCCGACAAGCAGTACGGCGAGCTGGAGCGGCTGCTCGGCCCCGTCGGCAAGGGCACGCGTGAGAGGCCGCCGGAGGCCGTTTCGGCCTCGCCCCGGCTGATCAATGTGACATGGATGGTGCACGACGTGACGCCCTGGCGAGTGGACCGGGTCTTCATGGCGGATGCGGGCCAGGACGCGTGGATACACACGGCGGCGCGGTTCAACGAATCGCCGGACGGCCTCTGGCACCGCGCCGAGGACCCGACGGATCTGTACAAGATCCTGTACTCGCTGGATGTGATGGGCGAGAGGTCAGGCACCGGATCGGCTCCGGGGATCTACCCGGCACCGTGGGAGACGGAGCAGGCCGAGCCCGGAAAGGATCAGGCCGCGGCGGCCTCCGGGACCCGCGCCGCGCCGACGACGGACGACGGCACCGACTGGTGGTGGGCGATACCGGGGGCGGTGGCCGGAGCGGTGCTGGCCCTGGTGCTGCGCCCGTATGTGACGCGGTGGCCGCTGATCCGCCGGCGGAAGGAGGATCCAGGGCCGCGGCAGGAGCTGCTGGACGCCTGATGACGGGCCCGCGACGGCCCGGTACGTGACCGGACCGCCGCGGGGCGCGTCGAGCAGGGCCGGGCCGCCTCAGCCGAGGTCGATCTCCGGGTAGAGCGGGAAACCGGCGACCAGGTCGGTGGCGCGGCGGGAGATCTCGTCGGCGACCTTGGTGTCGAGGACGTGGGCGGCCTTGGAGGGGGCACCGGACTTGGTGGTGCCGGGCTCGGTCGTCGTCAGGACCCGGTCGATCAGACCCGCGACCTCGTCCATCTCCGCCGTGCCCAGGCCGCGCGTGGTCAGCGCGGGGGTACCGATGCGGATGCCGGAGGTGTACCAGGCGCCGTTGGGGTCGGCGGGGATGGCGTTGCGGTTGGTGACGATGCCCGAGTCGAGCAGGGCGGCCTCGGCCTGGCGGCCGGTGAGGCCGTAGGAGGTGGCGACGTCGATCAGGTTGAGGTGGTTGTCGGTGCCGCCGGTGACCAGGGTGGCGCCGCGGCGCATGAGGCCCTCGGCGAGAGCGCGCGAGTTGTCGACGATGCGCTGGGCGTAGTCCCGGAAGGCGGGCTGCCGGGCCTCGGCGAGGGCGACGGCCTTGGCGGCCATGACGTGCGGGAGCGGGCCGCCGAGGACCATCGGGCAGCCGCGGTCGACCTGGTCCTTGAGGGAGTCGTCGCACAGCACCATGCCGCCGCGCGGGCCGCGCAGCGACTTGTGGGTGGTGGTGGTGACGATCTGGGCGTGCGGGACCGGGTCGAAGTCGCCGGTGAGGACCTTGCCGGCGACGAGACCGGCGAAGTGCGCCATGTCGACCATGAGCGTGGCGCCGACCTCGTCGGCGATCTCGCGCATGATCCGGAAGTTCACCAGACGGGGGTAGGCGGAGTAGCCGGCGACGATGATCAGCGGCTTGAACTCGCGGGCGGAGGTGCGCAGGGCCTCGTAGTCGATGAGGCCGGTGGCCGGGTCGGTGCCGTAGGAGCGCTGGTCGAACATCTTGCCGGAGATGTTCGGGCGGAAGCCGTGGGTGAGGTGGCCGCCGGCGTCCAGGGACATGCCGAGCATGCGCTGGTTGCCGAAGGCCTGGCGGAGCTCGGCCCAGTCGGCCTCGGAGAGGTCGTTGACCTGGCGGGCGCCGGTCTTCTCCAGGAAGGGGGCCTCGACGCGGTCGGCGAGTACCGACCAGAAGGCGACCAGGTTGGCGTCGATGCCGGAGTGCGGCTGGACGTAGGCGTGGCGGGCGCCGAAGAGCTCCTTGGCGTGCTCGGCGGCGAGCGACTCGACGGTGTCGACGTTGCGGCAGCCGGCGTAGAAGCGGCGGCCGACGGTGCCTTCGGCGTACTTGTCGCTGAACCAGTTGCCCATCGCGAGGAGGGTGGCCGGGGAGGCGTAGTTCTCGGAGGCGATCAGCTTGAGCATCTCGCGCTGGTCGGCGACCTCCTGACCGATGGCGTCGGCGACGCGCGGCTCGACGGCGCGGATCACGTCGAGGGCGGCTCGGTAGGCCTTGGAGGCGGGGGTGGGCTCAGCTGACATGGGGACCTCCGGACGTGGCGTTCTGCGTTCACGGTACGGCCCAGGCGCACGGCACATGTTTCCGGACCCGAAGGGTCCGGGGCCGCTTCCCGATGGTTGCTCCCATCCCAGCGCGCCAGTCACGGCCCGGCGCCAGCCTAGCGGGCGGCGTCCTGGCATTGGCGCCGGCGTCCACCATGCGGGCGATGGCGTCCGCGTGGTTCCCGCCGGCGGCTGCCCGCGCGTGCGTGGGGGCCGGTCGCGCCCACGCGGCGGAGCCGCATATGCCACAGCCCCGCGCCCCTGAGCCTCTGCTTACAAGATCACGTGGGGCAGGAAGCGGGCGTACTCGTCCGTCACCAGGCCCGACGACTCGCGGATGCCCAGGCCCGCCGACTCGTTCTCCACCACCCAGGCGCCCAGGACCACGTGGTTGCCGTCGAAGTCGGGAAGAGGAGCGAGCTGCTGGTAGCAGCAGGGTTCGTCGCGGAGCACGGGGTCGGAGCCGGGCTCGTGGATGCTCACTCCCGCGCCCTCGCGGCCGAGGAGGGGCTTGGCGACCCAGCCGGTGGTGTCCGCCAGGTCACGTGGGCCGTCGAGGTGGGCGGGGAGGAGGTTGGGGTGGTCGGGGTAGAGCTCCCAGAGGATCGCCAGGAGGGCCTTGTTGCTGAGGAGCATCTTCCAGGCGGGTTCGATCCACAGGGTGGTGCCGGTGCCGCCGCCGTTGTCGAGGGTGTCGAGGACGTGGCCGGCGAAGCGGTCGGTGGTGAGCCACTCCCAGGGGTACAGCTTGAAGATGCTGCGGATGAACCGGAGCCCGTTGTCGACGAAGCGGCCGGAGAGGCGGTCCCAGCCGATCTCCTCCATGGAGAGCCAGTCGGTGTCGAGGCCGGCCTGTTCGGCGGTCTCCTTGAGGTAGGCGACGGTCATGAGGTCCTCGCCGAGTTCGTCGGCGGAGGAGTGGGCGAAGTACAGGGGGCTGCCCGGCGGGAGGAGGGCGGCCTGTTTCCTCCAGGCGTCGACGAGGCGTTCGTGGAGGGAGTTCCACTGGTCGGCGCCGGGGAAGCGTTCCTCCATCCAGAACCACTGGGGGGAGGCGGCCTCCACCAGGGAGGTGGGAGTGTCGGCGTTGTACTCCAGGAGCTTGGCCGGGCCGGTGCCGTCGTAGCGGAGGTCGAAGCGGCCGTAGACGGAGGGGAGTTCGGCGCGTCGGTGCCAGGCCTCGGCGACCACGCGGGCGATGCGCGGGTCGGTGATGCCGAGGTCGGCGAAGCGGTCGGCGGTGACGATGTGCTCGGCGGCGGCGAGGCACATGCCGTGCAGTTCCCCGACGACCTCCTCCAGCGCCTCGATCTCCTCCAGGCCGAAGACGTAGTAGGCGCTCTCGTCCCAGTAGGGGCGCAGGGAGCCGTCCGGGTAACGGGTGAGCGGATAGATGAGCCCCTGCTCCTCGACGGTCTCCTGCCAGCCGGGGCGGGGCTCGGTCGTACGCCGTTCCATGGTCCGTCAGCCGCCGCTGCTGCCGGAGCCCGAGCAGCCGAAGCCGCCCCGGTCGACGGCCTCGCTGCGGCTGAAGGTGCCGTAGTCGGCGTAGCCGTTGCTGACGTCGGCGTCGTAGTACCAGTCGGCGTCGGTGCGGGACGTGCCCATCGAACTGGAGGTGGCCCCGGAGGAATTGCAGTTCCTGTCGGCGACGATCTTGTAGCCGTTGATGTAGTCGTAGCTGTCCCGGTCCACGCACCGCCGGTCCGGATCGGACCCGCACGCCGACAGTGCCGCCGCGAGCACGCCCATCCCTCCGAGCACCACCGTGCTGGACCGCAGCCGCCGCCGTGTCTCCGCCATGCCCTTCACTCCCCCTCGCATACCCCCGGGTCACCTCTCCCGGCTCGCGGCGGACAGCCTAGAGACCGCCCGGACGGCACGCGCGGGAGCCCCCCCGCCGGCAGCGCTCCCCCGCCACCCATTTGCGACCCTTGGTGCCTTATGCCGGCTTGGTGCGTCAGGGCAGTGCCCGGCACAGGGCGTCCAGGGTGCCGGCCCAGGCGTGGTCCGGTGGGGTGGCGTAGCCGACGACCAGGGCGTCGCCCGCCGTGGTGGCGGTGGCGGGGTGGCGGAAGCGGGAGAGGCCGTGGACGGCGAGGTTCTGCCAGGTGGCGGCCTGGACCACGGACCGTTCGGTGCCGGGCGGGAGTCGGAGGACGGCGTGCAGGCCGGCCGCGATGCCGGTGATCCGGACGTCGGGGGCCCGGGTGGCGAGGGACTCGACCAGACAGTCGCGGCGGCGGCGGTAGCGCAGACGGGCGGCGCGGACGTGGCGGTCGTAGGCGCCGGAGGTGAGGAACTCGGCGAGGGTGAGCTGTTCGAGGACGCTCACGGAGCGGCCGCCGCCGTGGGCCACGGCGTCCGGGAGCAGGGACGGGGGCAGGACCGTCCAGCCCAGTCGGAGGCCGGGGGCGAGGGACTTGCTGGCCGTGCCGAGGTAGGCCACCTGGTCGGGGTCGAGGTTCTGGAGCGCGCCGACGGCCTGGCGGTCGTAGCGGAACTCGCCGTCGTAGTCGTCCTCCAGGATCAGCCCGCCGGTGCGGCGCGCCCAGTCGACGACGGCGGCGCGGCGCTCGGGCAGGAGAGCGCCGCCCAGCGGGAACTGGTGGGCCGGGCTGAGCAGGACCGCGTCGGCGTCGCCCGGGTCCTGTGCGCGGGTGCCGAGGGAGTCGAAGGGGAGCGGGGTGGTGGTCAGGCCGGCGCGGGCGGCCAGGTCCCAGTGGGCGTCCAGTCCGTAGGACTCCACGGCGAGGGTGCGGGCGCCGCGGGCGCGCAGGACCTCGCAGAGGAGGCGGAGGCCGCCGGCGAAACCGGAGCAGACGACGATCCGTTCGGGGTCGGCGCGTACGCCCCGGACGCGCGCCAGGTAGTCGGCGAGGGCCGTGCGCAGTTCGGGACGGCCGCGCGGGTCGCCGTAGCCGAGGGCGTCGTGCGGGGCGGTGGCGAGGGCGCGGCGGGCGGCCTTGAGCCATTCGGCGCGGGGGAAGGAGGCGAGGTCGGGGGTGCCCGGGACGAGGTCGTACGGAAGTCGGCCGGGGGCGCGCCCCGGGGCGGGGGGTGCGGCGGGTGGCCGGGGCACCGTGCGGTCGGCGACCCGGGTGCCGGAGCCCTGCCGGGCGGTGAGCCAGCCCTCGGCGATCAGGTCGGTGTAGGCGTCGGCGACGGTGTTGCGGGCGACGCCCAGGTCGGCGGCGAGGGAGCGGGAGGAGGGCAGCCGCGTGCCGGGGGCGAGCCGGCCGGTGCGGACGGCCTCGCGGAGGGCGTCGGTCAGGCCTCGGCGCAGGCCGGGACCGGTCGGTTCGAGGTGGAGGTCGATGCCGAAAGTGGCCCGGCGTTCTGCCATGGAAGTGGACCATACTCCTGGGCTGCCTCACTCCTAGGGTCGAGGCATGACCGCTACCGAGACGAACACCGAGTACGCCGCCGAGCTCCCCGTCCGGCTGGAGTGGGCCCGGCACGCCCCCGAGGTCTACAAGGCGATGATCCGGCTGGACTCCGCCGCCAGGAAGGGGCTCGACGCCAAGCTGTACGAGCTGGTGAAGATCCGCGCCTCCCAGCTCAACCACTGCGCCTTCTGCCTGGACATGCACACCAAGGACGCGCTCGCGGCGGGCGAGAGCGTCGAGCGGATCATCCAGCTCGGCGCGTGGGAGGAGTCGCGGCACTTCTACACGGAGAAGGAGCTCGCCGCGATCGAGCTGACCGAGGCCGTGACCGTGCTGACGGACGGCTTCGTGCCCGACGAGGTGTACGAGCGGGCCGCCAAGCAGTTCGAGGAGGCCGAGCTGGCGCAGCTGATCGCCGCGATCACGGTGATCAACGCCTGGAACCGGTTCGGTGTGACCTGCCGGATGACGCCGGGCCACTACACGCCGGGACAGCACGCGTGACGGCTCGTACGACCCGCCTCGACGCCGGTGTCCGCAGCGCGCTGCGGGCGGTGGGCGCCGCCGCCAGGAAGGGCCTCGGCGATCCCGGACTGGCCGAGCTGGTGCAGATCCGTGCCTCGCAGCTCAACCACTGCGCGTTCTGCCTCGACATGCACCTCGCCCTCGCCCGCAAGGACGGGGCGGTGCGCGAGGCGCAGCTCGATCTCCTCGACGCCTGGGAGGAGGCCGGGGACGACGTCTTCGACGCGCGGGAACGGGCCGCGCTGGAGCTGACGGAGGCGGTCACGGTGCTGACCGGGGGATTCGTGCCCGACGAGGTGTACGAGCGGGCGGCCGGGCACTTCGACGCCGCCCGGCTCGCCCACCTCGTCGCGCTGATCACCGCCATCAACAGCTGGAACCGGCTGATGGTCGGCCGCCGGATCCCACCGGGCTCCACCGAGTGGTGAACCAGGAGGTCAGGACAGCCACTTCTGCCCTGTGGACTCGTGGCTGTCCACCCGCTTCCCGGCCGCCTCCCGAGGGGACAGCTTCTGCTCGGCGATCATCAGGGAGACCTCGTTCTGGTCCTCGGTCGTCCACGTGAACCTCTTGAGCAGCTCCGCCGCCTCCCCGCCGCGCCGCGCGAAGTCCGCGTCGAGGTACTTCCGCAGCGGGGTGACCGGGTAGGCGCAGGCGGCCTTCGCCGGGTCGGCGTCGCAGCCCTCCTCGTACGCGGGCGGCTTCACCTCGGTCATCGGCACCTTCGCGGACAGCGTCGGAACTCCCCTCCCCGGTGCCGTACCGCCGGCGGCGCTCGCGTTCTCGCCGATGGCGAAGGTCGAGCCCTCGACCCGGTCGATGTGCACGGCACCGTCGCCGATGTTCACAGGTGTCTCTTGCGAGGGGGCCCGGCGTTCGCGCCGGGCGGGGCACCTCCTGCTCGCGGAGGAGAATCGCGTTCCGCGCCCGGTGACGCGGAGTGTCACCGCACCGGACAGGTCCGGCCCCGGCCGGATGAACGCGGCGGGCCCCGTACCGGCACAGCCGGTGCGGGGCCCGAAACCCTGGAGCGGGTCGGATCAGATGAGGCCGAGGCCGCGGACCGCCTCGCGCTCCTCCGTGAGCTCCTTGACGGAGGCGTCGATGCGGGCGCGGGAGAACTCGTTGATCTCCAGGCCCTGGACGATCTCGTACTTGCCGTCCTTCACGGTGACCGGGAAGGAGGAGATCAGGCCCTCCGGGACGCCGTAGGAGCCGTCCGACGGGATGCCCATGGAGGCCCAGTCGCCGTCGGCGGTGCCGTTGACCCAGGTGTACACGTGGTCGATGGCGGCGTTGGCGGCGGAGGCGGCCGACGAGGCGCCACGGGCCTCGATGATCGCGGCGCCGCGCTTGGCGACGGTCGGGATGAAGTCCTCGGCCAGCCACTTCTCGTCGTTCACGACCTCGGCGGCGTTCTTGCCGGCGACCGTGGCGTGGAAGATGTCGGGGTACTGGGTGGCGGAGTGGTTGCCCCAGATCGTCAGCTTCTTGATCTCGGAGACCGGGACGCCGGTCTTCTTCGAGAGCTGGGTCAGCGCGCGGTTGTGGTCCAGGCGGGTCATGGCGGTGAACCGCTCGGCGGGTACGTCCGGGGCGGCGGCCTGGGCGATCAGGGCGTTGGTGTTGGCCGGGTTGCCGACGACCAGGACCTTGATGTCGTCCGCGGCGTGGGCGTTGATGGCCTGGCCCTGCGGCTTGAAGATGCCGCCGTTGGCCTCCAGGAGGTCACCGCGCTCCATGCCCTTGGTCCGCGGGCGGGCGCCCACGAGGAGGCCGACGTTGGCGCCGTCGAAGGCCACGTTCGGGTCGTCCGTGATGTCGATGCCCTGGAGGAGCGGGAACGCGCAGTCGTCCAGCTCCATGGCCGTGCCCTCGGCGGCCTTGAGCGCCGGGGTGATCTCCAGCAGGCGCAGCTTGACCGGCACGTCCGCGCCGAGCAGCTGGCCGGAGGCGATGCGGAAGAGCAGGGCGTAACCGATCTGGCCGGCCGCGCCGGTGACGGTGACGTTCACGGGAGTGCGGGTCATGGCGTTCTCCGTATGACAGCTGGCGGTGGGGCGGTCCCTGCCCCGGGGTGCGGGATCCCGCTCCGGCTCGTGACCGGCGTCCACCACGATGATCGATCATCGGTTCGGATGATCGATCTCTTGGCGTCAAGAGAGATCCAGCGGTCAGGCTACCGCGCATCCACGGGCGCGGACGGCCGGGCTCCCTGTGGCCCGCCCCACAGAGTGACGACCCGGACACACGGGTAGCCGGACGGGCACGGGAAGGGCGGCCGCTCCGTCCGGGAGAGGTGGGGGCGGGGCGGCCGCCGTCGGGGGCCGACCGTGCCGGACTCCCGTGGGGGTACTTTCCGCGTGCCCGCCTTTCGCCGCACCATGCACGTCCCCACATTTCCCCCACATGTATGGGCTCGTATTGACCCGTACGGGCCCATACATCTGGCGTGCCGAGCCATGCGGGGGTACTACTCGGTGCAGCCCTTCTCACCGGTGGCGGCCAGTACGGCACAGGCCTTCGCGTCCGTCGCGTCCTTCACCGGCACCATCGGGGTGTACGTGACCGTGTCGCCGGCCGCGGTGATGCTGTCGCCCTGCTTCGACGTGCCCGCGCTGATCTCGACCTTGTCCCCCTGCGCGCCCTGCGTGACGCGTCCCCAGGCCGCGGCGCAGGTCTCGCTGTAGCGGACCTCCACCGTGGTGGCGCCGACGACCGCGGTCCGCGTGGTGGTCGCCAGGTCGCCGCTGCACCCCATGGCCTCGGCGTCCTTGCCCGCGCAACTGTCGCCGCTGCACTTCACACCGGGGGGCAGGTCGACACTGGCGGTGGCGGTGGGCGAGGGGGACTTCCGGGTCTCGTCCTTCTTCGTGTCGCCCTCGGTGCTGGTGACGTAGAACGCGGCGGCGACCACCACCAGCGCTCCCACCGCTCCGGCGATGAACGTCGACGTCCGCCGCTTGCCGCCGGAACGGCCCGGTCCGCCCGGGTGGCCCTGACCGGACGCGCCCGGGGGCGGTGCGCCGTACGTCCCGGAGGCGCCCGGCGTGCGCCCGCCCGCCGCGGGCCCGGAGCCGCGGTGGCCCGCCGGTGGTGAGTCGGCCGGTGCGGCGACCCCCCAGGAGTTCGTCCCGGCCGAACCGTCCCGCGCGCCGCCGGTGGCGTCGCGCACCTCCGAGGCGGTCGGCTGCGGCGGCACGCTCGGCGCGACCCCGGCCGGTCCCGCGACGCCCGGACGGACCGCGGACGCGCCCTTGCGGGCGGATCCGCCGCCCGAGCCGGAGGACGGACCGGCGAACTCGCTGAGCGCGGCGCGCGCCTGCGAGATCCTGATCGCCTCCATCGTCATGTCGTGACGCATCTCCGAGCGGCTCCAGGCGCGCTCGGCGAGCTCCCACATGGTGGTGAGGTGCATCGGGTTGGTCCCGGTGACCTCGGCCAGGGCCACGATCGCGCCCTTGGGCGCGAGCAGCCGGCCGTTCAGATAACGCTCCCAGGACGTCTTGCTGTAGCCCGTGCGGTCGGAGACCGACGCGACGCTCAGACCGCTGCGGTCCACGACCCGCCTGAGCTGGCTCGTGAACTCCCTGATCTGCGGATCGAGTTCATCCGGCAAGGCCTTCCAACGAGGCATTGCTTCCCCCCTCTTCCCCCCGGTTGGTGCTGGTTGTTCCCTCGCGCATGGTGCCCCTTGCCGAGTCCCCGTTGTGGATACCCACGAGGATGCCGCCAGGCAGGGTCTCAGTTCCCGGGGCGGGGGCGCACGGGAGCATCGGGGCCGCGGGCAGGCACCGTCGCACGCCTACTCACTCGCGGTCCAGTGTCCCATCGGCCGCCCCCCCTCGGCCGAACGGGGCATCCGGCCCGCCCCGTTCATTCACGCTAGCCCGCCGTCCCCCCACTTCGGCGCACAACGACAAACTTGTCAATACATCGACACACTCCGCGATCCGCGGACAGCCGCACGCCCCGCCCTCCGCGGGCAGTCGTGCCGCTGGGGCGGCACGGGTGGGCTGGGGGCACCCCCTCCGGGGGAGGCACCCCGCAAGCACCGGGCAGCGCGACCCACCCCCGCCCGGCACCAACACCGCCGCCCCAGCCGCATCGCAGGGCTGTACGGGGATTCCGGGACCGTACCGAAACGGTCACTTCCGTGCCACAGCCCCCGGACAGCCGTTGAACAGGCCCTTCACGGTGCAGGAACGTGTTCCCCGGCGGCGGCCCGTCCTCTCACGGGGGTGCGGACGGGCCGCCGCTCACAGAACGCGGGCTAACCGTCGACCGTGAAGTGCAGCGTGTCCTTGAGGAACGGAATCTCCAGCAGCGGTTTCGGCTGCACCATCAGCGCCAGCATCACGATCACCAGCCCCAGCCCCCCGTACGTCACGATGTCCGTGAAACGGGAACGCACCGCGAGCATGCCCACGTCCCGCACCAGCCACCGCAGCACGGCCCCGGCCACCAGCGCCACGCCGACCAGCAGCGTGCCCAGCCGGAACTGGTCCAGCGCGGTCAGCAACAGCCCCGCTCCGACCGTGAGCAGCACGGAGAGGATCGGCCACTGACGGGCGGGCGCGGGGGCGTCGCCGGGGGCGGCCCTGCCTCCGCCCTCGGGGCGCGCGGTGTCCCTGGTGAACAGGGGGAACCGCCGGGTGGTGCGGCGCGGCCTGCCCTCGGCGTCGGGCGCGCTGACGGGATCACGGACCGTGATCTCCTCGGCCCGCTCCTCGGTCTGTCCCCCGGCCCGCTCCTCGGTCTGTCCCCCGGCCCGCCCCTCGGTCCGCTCCTCGGAGACGTCCGGCGCGTTCCGCTCAGCCGACACTGCGCTCCGCCGCCTCGACCACGTTGACCAGCAGCTGGGCCCGGGTCATCGGGCCGACGCCGCCGGGGTTCGGGGCGACCCAGCCGGCCACCTCGGCCACGCCCGGGTGGACGTCGCCCAGGATCTTGCCCTCGGCACTGCGGGAGACGCCGACGTCGAGGACGGCCGCGCCCGGCTTGACGTCCTCGGGGCGGATCAGATGGGCGCTGCCCGCGGCGGCCACGATGATGTCCGCGCGCCGGAGGTGGGCCGAAAGATCACGCGTGCCGGTGTGGCACTGGGTCACCGTGGCGTTCTCGCTGCGCCGGGTCAGCAGCAGGGGCATCGGACGGCCGATGGTCACACCGCGACCGACGACCACGACCTCCGCGCCCTTGATCTCCACGCCGTGGCGGCGCAGCAGGGTGATGATGCCGTTGGGGGTGCAGGGCAGAGGGGCCGGCTCGTTGAGGACGAGACGGCCGAGGTTCATCGGGTGGAGGCCGTCGGCGTCCTTGCCCGGGTCCATCAGTTCGAGGATGCGGTTCTCGTCGATGCCCTTGGGCAGCGGAAGCTGGACGATGTAACCGGTGCAGGCGGGGTCCTCGTTCAGCTCGCGGACGACCGCCTCGATCTCCTCCTGTGTGGCCGTGTCCGGCAGTTCGCGCTGGATGGAGGCGATGCCCACCTGGGCGCAGTCGCGGTGCTTCCCGGCGACGTACTTCTGGCTGCCGGGGTCCTCCCCGACGAGGATCGTGCCGAGGCCGGGCGTGACGCCCTTCTCCTTCAGCGCCGCCACACGGGCGGTCAGATCGGACTTGATCTCGGCTGCGGTGGCCTTGCCATCGAGAATCTGGGCGGTCATGCCCCCATCCTCGCGGATGACCGGGCCCCGGTTCCAATCCGCCCGCATACCGGGCGACCGCGGCGCCCTCTCACCACGTATCACCCGTTTCCGGTCAAGATCGTGATGTTGCACTTGCACAACACATACGGCCTGCGCCTGGACAAGGAAAGGAACGGTCAAGAACGATGAGGACACAGTGCCGCGGGCAGAACCGGGGGGACGGACCGCATCTGTAGAACTTCCTCCGCGCCGAGTCTCGCGTCGTCCCCGCACCTGAAGCGCAACGGAGGAAGAACCGCCATGAGTTTCGGCGACCCGAACAACCCCTATGGGCCCCCGCAGGGTGGCCAGCAGCCGCCGGCTCCCGGTTACGGCTACCCCCAGCAGCCTCAGCAGGGGTACGGCTACCCGGCGGCGCCGCCGGTGGGCGCCTACTCCGGCGCCCCGGTACCGACGTCCATGCCGGGAACGGTGAGCACGGCACGCGTGCTGCTGTGGGTCATCGTGGCCCTGCAGCTCATCGGCGTGGCGCTGTTCGCGATCAGCGCCGCGGGCGTGGAGGCCGCCAAGGACGACCCGACGCTGAGTGAGGATCCCGCGTTCGAGCAGCTCGCCGACTACTCGTCCGGCCTGCTCTGGGGTCTGACCGTGTTCGCGCTGGCGTGGGGCGTGTTCGCGCTCGTGCTGGCCGTCAAGTTCGGCAAGGGCGGCAACGGCGTCCGTATCACCGCGCTGATCTTCGGCATCATCACCGCCGTCCTCGGCATCTACCCCTTCATCCTGGTGGGTCTGATCCACACGGTGCTGGCGATCCTGATAGCCGTGTTCGTCGGCAACGCCGCGGGCAAGGCCTGGTTCAACCGCCCGCGCTACTGAGGGCGGCCGCGCCGAGGGCGGCCGCCCCGAGCACACCGCCACCAAGGGCCGTGTCCCACCCGCACGAGGGGGACACGGCCCTGGTGCGTCCGGGTCCACCGGCTCAGGCCGGCGTGCCCGCGGAGTCCTCGTTCGCCTTCCGCAGGGCGGCGCGCAGCACGGAGGCGCCCGTGGGGGTGAGGGTGTGCAGCACGGCCGGGCCGTTGCGGACCGTGGTGAGGAGTCCCGCGTCGCGCAGCGCGGTGGCGTGTCTGCTGGCGGCGGAGGCCGATACCCCGGCGGCGCGGGCGATCTCACCGGTCGTGGCGCCGCCGGACGCGGCGTGCAGGGCGACCGCGCGGGCCCGGCCGAGCAGGTTCGTCAGGGACCGCCCGGGGTCGTCGGCGCTCGGGGAGCGGGCCCCGGGCTCGTGCAGCAGCGAGTACCAGAGCACGGGCGGCAGCCCCGGGTCGGCGTAGGCGACCGGCTCGCCCCAGTTGAAGTACGAGGGGACCAGCGTGAGCCCACGGCCGTTCAGGTACAGGTCCCGGTCCGCCGTCTGCCGGGGGTAGGTGACCTCCAGGACGGGCGGACGCCAGCGCAGCAGGGGCCCGAGCCCGGCGAGCATGCCCTCCACCCCGCCGTCGAGCAGCCCCCGGCAGCGTACGGCCCGCTCGGCCTCGATACGCGCCTGCACCTGCTCCCGGTGGGGGACGATGACGGTCTCGTGGTACGCGCGCAACGCCCCCACCAGCTCCTTGCGCGCCTTGTACTCGGCCAGCCGTCCGCTCCACGCGGGTGCTCCGACGGTCCGGTCGAGGATGCCCATCTCCGCCACGACCCGTTCCGGGGGCGTGGCCAGGATCGACTCCAGTCCCGCGTCCAGACCGTTCACGGCGTCGACCGGGGTGAGGAAGTCCGGGAAGTACGCGGCCCTCGGGTACAGGGGCAGCAGAACACTCCGCAGGAGCCGCTCCAGCCCCTTCTCCCGCATCTGTTCCCGTGCGCCGCGGTACCACCCGGTGTAGGCCCACCGCCCTTTCCGGGACTGGAACCGGTGCAGGCTCGCGGCGACCTCGAAGAGCGGATCGGGAGCGGGGGCGAGCCGGGTCCTGGCCAGATCCACGTCGGTGAAGTGAATGCGGAGCATGTCGTTCCCCCAGTCGAGTCCGGATCCTGTTCTACGGCGCACCGGTGGTCGGCCGGACGATCGTAGGAAGCCGGGATCAGGATCCGATAAACGAGGGCTGAACGGGCATGTGGCCGGGACGTGGGCGCGCTGTCCTTGCCCGCATTCACCGGACGAAGGGTGCGGCTCTCCGAAATTCGGCAGTCCCCACCCGAAAGAAAAGCCCTCTTCACTTTCCGTAGAGGACGAAAAGAGCCGCCTGCGCAGTGAAGAACAAACCACCTGCCTGGTTCATGCTCGCAGTCCGCCGCCAACCAATCAACACATTTGACACTCACCGCAAAAGCCCAGCTCACAAGGCATGAACCGGGGTACGTCCGGAAAAGTTCGACCGCCGAACGTCCCTGACATCGCTTACCCTTTCCTTCAATGGACTGGGGAAAGTCGACCCCGAGAAATCGGGGAAGGGGGAACGACTCCATGTACAGCGTCATTGTCGTGCCGCCGTCGAGCGGCATCGGGGACGAACAGATAAGACTGGGCGCGGGTGAACGCATCGAGTTCGGCCGGGCCCGGCGGCGGAACGGCCTCGCCATCGCGCACGAGGGAGTGCCCCGGATCGCCGGGGAGATCACCGCGCACCGCACGTTCTGGCTGCTGAGCAACCTCAGCGAGGACCAGACCTACGTGGTGGAGAATCCGGAGGGCGCCGGTGAGCACGTCAAGGTCACACCGGGCCGTGTGGACGCGCCCGTGCCGTTCGAGTTCTCCCGGGTGACCCTGCCCGCCGCGGGCGACCTGCTCTCCTTCGACGTCTGGGCACCGCGGCACGCCTTCCGCAGCGTGGAGCGCCGCGAACTCGCGGGATCCGCCACCGTGCCGGCGTTCGCCCTGGACCGCACCAAACGGTACTTCGCGGTGCTGGCCGTCCTGTGCGAGCGCCGCCTGCGGGGCGAACCGAGTGCCCCGCTGCCCGCGGTCGAGGAGATCGTGGAGCGGCTGCGTCCCGGCTGGCCCAAGGTCACCCGCTCCGCCGTCTACTGGAACATCGACTACCTGGCCGTCAAACTGCGCCTGCGTCCCGGCCCCGACGAGGCCGAGCCCGGACGCCGCGTGCACGGCAAGAAGGAGTCGCTGGCCTCCCTGGCGCTCCGCTTCGACCTCGTCCGCGAGGACGACCTCGTGGTGCTCACCCCCGTCCCGAGCGGGGCGGCGCGGTGACCGGGCGGCCGTACGCGATTCCGGTCCCCGAGGGCTACCGCCTCGGCGCCTGGGAGGTGCGCGAACCGCTCGCGTCCGGTGCGTTCGCCACGGTCTACCACGCGGTCCGGCACACCGCGGACGAGGGCGGACTGCCGCGCCGGGCGGCGCTGAAGTTCCTCCCGACCGGCACCCGCACCCCCCGCCGACCGCACCACCTGCGCGATCTGGCCGAACGCGAGGTGCGGTTGCTGCGCCGGCTCCGTTCCCCTCGGCTGATCCGGATGTACGACACCCTGACGGTCGACGACCCCGGCCGGCCGGAGCTGGACGGCACCACGGTCCTGGTCCTGGAGCGGGCCGAGGAGTCCCTGGACGCCGTACTGGACCGGAGCCCGGCCCCGGAGGCCGGAGCCACCCTGCTGGCCCAGATCTGCGAGGGCCTGCACCAGCTCCACCACGCGGGCTGGGTGCACGGGGACCTGAAACCGGCCAACGTCCTGCTGATGGCGAACGGTTCGGTACGGCTCGCCGACTTCGGCACGGCCGCCGAACTGGAGGGCACCCACGCCTACGCCCCCGCGTTCGGCACCCCGGACTACACCGCCCCCGAACTGCTCTGGCCGGAGACCGACGCGCGGGGCACCCGGATCCACCCCACCTCCGACATCTGGGCCTTCGGCGTGCTGGCCCACGTCGTCCTCGCGGGTTCGTTCCCGCTCCCGGGCGGCACCACGGAGGCACGCACCGACGCGGCGATGCGCTACGCCCGTGGCGCGGAGGAGCTGCGGCTCTCCCCCGAACTCCCCGAGGGCTGGCGGGAGATCGTACGGGACTGTCTGGCCCCCTCCCACGAGGACCGGACCGCGGACACGGCGGCGCTGCTGCGTCGCGTGGAGCGGAGCGCGGGCACCTCGCGCCCGCCCCGGTCGCCCCGGTGGAAGCCCCGGCGGTGGCGGCGTCCCGTGGCGGTAGGCCCAGCCACTCGGCACGCCCTGCGCAGGACAGGCTAGTTCGCGAGGGAAGCGATGAAGTGGTTCCAGGCGTCCGCCGCGAAGAGCAGGGCGGGGCCCTGGGGGTTCTTGGAATCGCGGACGGGGGTGAGACCGGGGAGGTCGTCGGCGACTTCGAGGCAGTCGCCGCCGGTGTCGTTGCTGTAGCTGCTCTTGCGCCAAGCGACAGAGCCCAGGTCAATCGCCGTGCTGCGCTTCATTTCCGTAGGTCCTCGCCGCGTCGTCCATCAAGCTCGGAGACGCCTCGGGTGACAGCGCGACGGCCCTGAGCAAATCGTATCTACGACGGTACTGCTTCACGTGGGCCGGATAGTCGACGATCTGCCTGGTGAAATCTCCCTCCGTGTACACCAACGGCGGGGCGTCGGCGAAGGTCATGATCTTGGCCATGCCTTGACCGAGCGGGTGCCAGAAGGTCGTTTCCGGCACGATCTGAAGAACACTCCGTGTGGACCGGGCCACGTCGAGGATGTGCTCCACCTGCTCGGCCATCACCGCTGGGGGAAGCGGTGTTCGCCGGATGGCCGACTCACTCAGAATCCCCCAGCAGGTGGGCCGGTCCTCGCGTTTCCACAACTCCGCACGCGCCAACCGTGCACGGACACGCTCCTCGACCGCCTCCGGTGACGCTTCCGGATCCCCGTACTGAATCCGGCCCCGATAGTACGCACCGGTCTGCAGAAGCCCCGGAATACCCCCGGGCGCCCACTCCTCCAGTGTCTGCGCCTGCTTCTCCAGGTCCGGGACGTCGGCGTAGAACCAAGCGTGCCCCGCCTGCCGCGCCTTGGCCGCGTCTTCACACCGCCGCTGGAAAAATCCGTCCGTTCCCAGCCGTTCGTCCACATGCCTGGCCAGATCGATCGGCATCCGCCGCTCCCCCCGCTCGATCTGGCCGAGGAACGAGATGCCCCGAAAACTCCCCTCCGCCAACTGCTCCAGCGTCAGCCCCCGCCTGCTCCCGCTTGTAGCGCAACTCGGCGCCGTAGAAGCAGGGGACGCTCGTCGACGCGTCGGGGTCCTTGCGTGCGGGCACGACCCACCACCTCCGTTTGCCGGTTGTCGTGCGCAACCTGAACTCCTTCTCACCGCACGCCGCCCGATGCCACTCTGTGAGAGGTTCGTCACGGAACGCACAGGCCGCAGAAAGGCGCACGGCATGCACCACCACGACGACACGGAAACCTGTGTCGAACAGCTCCGCACCGCGCTGAAGGCGCACGGCATCACGCTCCCCTCCCTCGCCGTGGACCTGCCGACCTTCGCAGGCGCGTACGCCGAACCCCCGCTCATCTCCCTCGGCAACTGCAACACGGCCACCGCCCGCGCCCTGACCGCCGTCCTGCGCAAGGCGGCCGGCCGGTGACCGAACCGCTCACGCTCGAACTGCTCGCGTCCCCCAAGGCGGTACCCGAGGTTCGCCGGACGGTCCGCGAACACCTCGGCGCGTCCTGCCCCGAGGTCCAGCTCTGCGTCAGCGAGCTGCTGACCAACGTGATCGACCACGTCGGCGAGGGCACGCCGGTGACCCTCCGCCTGATCCGCACGGCGGACGGCCGTACCCGCGTGGAACTCACCGATTCCGACCCGCACGCCTGGATCGTCGCACGCAGACCGGACGAGGACGACGAGACCGGCCGCGGTCTGATGCTGCTCGACGCGCTCGCACGGCGCTGGGGAGTGTGGCTGACGCCTGCGGACAAGACGGTGTGGTGCGAGTTGCGGGGAGAAGCGCCCCAATACACGGCTGGTTCCGCCCCGCACACCTGAAACTTTGCAGGTACCTCCGATCGCCCGTCCCGCGCAGCATGGTCACGGCGAAACACCAGTACCACCGGACCAACGGGGAAGGAACCTCCATGCACCTCCGTATGACACGCACTCGCCTGGGCGCCGCCGCCGTCGCCGCGCTCGCCGCCGGTGCTCTGGCCGTGAGCGCCTCGCCCGCCTCCGCCTCGGCCTCCAGCGGATACGTCAGCGGCGCCGATACGTACACCGACGACTTCGGCGACGAGGGCATCCTGTCCACGTCCTCGTACAGCAGCTCGAACGCCACCTGCCTGTGGCAGATCATTCTCCTGGCGGAGGGCGCCAACGAGTCGGACGGCACCGACTTCGACATGTCGGACATCGACGGCCACTTCGGGTCCAACACACAGCACGCCACCAAGCGGCTGCAGGTGAGTTGGGGACTCGCCGACTCGTTCAGCGACGCCGACGGCAAGGTCGGCCCGAACACCTTCGGCTACGCCGACAGCAAGCTGCGCTACCTGGGGGGCAGTACGGCCTCGGGCGGGAACCTGCACGTCCGTTACCAGGGGACGAGGTACTACTTCGACGTCTACCGGACGGACGGAAAGTACCGGATCTACCACAACGACGCGTGGCACACCACGAGCTACACCTCCAACACCTGCGACTGATCCGGGCGGGCGGCCTTGTGCGGCCCGGCCCGACGGTCCGACGGCGGAGACATCCAGTACGGCGGGGCCCGGCATCAGCTGATCAGCTGATGCCGGGCCCCGCCGTGTCCCCCGACGGCAGACGTCACGGTCCGAGGGTGTTCCGGCAATGACGGCGCGTCAGGACTGCCTGTATCCGGCAGTGATCTCCGGTCCGGGGCGGTGAAAGGATGTTCGGGACGGCAGTCGCCGTCTTCCGTGAAAGCCCTTACCGAACAGGCAGGTTCACGCATGAGACTGACCCGCGGTGTTCTGGCGGTGGCCGCCACTGCGCTTACGCCGGCCCTCCTTCTCACCGGTCCGGCGTTCGCCGCGGGCTCGGCGCAGGCTTCCGTCGCCGTCACGGCGTCGGCCGCCACGGACGACCCCGGTACGCCGGTGGACGAGATGTCGGAGGAGGAGCTGCGCGCCGCCATCGCCCGCGTCCTGGCCGACCCGGACTCCGGCAGGGGCGTCGAGCGGGAGGCGAACGAGGCCCTCGACGGCAGCGTGGAGGACATGCGTGAGTTCCTCAAGACCGGTTACCGGCTCGCGCAGTTCGAGGACGACCGGGTCGCCGTCTTCACCATCCTCGGCAAGCCCGACTCCGGCAAGGGCGTCATACGCGAAGCCACCGAAGCCCTCGAAGCAGGCACCCCGGAAGCCGCCCGCGCCTTCCTCGAAACCGGCTACCGCCTCGCCCAGTACGAGGACGACCAGGTCGCCGTCTTCACCATCCTCGGCAAGCCCTACGCCGGAAAGCGCGTCAAGCAGGAGATCTACGAACTCCTCGACGCGCCCACCCCCGAAAAGCTCCGCACCTGGCTGGAGACCGGCTACCGGCTCGCGCAGGCCGAGGACGACCGTGTCGCCGTCGCCCGCATGCTGGCCGACCCGGACATCAGCGACGCGCTCCGCGCGGCGGCCGAGGAGGTCATCGACGGTACGCCCGAGGAACTGCGGCACTTCCTCGAGGTCGGCCAGTACGAGGTGGACAAGTAGGGGGCTGCGTCCGCCCGTCCATGTGGACGGGCGGACGGGCCGTCAGTGGAAGAAGTGGCGCGTGCCCGTGAAGTACATCGTCACGCCCGCCTTCTTCGCGGCCTCGACGACCAGCTCGTCGCGGACCGAGCCGCCGGGCTGGACCACGGCCTTCACGCCGGCCTCGGTGAGGATCTCCAGGCCGTCGGGGAACGGGAAGAACGCGTCCGAGGCGGCGTAGGAACCGGCCGCGCGCTCGGCGCCCGCCCGCTCCACCGCCAGCTTCGCGGAGTCGACGCGGTTGACCTGGCCCATGCCGACGCCGACGGAGGCGCCGTCCTTAGCGAGCAGGATCGCGTTGGACTTCACCGCGCGGCACGCCTTCCAGGCGAAGGCGAGATCGGCCAGCTCCGCCTCGGTCAGGGCCTCGCCGGTGGCCAGCGTCCAGGTGGCCGGGTCGTCGCCCTCGGCCTGGAGGCGGTCGGTGACCTGGAGCAGGGCGCCGCCGTCGATCGGCTTGACCTCGACCGGGGCGGACGGGGCCTCGGGGGCGCGCAGCACCCGGATGTTCTTCTTCCTGGTGAGGGCGTCGAGGGCGCCCTCCTCGTAGTCCGGCGCGACGATGACCTCGGTGAAGATCTCCGCGACCTGCTCGGCCAGCTCCTTGGACACCGGGCGGTTGACCGCGATCACCCCGCCGAACGCGGACAGCGGGTCGCAGGCGTGCGCCTTGCGGTGCGCCTCGGCGACGTCCGCGCCGGTCGCGATGCCGCACGGGTTGGCGTGCTTGATGATCGCGACGGCCGGCCCGTCGTGGTCGTACGCGGCACGGAGGGCGGCGTCCGTGTCCGTGTAGTTGTTGTACGACATCTCCTTGCCGTGCAGCTGCTCCGCCTCGGCGAGGCCGCCCGTGCCCGAGACGTAGAGGGCTGCGGGCTGGTGCGGGTTCTCGCCGTAGCGCAGGATGTTCTTGCGCTCCCAGGTGGCGCCGAGGAAGTCGGGGAACCGGGAGTCGTCGACCGGGGCGTACTCGGAGGCGAACCAGGAGGCCACCGCCACGTCGTACGCGGCCGTGTGCTGGAAGGCCTCCGCGGCGAGCCGCTTGCGGGTGGTGAGGTCGAAGCCGCCGTCCTGGACCGCGGCGAGGACGTCGCCGTAGCGGGCGGGGCTGGTCACGACGGCGACCGAGGGGTGGTTCTTGGCGGCGGCGCGCACCATCGACGGGCCGCCGATGTCGATCTGCTCCACGCACTCGTCGGGCGTCGCGCCCGAGGCGACGGTCTCACGGAACGGGTAGAGGTTCACGACGACGAGGTCGAACGGCTCCACGCCCAGCTCGGCGAGCTGCCGCTGGTGGTCCTCCAGGCGCAGGTCGGCGAGGATGCCGGCGTGGACCTTCGGGTGCAGGGTCTTGACGCGGCCGTCCAGGCACTCGGGGAAGCCGGTGAGCTCCTCGACCTTGGTGACGGGGACGCCCGCGGCGGCGATCCTCGCGGCGGTGGACCCGGTGGAGACGAGCTCCACGCCGGCCTCGTGCAGGCCGCGCGCGAGGTCCTCGAGGCCGGTCTTGTCGTAGACGGAGACGAGCGCCCGTCGGATGGCCCGCTTGTTGCTCTCGGCGGTCACTGGATAACTACCTTTCGTCCCTCAATGCGGTAGCCGTTGCGGGCGAGGAGCCCCACGACCTCGACGAGCAGCCTTCGCTCGACGTCCTTGATGCGCTCGTGCAGAGCGCTCTCGTCGTCCTCGTCCCGGACCTCCACCACGCCCTGCGCGATGATCGGCCCGGTGTCGACGCCGTCGTCGACGAAGTGGACGGTGCAGCCGGTGACCTTGGCGCCGTACGCGAGCGCGTCCCGTACGCCGTGGGCTCCGGGGAAACTGGGCAGCAGGGCGGGGTGGGTGTTGACGAACCGCCCGCCGAAACGCGCGAGGAACTCCTTCCCCACGATCTTCATGAACCCGGCGGACACCACGAGGTCGGGTTCGTGGGCGGCGACGGCCTCGGCGAGCGCCGCGTCCCACTCCTCACGGGTCGGGTGGTCCTTGACCTTGCACACGAAGGTCGGCAGCCCGGCGCGCTCGGCGCGGGCCAGCCCCTCGATGCCCTCGCGGTCGGCGCCGACGGCCACGATCTCCGCCCCGTACGCCTCGGCGCCGGTGGCGGCGATCTCGTCGAGGAGCGCCTGGAGGTTGGTGCCGGATCCGGAGACCAGCACGACGAGACGCCTGGCGCGCTCGGCCACGGGCTTGGCGGCCACGGTGGGGCCCTTTCTCGGGGAGCGTCTGTACGGTCGGCGGCACAGCGCTTTGTACATTCCTACGAATGCTTCGCGTCCCCGGATACGGGGAAGCCTACGAAGCGGCCGACCGTCAGCAACGATACCGGCACACCGGGCGGCCCCCACGGGACGGGGGCGTGGCCGGAAGGTAGCGTCTGGGAAGAGCCGGTCCTGGAACGTCGGGGCGCGTGGGAACGCGAACCGTGCACCGGGCGTTCACAGGATGACGGACCCGGGCAGCGGAGAGCCGACGGGAACGCACCGGTTCACCAGCCCAGTCGTAGTCGAATACGTCGTGCGAGGCGGCCACGCCGGACCACGCCGTGCTTCATTAAGGGGAAGACGCTCACTTGATGCCGGACCGCAGCCTGCGACTTCTCACGTTTCCCCAGCAGTCCGCCCAGGGAGGGGAGCGGGGTGCCGTGCTGCTGCGGGAGCGCCCCGCCTCGCCGCCCGACGCGCCCCGGGGTGAGGGCGAGGACGACGGGCGCCGTGGTGACGAAGGCGCCCGGGAGCCCCAGGACAGCAACCCGTTCGCGCCGCCGCCGGAGGGGACTCCCGACCGGCCCTGGCAGCCGAGGCACCCGTCCGGCGGGGAGGGCGGCGACCGCCCCTCCTGGGGCCGGAACTGGAGCGACCGGCAGCCCGGCCGCTCCCCCGGCGGTTTCGGCGAGCGCCCGCGCGGCCCCGAGGGGCAGGGCGGCGGCGGCCCTCAGGGACCCGGCATGCGCTGGGATCCCACGGACCCGGCCCAGCGCCGTGCGCGCCTCGCCCTGCTGTCCGGCATGTGGGCCTTCTTCTTCGGCCTGTTCAGCTGGCCGTACGTCGCGCTGCTGCTGGGCGCGCTCGCCCTGTACTGGGGCATCAGCGCCCTGCGCGGCAAGCCCCGCGCGCAGGACCCGGACACCCCGGCGCCCGAGCCGAAGGGCCGCCCGCAGACCACGGCCGCGGTGAGCGGACTGGTCACGGGATCGCTGGCGCTCGCCCTGGTCGCCGCGTCCTTCACGGCCCAGCTGGTCTACAGCGACTACTACACCTGCACCAACGACGCCCTCACCCAGGAGGCCCGCCAGTCCTGCAGCGATCTCCTCCCGGAGCAGCTGCGCGACCTCCTGGGGGACGGCGGCTGACCCCCGTCCTCACTCCCGTGCGCCGGACGTGGGGCCCTCCTCGCCGGGGGCGGTGATCGCGTCCCGCACGCCGAACGGCATGTCCCAGTCCCACGGGTCGGACGCGGGTTCCCGGGTGTGGTGGAGCAGGTACGGCTCGTCGGGGTCGTCACGCGGGAGGGGCGGGACCGGCCCGCCGCGTACGGGCGGCGCCGGCTTCGCCGCCTCCGGGGTGCGGTGGTTCCGCGGCGCACCGGGCATCGGGAGCCGGTTCCCCGGGATCCGGGGATTCCGTGACGACCCCGCCCCCGGAAACCGGCTCCCCGAGCCCCGGCGGTTCCATGACGATCCGGGACCCAGAAGCCGGTGCACCAGGCCCCGGCGGTTCCGTGACGACCCCGACGCCGGAAACCGGCTCCCCGAGCCCCGGCGGTTCCGTGACGATCCGGGACCCAGAAGACGGTGCACCAGGCCCCGGCGGTCCCGTGACGACCCCGACGCCGGAAACCGGCTCCCCGAGCCCCGGCGGTTCCGTGACGATCCGGGACCCAGAAGCCGGTGCACCAGGCCCCGGCGGTTCCGTGACGACCCCGACGCCGGGAGCCGTTCCCCCGCCTCGTCTCCGGGTGGGCGGCGGCGCCAGGCCCGTACCGTCAGGGCCGTGGGGACCGCCACCAGCGTGAGCCATGCCAGTGTCGCGGCTCCCACCTGCCACCACACCGGGCCGAACCGGGAGAGCGCGGCCACTCCCAGCGGCCCGCCCGCGAACGCGGCGAGCACGGACAGCAGGGCCGCGCACAGCACGGCCGTCAGTCCCGCCGCCCCGGCGGTCCGGCCACGGGTCCAGGCCGGGGCGGGCGCCGGCCCGCTCCGCGCGGCGCCCCGGCCCACGAACCACCCCGCCACCAGTCCGGCCGTCACCGGCAGCGCCGCCGCCGCCCAGTTCGGCGCGGTCCCCGCTCCCGCGTCCGGCACCGCCGCGAGCAGCGGGAACGGCGGCAGCGACGGGGCGGACGGGGAGAACAGCGGGGTCACTTGGGCGCCGGTCCCGAGGAGGAAGCCGGGGCCGAGGGCGTACGCCGCCGCCCACACCGCGGCGTTCGGCGCCAGCGTGACGCAGAGCAGCAGCACCGCCAGCCAACCCGACCAGCCCTCCGTCAGCCGCAGGAACGCCTGCCGGGTCTCCCCGCCGTGCCGTCCCAGCGACACCACGAGCAGCAGCGCCCCGCCGCCGGCCAGCACCGCCGCCCCGGCCGCCGCCGCCCGCGCCACGACTCCGGGACGGCCGTCCGGTCCGAGGACCAGATGGCGTGCGCCCCTCGGCAGCACCGCGCCCAGCACCCGCTCCAGCGGTCCGCTCGGACGGCCGTACGCCGTCCACACCCCCGCCCCCGCGGCCAGTCCGGCGACCAGCGGCACGCACACGGCGGTCCCCTCCCACGCCGGCCGCAGCCCGCCGCCCGCGCAGTAGAGCGCGGCGGGCGCGCCGACGGCGAGGTAGCCGAGGAGGACGCCCGCCCACGCCGTACGGCCGGGGACCAGCGGGGCCTCCCTGGCGCCGCCCGCGCCGCCCTCCGCCGCGTCGCGGGCCGCCCGGTGCAGCAGCCACACCGGCAGCGCGAGCAGCAGCAGCGGCGAAATGCCCACGGGTGCGGGGACGCCGGAGAGGGTGTCGGCGCGGACCAGTTCGGCGCCGTGGGCGAGCAGCCACAGCGCCGCCGCGATGCGCAGGGCACCGCCGGGCCCGCTGTCGGGGTAGGGCGAGCTGATCCACAGCAGGATCACGAGGACGGCGAACACCGCGAGCCCCAGTCCGGCCGCGAGGGCGCCGCCGAGGAGGCCGGAGGCGAGCCCCGGCGAGCGGTCGCGCACGCGGGTGAGCAGGGCGGCCGGCGTCGTACGGCGAGCGGTCATCTGGGTCACGTCCGCCATGCTCCCAACGACACGCGCTTTCCCGGTGTAACGGGCGAAGCGCGGCTGTGTCGCTCAATATACGTTTATGTACTTTTCTGGACGGAGGGGCGCCCAGTGACACGGAGCCCCGCCACCCCGCTCCCCTCACCCGACGAACGCCGGCACCTGCGCGCGGCGGCCTCACTGACGCGACGTCAGCTCGCGGAGCGTGTGGGCGTCCGGCCCGAGACGGTGCGCGCGTGGGAGTCCGGCCGCAGCACACCGCGCGGCCGGAACCGGGAGGCGTACGCGAAGCTGCTGGCCGGCCTGGCGGAAGGGACCGCCGACGGCGGGGCCCGGGAGTCCGTCCCCGTTCGGCGGGAGGAGGCCGCGGCGGTGGTGACGGTGTGCTTGGAGGAACCGGCCGGCGACGGCCGTCTCGGCGCGGTCGCGCCGGAACCCTCCGCGTTCGCGCAGGCGCCCCCGCCGTCGTCCGCCTCCCGCGAGGGGCGGACGACGCCCGCTCAGGCCTTCGACGCCCTGTACTCCTTCTGCGCCCCCGCCCTCGTCCGGCAGGCCTATCTGCTCACCGGCCGCCGCGCACTCGCCCGCGAGTCCGTGGAACGGGCCTTCCAGCTCGCCTGGGACCGCTGGCCCGAGGTGGCCCGGGACCCGGACCCGGCCGGCTGGGTGCGCGCGGCGGCGTACGAGTGGGCGCTCTCCCCGTGGCACCGGTACCGCCGCCGCCACCGGCAGCCCGAACCGCCGCCCCCCGACGAGGACGACCGGGCGCTCCTGGAGGCGCTGCTGCGCCTGCCGCCGCCGTACCGCCGCACGCTCCTGCTGTACGACGGCCTCGGCCTCGGTCTGCCCGAGACGGCGGCGGAGACGGAGGCCAGCACCCGGGCGACGGCCGGCCGGCTGACGCACGCGCGCGAGACCGTCGCCGCCCGGCTCCCGGAACTGTCGGACCCGGGCGAGCTGCACCGGCGGCTGGCCGAGCTGGCCTCCACCGGGCGGCTCCGGGCGGCCGAGCCGCCGGTGGTGCGCGGCGGCAGCGAGCGCCGGGCCCGGTTCTGGACCCGGGCCGCCGTCGCGTTCACGGTCGCGCTGATCGGCACCACGGCGCTCACCCTGTGCACGGCCCCGACCGGCTACGAGCCACCGGTGCCGCCGGGCGAGACGGTGCGGGGCGTTCCGCCGCGGGTGGCACCCGGCCCCCTCTCGGAGGACGAGCGGGAGCTGCGCGACCGGCTGCGGGAGGAGCTGCCGGGGGGACCGGAACGGCTGGCGCCGCAGGCGCGTTGACCTGGGCCGGAGACGACGGTGGGCCCGTCCCCCACTGCGGGGAACGGGCCCACCCGTACGGTGTCGCTCGGCGCGGCTCTGCGCCGCCTGCTCAGCCGGCGAGGATCGCGCGCGCCAGCTTCGCCGTCTCGGTCGGGGTCTTGCCGACCTTGACGCCGGCGGCCTCGAGGGCCTCCTTCTTCGCGGCGGCCGTGCCGGAGGAGCCGGAGACGATGGCGCCGGCGTGGCCCATGGTCTTGCCCTCGGGCGCGGTGAAGCCCGCGACGTAGCCGACGACCGGCTTCTTCACGTTCTCCTTGATGAACGCCGCGGCCCGCTCCTCGGCGTCGCCGCCGATCTCACCGATCATCACGATCAGGTCGGTGTCGGGGTCGGCCTCGAACGCGGCGAGCGCGTCGATGTGCGTGGTGCCGATGACCGGGTCGCCGCCGATGCCCACGGCCGAGGAGAAGCCGATGTCACGCAGCTCGTACATCATCTGGTACGTCAGCGTGCCGGACTTCGAGACCAGGCCGATACGGCCCGGCTTGGTGATGTCGCCCGGGATGATGCCGGCGTTCGACTGACCGGGGGTGATCAGACCCGGGCAGTTCGGGCCGATGATCCGGGTCTTGTCGCCCTTCTCCACGGCGTACGCGTAGAAGGCGGCGGAGTCGTGCACCGCGATGCCCTCGGTGATGACGACCGCGAGCGGGATCTCGGCGTCGATGGCCTCGACGACGGCGGCCTTGGCGAAGGCCGGCGGGACGAAGAGGACGGACACGTTGGCGCCCGTCTTCTCCATCGCCTCGGCGACCGTGCCGAAGACCGGGATCTCGTTGCCGTCGATGTCGACGGACGTGCCCGCCTTGCGGGGGTTCACGCCACCGACGATGTTCGTGCCGTCGGCCAGCATGAGCTTGGTGTGCTTCATGCCCGTGGCACCGGTCATGCCCTGGACGATGACCTTGCTGTCCTTGTTGAGGAAGATAGCCATGGCTGTCTTAGTCCCTCTTCCCTTACTTCGCAGCCGCGAGCTCGGCGGCCTTGTCGGCCGCGCCGTCCATGGTGTCCACGCGCTGCACCAGCGGGTGGTTGGCGTCGGAGAGGATCTTGCGACCCAGCTCGGCGTTGTTGCCGTCGAGGCGGACGACGAGGGGCTTGGTGACTTCCTCGCCCCTGTCCGCGAGCAGCTGCAGCGCCTGCACGATGCCGTTGGCGACCTCGTCGCACGCGGTGATGCCGCCGAAGACGTTGACGAAGACGGACTTGACGTCCGGGTCGCCGAGGATGATCTCCAGGCCGTTCGCCATGACGGCGGCGGAGGCGCCACCACCGATGTCGAGGAAGTTGGCGGGCTTGACGCCGCCGTGCGCCTCACCGGCGTAGGCGACGACGTCCAGGGTGCTCATGACGAGACCCGCGCCGTTGCCGATGATGCCGACCTCACCGTCGAGCTTGACGTAGTTGAGGTTCTTCTCCTTGGCGGCCGCCTCGAGCGGGTTGGCCGAGGCCTTGTCCTGGAGGGCCTCGTGCTCCGGCTGGCGGAACTCGGCGTTCTCGTCCAGGGAGACCTTGCCGTCCAGGGCGATGACGTCACCGGAGGCGACCTTGGCCAGCGGGTTGACCTCGACGAGGAGCGCGTCCTCGGCGACGAAGGTCTTCCACAGGGTGACCAGGACGTCGGCGACCTTGTCGGCGACCTCGGCCGGGAAGTTCGCGGCCTCGACGATCTCGCGGGCCTTGGCGGGGGTCACACCCTCGTTGGCGTCGATCGGCGTCTTGGCGACGGCCTCGGGGCGGGTGGCCGCCACCTCCTCGATCTCCATGCCGCCCTCGACGGAGGCGATGGAGAGGAAGGTGCGGTTGGCACGGTCGAGGAGGAAGGAGACGTAGTACTCCTCCAGGATCTCCGGGGCCGTCTCGGCGATCATCACCTTGTGGACCGTGTGGCCCTTGATGTCCATGCCGAGGATGTTGGTCGCGTGCTCGACCGCCTCGTCGGGGGTGGCGGCGAGCTTGACGCCGCCGGCCTTGCCGCGGCCGCCGACCTTCACCTGGGCCTTGACGACGGACTTGCCACCGAGACGCTCGGTGGCTGCGCGGGCCGCCTCAGGCGTGTCGATGACTTCACCGGCCAGCACCGGTACATCGTGCTTGGCGAAGAGGTCCCTCGCCTGGTACTCGAACAGGTCCACGCGCTTCCGTCCCTATCAGTGATCTCGCGGTTCGTTGGATGCGTGGGCGTGCCGCGAAGGGCAACGTGACGTCCGCTGTGTCACAAGGGAGGCGCACACGGTGTCCGAGCGCGCGGCATGTCCGTCTCGCAGGTTATCGCCGCTTGGGGGACCTCTCTAAATCGCGGGTCACACGTGAGCGGTGATACCTGTCACATGATGCCTCCTTCTCTGGCACGGCGTGCCGGGCGTGAGGGGCCTCACCGGGCTGGGGTTGGCCCGGTGAGGCTCTTTCGAACAGCCCGGAGGGGCGGTGAACGCCCTGTTTCTCCGGGGTGCGGGGTGGGCGGGCCCCCCCCCCCAGGGGGGCCGGCCCCCCCCCCCCACGGTGCCCCCCGCCCCAACCACCGGGGTGGGAAGTACCGGGGCAGT
>NZ_JBITCL010000017.1:109199-165365 GCF_044453165.1 Streptomyces sp. NPDC051740 | reverse complement strand
CCCCACCGGACCGAACGCGGCGCCGCAGGCACAAGACCCGCGCCCCCACCGGACCGAACGCGGCGCCGCAGGCACAAGACCCGCGCCCCCACCGGACCGAACGCGGCGCCGCAGGCACAAGACCCGCGCCCCCACCGGACCGAACGCGGCGCCGCAGGCACAAGACCCGCGCCCCCACCGGACCGAACGCGGCGCCGCAGGCACAAGACCCGCGCCCCCACCGGGCCGAACGCGGCGCCGCAGGCACAAGACCCGCGCCCCCACCGGGCCGAACGCGGCGCCGCAGGCACAAGACCCGCGCCCCCACCGGGGGCGAACAGCGGCGCCGCAGGCGTCAGGCGTGTCAGTCCTTGATCTCGCAGATCGCCGCACCGGAGGTGATGGAGGCACCGACCTCCGCGCTCAGGCCCTTGATCGTGCCGGACCGGTGGGCGTTGATGGGCTGCTCCATCTTCATGGCCTCCAGGACGACGACCAGGTCGCCCTCCTTGACCTCCTGCCCCTCCTCCACGGCGAGCTTGACGATCGTGCCCTGCATCGGGGAGGCGAGGGTGTCGCCCGAGGCCACCGGGCCCGACTTCTTCGCCGCCCGCCGCTTCGGCTTCGCGCCGGCCGCCAGCCCGGTGCGGGCCAGGGACATGCCCAGCGAGGCCGGGAGCGAGACCTCCAGACGCTTGCCGCCGACCTCGACGACGACCGTCTCGCGGTCCACCTCTTCCTCCGCCCCCGCGTCGACCGCGGCGGCGAACGGCTTGATCTCGTTGACGAACTCCGTCTCGATCCACCGCGTGTGCACCGTGAACGGTTCGGCCGAACCGGTGAGCTCGGGCGCGAACGCCGGGTCCTTCACCACCGCGCGGTGGAACGGGATGGCCGTGGCCATGCCCTCGACCTGGAACTCCGCCAGCGCACGGGAGGCCCGCTCCAGCGCCTCCTTGCGGGTGCGCCCGGTGACGATCAGCTTCGCCAGCAGGGAGTCCCACGCCGGGCCGATGACCGACCCGGACTCCACGCCCGCGTCCAGCCGCACACCCGGCCCCGACGGCGCGTCGAAACGGGTGACGGTACCGGGCGCCGGCAGGAAGTTCCGTCCCGGGTCCTCGCCGTTGATCCGGAACTCGAACGAGTGACCCCGCAGCACCGGATCGCCGTACCCCAGCTCCTCACCGTCCGCGATGCGGAACATCTCCCGCACCAGGTCGATGCCGGCGACCTCCTCGGTCACCGGGTGCTCCACCTGCAGGCGCGTGTTGACCTCCAGGAAGGAGATCGTGCCGTCCAGGCCGACGAGGAACTCCACCGTGCCCGCGCCGACGTAGCCGGCCTCCTTCAGGATCGCCTTGGAGGAGGAGTACAGCTCCTCCATCTGGGCGTCCGACAGGAACGGCGCCGGCGCCTCCTCGACCAGCTTCTGGTGCCGCCGCTGCAGCGAGCAGTCACGGGTGGAGACCACGACCACGTTGCCGTGCCGGTCGGCCAGGCACTGCGTCTCCACGTGGCGGGGCTTGTCCAGGTAGCGCTCGACGAAGCACTCGCCGCGGCCGAAGGCGGCGACCGCCTCGCGCACCGCGGAGTCGTACAGCTCCGGCACCTCCTCCAGCGTCCGCGCCACCTTCAGACCGCGCCCGCCACCACCGAAGGCGGCCTTGATGGCGATCGGCAGCCCGTGCTCCTCCGCGAAGGCCACGACCTCCTCCGCGCCGCTCACCGGATCGGGCGTGCCCGCCACCAGCGGGGCGCCCGCGCGCTGCGCGATGTGCCGGGCGGCGACCTTGTCGCCGAGGTCACGGATGGCCTGCGGCGGCGGCCCGATCCAGATCAGGTCCGCGTCCAGCACGGCCTGGGCGAACTCCGCGTTCTCGGAGAGGAAGCCGTAGCCCGGATGGATGGCGTCCGCGCCCGACTCCTTCGCGGCCCTCAGCACCTTGTCGATGTCGAGGTAACTGGTGGCCGGAGTGTCACCGCCCAGGGCGAACGCCTCATCCGCGGCGCGGACATGCAGAGCGTCCCGGTCCGGGTCGGCATAGACGGCAACGCTCGCGATTCCGGCATCCCGGCAGGCCCGGGCAACGCGGACAGCGATTTCGCCACGGTTGGCGATGAGCACCTTGCGCACGATTGAGGCTCCCTCCTTGAAACAAGCCGAGTTTAGGGACTGCCGACACGGCACTTCGACCCGTCCCCACTGGTGAGCTTGCCCACACGGAGCGTGATACGAGGCTCGCTCGACCCGCGAAAGCCCTTGTCGCACCTCGGTGCGCAGGACTCCTCCCGGAAACCCTAGCCGTCCTGTGTGGTCAAGGTCTCTGTGAGAGCGTGCTGCGGCCCACTCCGTTTCTTTGTGGAGTCCCTACGAATGGCCCAATGATTCTTTGCCTTCCACAGAACCCTTGTACCGAGGTTTACTCGTTAGTAGCCTGCGCGTCGGCCCGAACATACTCGGGGTAACCGCAAGCGTGCTCGAAAGTGGGTGGGGGCCGGTGGTGCGCAGACCGGTGGCATGGGTCGTGGCGCTCGTACTGTTCGCGGAGGCGCTCGGCACAGCGGCGCTGAACTGGTTCCTGGGCGTCGTCGTCGACCGGCAGGACATGTCGCTGGCCGGTCTCGACCCGGACATGATGTCGACGTCCTCGAAGATCGGCGGAATCGTCTTCGGGTTCTACTTCGCGCTGTGCGGCCTGGTGGCCCTGCTGGTCGCCCTGCGCGACCGGGCGCCCGCCGGGCTCGGCCGGGTACTGCTGATCAGCGCGGCGGTGGTGCACGCGCTGCTGGGCGCGGTCACATGGGGGCTGGTCGGCCCGCCCGCGTTCCTCTACATGGTGCTCGTGCTCGCGCTCATCGTGCTGCTGCTGATGACGTACGACGGCCGTCCGGAGCAGCCGGCCGGGTCCGGCGCCGCTCCCGGGAGCGGCGCCGGCGGTGACGGCTCGCCGGTCACGCCTCCCGCGGCGCCCACAGCTCCGTGATGCCGACGCCCAGGTCGGAGAGGAGGCGCCGGACCAGGGGCAGGCTGATGCCGATGACGTTGCCGTGGTCGCCGTCGATGCCGTCGATGAACGGGGCCGAGCGGCCGTCCAGGGTGAACGCCCCGGCGACGTGGAGCGGTTCGCCGGAGGCCACGTAGGCGGCGATCTCCTCGTCGGTGGGATCGCCGAAGCGGACCACGGTGGAGGCGGTGGCGGAGACGTAACGGCCGCTGACGGTGTCGTACACGCAGTGGCCGGTCTGCAGCGTCCCCGCGCGTCCCCGCATGTCCTTCCAGCGCGCGGTGGCCTCCTCGGCGTCCGCGGGCTTGCCGAGGGCCTGACCGTCCAGTTCCAGGACCGAGTCGCACCCGATCACCAGCGCGCCCTTGACGTCGGGCTTCGCGGCGACGACGGACGCCTTGGCCTCGGCCAGGGCGAGCGCCAGCTCGGCGGGGGTGGGGGCGGTGACGGCGTCCTCGTCGACCCCGCTGACGATCACCTCGGGATCCAGCCCGGCCTGACGGAGCAGCCCGAGCCGGGCGGGGGACTGGGAAGCGAGCACGAGTCGCCTGCGGTGCTGAGCAGTCATGCCCTCAGGTTAGTCATCCGGGCCGGGCCGCATCACCGCACGCCGATCACGAGCATCGCCAGCACCATGGCCATGGCCAGGAGAACGCTCAGCCTCCGCAGCATGCTCTGCATGTCGCGCAGTTCTTCGGGGGGTTCGTTCTCCGGGTCGGACCACAGCATGCCACCAGCGTGCGGCCCGGCAGGGCGGGGCGCCTGAGTAGGCGTACTCAAATCGGCGCCCCTCGTCGTTCCACCGTGCGCCCGCGCGGCGGAGCCGCACAGGGGCACGGCCTCGCGCCCCTGAGGTCGGCTGCGGCTCAGCTCGGCCAATACGTGCGCGTCCACGATGCCGGGCCCGGGCGCGGAACGCCGTGGGCCGCGATCCGGGACGGGTCGGACCAGGAGTCGCGGGGGGTGGGCGCGCCGGGCGGTACGGCTGACGCCGCCGCGGCGCGCGCCCGGACCACCGCCAGTGCGGCGGCCAGCTCCTCCGGGGTGGGGTTGCCCCGTACGACCTTGATCACGTCGGCTCCTTAGAGGGGGATGTTGCCGTGCTTCTTCGGGGGCAGGGATTCCCGCTTCGTACGCAGCTGACGCAGGCCCCGGACGATGTGGCGGCGGGTGTCGGACGGCATGACCACCGCGTCGACGTAGCCGCGCTCGGCCGCGACGTAGGGGTTGAGGAGGGCGTCCTCGTACTCCCGCATCAGCCTCGCGCGGGTCTCCTCCGGGTCCTCCGACTCGGCGATGGTGCGGCGGTGCAGGATGTTGACCGCTCCCTGTGCGCCCATCACGGCGATCTGCGCGGTGGGCCAGGCGAGGTTGAGGTCGGCGCCGAGGTGCTTGGAGCCCATGACGTCGTAGGCGCCGCCGAACGCCTTGCGGGTGATCACCGTGATCAGGGGGACGGTGGCCTCGGCGTAGGCGAAGATCAGTTTGGCGCCGCGGCGGATGATGCCGTCGTGCTCCTGGTCCACGCCGGGCAGGAAGCCGGGGACGTCGACGAAGGTGAGCACCGGGATGTTGAAGGCGTCGCAGGTGCGCACGAAGCGGGCCGCCTTCTCGGAGGCGGTGATGTCCAGGCAGCCGGCGAACTGCATCGGCTGGTTGGCGACGATGCCGACGGGGTGGCCCTCCACGCGGCCGTAGCCGGTGAGGATGTTCGGCGCGAACAGCGGCTGCGTCTCGAAGAACTCGGCGTCGTCGAGGACGTGCTCGATGACGGTGTGCATGTCGTAGGGCTGGTTCGCCGAGTCCGGGACGAGCGTGTCCAGCTCGCGGTCCTCGTCGGTGACCGTCAGGTCCGCCTCCTCCGGGAACGCCGGGGGCTCGGAGAGGTTGTTCGACGGCAGGTACGACAGCAGCTGCTTGACGTACTCGATCGCGTCCTTCTCGTCACCGGCCATGTGGTGCGCGACGCCGGACGCGGTGTTGTGGGTGCGGGCGCCGCCGAGTTCCTCGAAGCCGACGTCCTCGCCGGTGACCGTCTTGATGACGTCCGGGCCGGTGATGAACATGTGGGACGTCTGGTCGACCATGACCGTGAAGTCGGTGATCGCGGGGGAGTACACCGCGCCGCCCGCGCACGGGCCGACGACCAGGCTGATCTGCGGGATCACGCCGGAGGCGTGGGTGTTGCGGCGGAAGATCTCGCCGTACGCGCCGAGGGAGGCCACGCCCTCCTGGATGCGGGCGCCGCCGGAGTCGTTGATGCCGATGACCGGGCAGCCGGTCTTCAGCGCGAAGTCCATGACCTTGCAGATCTTCTGCCCGTACGTCTCGCCGAGGGCGCCGCCGAAGATGGTGAAGTCCTGGGAGAAGACGGCGACCGGGCGGCCGTCGACGGTGCCGTAGCCGGTGACGACGCCGTCGCCGTAGGGGCGGTTGGCGTCGAGGCCGAAGTTGGTGGAGCGGTGCCGGGCGAACTCGTCCAGCTCGACGAAGGACCCCTCGTCGAGCAGGAGGTCGATCCGCTCACGAGCCGTCAGCTTGCCCTTGGCGTGCTGCTTTTCGACGGCGCGTGCGGAGCCGGCGTGCGTCGCCTCTTCGATACGACGCCTCAGGTCCGCGAGCTTGCCCGCGGTCGTGTGAATGTCAGGCTGCTGCTCTTCCGGCTCGGACATCGGGATGCGGCTCCCTGCCTGCTCAAAAGGGGGGACGGTTACTCATCCGTAGCGTAGTGGGGGGCCTTCCGATCGGCAGTGCGGTGTTTCCCACACCGCTTTCCCCTTCACAGACGAGGGTAAGGAGATCCTCGAAGAGCCGACCGTGAGCCTCGGCCCTCGGAGCCGGGATCCGTCCCCTGTGCGGGGCGGAGGGTGCCGAACCTAGTGTGGGTCGCATGACACCCCATGCTGAAGGTACGTCCGACGGGCACAGTGAGCCGGGTCCGGGACGCTGGTCCGACCTCGGCCGCCCGCCGTTGAACGCTGTCGGTCTGCGGCGAGGGCTGGTGCGCGCGGGCGGACTGTGGACGCAGGTGGACGTGGTGCAGCGCACCGGGTCCACCAACTCCGACCTCGTGGCCCGTGCCGACGCGGGCGGGCTGGAGGAAGGTGCCGTCCTGGTCGCCGAGGAGCAGACCGCCGCGCGGGGGCGTCTCGACCGGCGGTGGACCGCGCCGGCCCGGTCGGGTTTGTTCTTCTCCGTGCTGTTGCGGCCCGCCGAGGTGCCGGTGGCGCGGTGGGGGTGGCTGCCGCTGCTCACGGGTGTGGCGGTGGCGACCGGGCTGTCGCGGGCCGCGGGCGTCGACACGGCGTTGAAGTGGCCCAACGATCTGCTGGTCACGGTGGGGGGAGAGGAGCGCAAAGCCGGGGGGATCCTGGCGGAGCGGGCCGGTGACGACGGGGTGGTGATCGGCGTCGGGATCAATGTGAGCCTTCGGGACGACGAGCTGCCGGTGCCGACCGCGGGGTCGCTGGCGTTGGCGGGGGCGGTGAGCACGGATCGGGATCCGTTGCTGCGGGGGGTGCTGCGGTCGCTGGAGGACTGGTACGGGCGGTGGCGGGCGGTGGGGGGCGACCCGGGGGCGAGCGGCCTGCAGGAGACGTACGCGGCGGGGTGCGCGACGCTGGGGCGGGTGGTGCGGGCGGAGCTGCCGGGGGACCGGGAACTGGTGGGGGAGGCGGTCGCGGTGGACGGCGACGGGCGGCTGGTGCTGGCCACGGGGGAGGGCGTGCAGGAGCCGGTGGGCGCGGGCGACATCATCCACGTGCGCGCGAGGTGAAGCCACGGCTTCGGCGGGGGCTGCCGCGGCCCCACGGCCTCACCCCACGGCCCAACCGAACGGAGTGAGCTGGCGCACACCTGCCGTAGAGTTGAGCCCGGTCGACACCTGGCCATGGCAGATCGGAAGGGCACGCGTGACCGTCGACGACTCGGGTTCCACGGACGCGCAGGGCGCCGGCGAGGATCCGCTTGCCCTGCGCCTCGAACATCTCATCCTGGGCGCCGAGCGCCGTTACACACCGTTTCAGGCGGCCCGCAGCGCCGGCGTCACCATGGAGCTGGCCACCCGCTTCTGGCGGGCGATGGGTTTCGCCGACGTGGGCCAGGCCAAGGCCCTCACCGAGGCGGACGTACTCGCCCTGCGCCGGCTCGCCGGTCTGGTGGAGGCGGGCCTGCTGAGCGAGGCCATGGCGGTACAGGTGGCGCGGTCCACCGGGCAGACCACCGCCCGGCTGGCCGAGTGGCAGATCGACTCCTTCCTGGAGGGGCTGACCGAGCCGCCCGAGCCGGGCATGACCCGTACCGAGGTGACGTATCCGATCGTCGAGCTGCTCCTGCCCGAGCTGGAGGAGTTCCTCGTCTACGTCTGGCGGCGGCAGCTCGCCGCGTCGGCCGGGCGGGTCGTGCAGGGCGCCGACGACGAGGAGATGGTCGACCGGCGGCTCGCCGTCGCCTTCGCGGACCTCGTGGGGTTCACGCGGCTGACCCGGCGGATGGAGGAGGAGGAGCTCGGGGAGCTCGTCGAGGCCTTCGAGACCACCGCCGCCGACCTGGTCGCCGCGCGCGGCGGGCGGCTCATCAAGACGCTGGGCGACGAGGTGCTCTACGCCGCCGACGACGCCGGTACGGCCGCGGACATCGCGATGCGGCTGATCGAGACCATGGCGAACGACGAGACCATGCCGGAGCTTCGGGTCGGCATGGCGTTCGGCACGGTGACCACCCGGATGGGTGATGTGTTCGGTACGACCGTGAACCTGGCCTCCCGGCTCACGTCCATAGCGCCGCGCGACGCCGTGCTCGTCGACAGCGCCTTCGCCGAGGAGCTGATCCGTACCGGTGACGCGCCCGCCTCCGAGGCGGCGGCGGCCGAGGCGGTGGCCGCGGCGGAGAAGGAGGGCGAGGAGCCGCCGAGCTACCGGTTCGCGCTCCAGCCGATGTGGCAGCGGCCCGTGCGTGGTCTGGGCGTGGTGGAGCCCTGGCTGCTCACGCGCCGGAACGGGGCTTCCACCGCCCCTTAACCCGGGCCGCCGCCCACACAGATCCCGATGACCGGTACGCACAGGCCGGGACGGGGGCTCGGGGCGGGATCGTCCGGCTGTGGTGGCGCCGGGTCGTGCGGGGCCGGTCCCGGAGTGTCGCGTGGGGGCTGCCGGGACGTGGGTGGGTGCGGCCGGCGGGTCGTCGGGCGCGTGGTGGCGGGTGTGGCGGGGGAGGTCGTCGTGTCCGGGACGGGTGTCCGGGCCCGGGACGATCGCTCGGGTGCTGTGAGCGGGGCCGGGTTCTTGCCGCCCAGGACCGTGGGGGAGGAGGGGCTCGCCTCGGGGACGGGGGCGAAGGCCCCGGGTGCGGTCGGGGAACCGGTGGGCGTGCCGGCGTCCGTGTGGGGGACGGGCCGGGGGCTTGCCTCCGTGCCGATGCCGGTGTGAGGGGCGGGGCGGGGGCCCGCCTCCGTGCCGATGTCCGTGCCGCCGTCCTGGGTGGTGGCCAGGCCGACCAGGGTCACGGCGCTCGCGGCCACGGCCAGGCTTCCCGCGGCCAGCAGGGCCTTGCGGGGGCGGGGCTTGCGGTGGCGGCCCCGGAGGCGGGAGGTGCCTGCCGGTGGTTCTCCGGCCGGCGTGGTCGGTGTCATCGCGGTCCCCTCCCCTGCGTGCGCGCCGCGGTGTGCGCACGCTATGCACTCCCGTGCGGGGGCGGGCCGCAGTCGGAGCGATGTCACTCGAACGGGTGGTCGGGGGGTGACAAGGGAACCGGGCGTGCGCCCTTTTCCCCGGTGGGCGTGGGCTGCGATGATCGGGACGAGCGAAAGTTAACCCGCGTTAACCGGAGGATGTCGATGAGTGAGGAACGGTTCGGGGAGTTCGTGCTGGTGCGCCGGCATGGGCGGGGGCATGTCGCGGAGCTCGTCCTCGACCGGCCGGGGGCCATGAACGCCGTGTCGACCGGGATGGCCCGCTCCCTCGCCGGTGCCTGCGCGGCACTGGGGGAGGACCGGAGCGTACGGGTGGTGGTGCTGAGCTCCTCGCACGAGCGGGCGTTCTGTGTGGGGGCCGATCTGAAGGAGCGCAATTCCTTCAGTGACGCCGATCTGGTGCGTCAGCGGCCCGTGGCGCGCGGGGCGTACACCGGGGTGCTCGAACTGCCCGTGCCGACGGTGGCGGCGGTGCACGGGTTCGCGCTCGGCGGCGGGTTCGAGCTGGCCCTGTCGTGCGACGTGATCGTCGCCGACCGTACGGCGGTCGTGGGGCTGCCCGAGGTGTCGGTCGGGGTGATTCCGGGCGGAGGCGGTACGCAGTTGCTGCCCCGGCGGGTGGGGGCGGCCAGGGCCGCCGAGCTGATCTTCACGGCGCGCCGGGTGGAGGCCGCCGAGGCCCGGGAGCTGGGGCTGGTCGACGAGCTGGTGGAGGAGGGCCGGGACCGGGAGGAGGCGCTCGCCCTGGCGTCCCGGATCGCCGGGAACTCGCCGGTGGGGCTGCGGGCGGCCAAGCGGGCGCTGCGGCTCGGGCACGGGCTGGATCTGTCCGCCGGGCTGGAGGTCGAGGACGCCGCCTGGCGGTCGGTGGCGTTCTCGGGGGACCGGGCGGAGGGGGTCGCCGCCTTCAACGAGAAGCGCAGGCCGGAGTGGCCCGGGGAGTAGGGGGCCGGTGGGCCCGTTCGCTCCTTTGATGTCCCGGTTGGTCCTGAATCTTCCTAACCTGGAGGGATGGGTGAGGAGAGCCGGCTGGCGGCCGTGGTGGCGCTGGCCCAGGACATGGCCGCCGCGCACGGTTCGCGGGACGCCTGGCGGGCCGCGGCCGGCGGGGCCTGCCGGGCGCTGGGCGGGAGTTTCGCCGCGCTGTCGGTGTGGGAGCGCGAGCTGGGGCGGCTGCGGGTTCTGGTGAACGTCGGGGAGCTGGCCGAGGGGGAGGAGGAGTTCCCGGAGGACGAGTCGTATCCGGTGTACCAGTTCGCCGAGATCACCGAGTTCCTGCACGAGCGGTGGGCGGGGGGCGGTGAGCCCGACGCGTGGGTGGAGACCGCCGAGGGGCCCTCGGCGGGGCGTGCCGGGTACTGCCACCAGCGGGTGGCCGCGCTCAGGCGGCGGGGGCGCGGGTGCTGTGTGGTCGCGCCGATCGTGCTGCACGGGCGGGCCTGGGGCGAACTGTATGTGGCCCGGCCGGCCGGTGCGCCCGTCTTCGGGCGGGACGACGCCGACTTCGCGACGGTGCTGGCCGCCGTCGTGGCCGCCGGGATCGCGCAGACCGAGCGGCTGGAGGAGGCCCGGCGGCTGGCGTACACGGACTCGCTGACCGGGCTGGCCAACCGGCGTGCCGTGGACGCGCGGCTCGACGAGGCCGTGGAGCGGCACCGGCGCGACGGGGCCGTCGTCAGCCTCGTGGTGTGCGATCTGAACGGGCTGAAGCGGGTCAACGACACGCTGGGGCATGCCGTGGGGGACCGGCTGCTGGAGCGGTTCGGGACCGTGCTGTCGCTGTGCGGGGCCATGCTGCCGGGGGCCCTGGCGGCGCGGCTCGGCGGGGACGAGTTCTGTCTGCTGGTGGTGGGGCCGTCGGCCGACGAGGTCGTCAAGGCGGCCGACGAGGTGTGCCGGCGGGCCGTGGAGCTGGGGATCGGGGACGGTGTCGCCTGCGGGGTGGCGTCCACCGCGGATCCCGTCGGGCCGGTGCGCTCCGCCCGGCGGCTGTTCCGGCTGGCCGACGCGGCGCAGTACCGGGCCAAGGCCGAGCGTGCCGCGCATCCCGTCGTGGCCGGGCGGGAGGGGCCGGACGATCCCGTCGTACGGCTCGCGGACGAGCCGTCGCGGGCGGCGGACGGGGAGCGGCGCCGGTTCCGGGGGCGGCATTCGCCGTAGCGCGCCGGTAAGGGGCAAGGGCGGTTTCCAGGGGTGACATCATTGAATTCACTGCGTACGCTCCTGAATATGGATATGCACACTGTGGTGGTGGGGACTTCTGGCGTGACCGCGTCCGACGTGCTCGCCGTGGCGCGCGGCGGTGCCCGCGTCGAACTGTCCGCGGAGGCGGTGGCCGCCCTCACCGCGGCCCGCGGGATCGTGGACGCCCTGGCCGCCAAGCCGGACCCCGTCTACGGGGTGAGCACCGGCTTCGGCGCCCTGGCGACCCGGCACATCGGCCCCGAGCTCCGTGCCCGGCTGCAGCGCAACATCGTCCGCTCGCACGCCGCGGGGATGGGGCCCCGCGTGGAGCGGGAGGTCGTACGGGCGCTGATGTTCCTGCGGCTGAAGACCGTCTGCTCCGGACGCACCGGCGTCCGGCCCGAGGTCGCGCGGACCATGGCCGACGTGCTGAACGCCGGGATCACCCCCGTCGTGCACGAGTACGGCTCCCTCGGCTGCTCCGGCGACCTCGCCCCGCTGTCCCACTGCGCCCTCGCGCTGATGGGCGAGGGGGAGGCGGAGGGCCCCGACGGCGGCGTGCGGCCGGCCGGTGAACTGCTCGCCGAGCACGGCATCCAGCCCGTCGAACTGCGCGAGAAGGAAGGGCTCGCCCTCCTCAACGGCACCGACGGCATGCTCGGCATGCTGGTCATGGCCCTCGCCGACCTGGACCTCCTGTACAAGTCCGCCGACGTCACGGCCGCCCTGAGCCTGGAGGCGCTGCTCGGCACCGACAAGGTGCTCGCCCCCGAGCTGCACGCCATCCGCCCGCACCCCGGTCAGGCCGCCAGTGCCGCCAACATGCTGGCCGTGCTCAAGGGTTCGGGACTGACGGGGCATCACCAGGACGACGCGCCCCGCGTCCAGGACGCCTACTCGGTGCGCTGCGCCCCGCAGGTCGCCGGCGCCGGACGGGACACCCTGGCGCACGCCCGGCTGGTCGCCGAGCGGGAACTCGCCTCCGCCGTCGACAATCCGGTGGTGCTGCCCGACGGACGGGTCGAGTCCAACGGCAACTTCCACGGGGCGCCGGTCGCCTATGTGCTGGACTTCCTCGCCATCGCCGTCGCCGACCTCGCCTCCATCACGGAGCGCCGTACCGACCGGCTGCTGGACAAGAACCGCAGCCACGGGCTGCCGCCCTTCCTCGCCGACGACGCCGGCGTGGACTCCGGGCTGATGATCGCCCAGTACACGCAGGCCGCCCTGGTCAGCGAGCTGAAGCGGCTCGCCGTACCGGCGTCGGCGGACTCCATCCCGTCCTCCGCGATGCAGGAGGACCACGTCTCCATGGGCTGGTCGGCGGCGCGGAAACTGCGTACGGCCGTCGACAACCTCACCCGGGTCGTCGCCGTCGAGCTGTACGCCGCCACCCGGGCCGTGGAACTGCGCGAGGGGCTGACCCCGGCCCCGGCCACGCGGGCGGTCGTCACGGCCGTACGGGAGGCGGGCGTGGGCGGGCCCGGCGCGGACCGCTATCTCGCTCCCGACCTCGCGGCGGCGGACGCGTTCGTGCGGGACGGGCGGCTGGTCGCGGCCGTGGAGACGGTCACCGGACCGCTGAACTGAACCGTCCGGGACCCGGCGGCCGTTCCGCCGGGTCCCGGTACGGACGTCACGGACCCAGGCGTTCCCGGCGCACCGAGTAGACGACGAAACCGGCGCCGAGGGCGAGACAGGTCGTGCCGCCGGCGATGTACGGGGTGCTGTCGAAGCTGCCGGTGTCCGCGAGGCGGACGTCCTCGCCCGTGTCGCCGACGGACGTCGACACGACTCTCGCCTGCTGTGTGACCTGCGGAGACGGACTCGCCGAGACCGTGTCGGCCACCGGTGTGTTCGAGGTCGCGTTCGCGGACGGGACGAACCACAGGGCGCACAGCAGGGTGCCCGCGGCGGTGGCGGTCAGCAACGGACGGAGCGCGGAAGACACGGAATATCGATCCCCTTGTGGCGCTGGCGAATTGGCCGTGTGGGCAGATGTTAGTGAAAATCGCGGGTCACAGGAAAGCCACGGGGGCCCGGGGCCGTACGCTCCGGGCATGAGCACCCCAGAGACATCACGGTTTGTACGGCTTCGCGTGGAACTCGTCCTCGAAATCGAGGACGAGGAGGCGGTGACCGGGGCCGCGCTGAGCAGGATCGCGGGCGACGGCGAGATGCCGGACGAGGAACGGGTACACGCCGAGAGCGCTGTGACGGAGGACACCGCGGAGGCCCTCGCCCAGCTCGTCGACCCGTTCGCCCTGCTCGGCGAAGTGCCGGGCGTGGAGCTGCTCCAGGCCTCCTGGAGCGGCGAGGAGATCGACTACGACCCCGACTCGCCGGAGTGGGACCTCGACGAGGACGATGACGACGAGCCCTACGACGAGGAGGACGGGGTGGACCGGGTCGGCTGAGGCGTTTTGGGGAAATAGTGACCCCGGGTGGCAACCGCCGCCGGGGTCCTGTCGTCTCAAGCGACGGAGCGCCGACCGGAGAACCCTCGCCGTCCGCCCCGGCGGACGTGGCGAGCCCCACACTCGCGGGCCGTGGGGAACGGGAGGGCACGGTCGTAGCGTTGAAGGTTGTGGACGAGGTCCCTCGGCTTCGCGGCGAGGCCTCGTGGGGTTGGGATTCGGCAACGATGGAGAAGCGTGTGATGACGGACGGTAAGCGGCGCAGGGGTCTGGCGGCCGCGTCCGCTCTGCTCGGCGGAGTGCTGGTGCTCTCGGCGTGTTCCGGCGGCGACGACGGTGCCTCGGGCGACAGCGACAAGGGCGGTTCACAGGCCCAGGTCGACGAGGCGGCGGCGAAGAAGACCTCCGAGGCGCAGATCAAGATCACGCCGAAGGACGGCTCGAACAACGCCTCCATCAACAACTCCGCCGCCGTGACCGTGGCCAAGGGCACGCTCACCGAGGTGAAGATGACCACCACCGACGGCACCGCCGTCGCCGGTGAGATATCCGCCGACAAGAAGAGCTGGAAGCCCAGCGGCCAGCTCGAGCGCGCCACCACCTACAAGCTGTCGGCCACCGCCGAGGACTCCGAGGGCCGCGCCGCCCACGAGAACGCCTCCTTCACCACGGTCGCCCCGGACAACAGCTTCATCGGCACCTTCACCCCGGACGACGGCACCACCGTCGGCGTCGGCATGCCGGTGTCGATCAACTTCGACAAGGCCATCACCAACAAGGCCGAGGTGCAGAAGGGCGTCACCGTCACCAGCAGCAGCGGCCAGGAGGTCGTCTGCCACTGGTTCAACGCCAACCGCATGGACTGCCGGCCCGACGAGTACTGGCAGGAGGAGTCCACCGTCACGCTGAAGCTGGCGCTCGACGGTGTCGAGGGCGCCGAGGGCGTCGTCGGCGTCCAGCAGAAGACGGTCACCTTCAAGATCGGCCGCAACCAGGTGACGTACGTCGACGCCGAGACCAAGCAGATGAAGGTCACGCAGGACGGCAAGACCGTCCGCACCATCCCGATCTCCGCCGGTTCGCCCGACAACAAGACGTACGAGGGCCAGATGGTGATCTCCGAGAAGTTCAAGGAGACCCGGATGAACGGCGCGACGGTCGGCTTCACCGACGACGACGGCAAGGGCGAGTACGACATCAAGGACGTGCCGCACGCCATGCGTCTGAGCACCTCCGGCACCTTCATCCACGGCAACTACTGGGGCGCCAAGTCCATCTTCGGCAGTGCCAACACCAGCCACGGCTGCGTGGGCCTGTCCGACACCAAGGGCGCGAACGACCCGAGCACGCCGGGCGCCTGGTTCTACGACAACTCGATCATCGGTGACGTGGTCGTCGTCCAGAACACCGGCGACAAGACCATCGCCCCGGACAACGGCCTCAACGGCTGGAACATGAGCTGGGAGCAGTGGAAGGCGGGCTCGGCGGTCTGACGCCGGCCGCGCACGCGGCGCCCCACCCCACCACCCGACCGATGCCGCCGTCCGCCCCTCACGGGGAGCGGGCGGCGGCATCGGTCTTCTTCTCATGGGGCTCTTATGGAGCGCTTATCGCTTCATCACCAACCTTCCCTAGCTTGCCGCCATGTTCTTCACCTACCTGAGGCGCGAACTGCGCCGCCGCAGAAAGGCGGCCCTCGTCGTCGCCTCCGGGCTCGCGCTCGGCATCGCGCTGGTCATCGTGGTCAACTCCGTGTCCTCCGGCATGAGCAAGGCGCAGGAGAAGGTCCTGGAGTCCCTGTACGGGCTCGGCACGGACATGACGGTCACCAAGGCCGCGGAGGCCCAGTCCGAGACCGCCGGCGAACGCCCCCGGTTCCAGTTCGACGCCCAGGACGACGACTCCGGCGAGGAACAGAGCAGCGACCGCGTCATGGTGCAGGGCTTCCAGACCCTGGCGAGCTCCACCGTGACCAAGGTCGGCAAGCAGGACGGCGTCGCCGACGCGGTGGGCGGACTGAGCCTCCAAGTCATGAAGGTGAGCGGCGAGTTCACCCGGGGTCAGTTCCAGCAGGACGGCCAGAGCGGCCAGGGCGGCCAGGGCGGCGGTCCCGGTGGCGGCCAGTCCTCCCCGGAGGGCCAGGTCGAGGGCGGTGGCGCCAACTTCGACGTCAACAGCTACTCCGTCTACGGCACCGACGTCACCGAGCCCGCCCTCGGCCCGCTGACCTCCTCCGAGATCACCGACGGACGCACCTTCAAGACGACCGAGACCAATGCCGAGGTCGCCGTCGCCGACTCCGCCTATGCCAAGGAGAAGGAGCTCGAGACCGGTGACACCGTCACCGTCAAGGGCACCAAGTACAAGATCATCGGCATCGCCACCGCCACCAGCGGGGACGCCGCGGCCAACCTCTACCTGCCGCTGAAGCAGGCGCAGACCCTCGCCGACGCCAAGGACAAGGTCACCACGATCTACGTCCAGGCGACCGACTCCCAGCAGATCGACAGCGTCAAGTCCGGGATCCAGAAGAACATTTCCGGTACGACCGTCACGACCTCCGCCGACCTCGCGGACACCGTCTCCGGCTCCCTGTCCACCGCCTCCTCGCTCGCCGCGGGCGTCGGCAAGTGGCTGTCGATCGTGGTGCTCGTGGCCGCGTTCCTCGTCGCCGGCCTGCTCACCTCCTCCGCCGTCTCCCGCCGGGTGCGCGAGTTCGGCACCCTCAAGGCACTGGGCTGGAAGTCCGGCCGGGTGACCCGGCAGGTGGTCGGCGAGTCCATGGTCCAGGGCCTGATCGGCGGCGCCCTCGGCATCGCGCTCGGCCTGGCGGGCGCCTACGCCGTCACCGCCGTCAGCCCCACCCTGCAGGCCCAGCTCGGCAGCGGCAGCGGCAGCGGTGGCGGCATGGGCGGTGGCGGCGGCATGGGCGGTCCCGGCCGGCAGACCGCCGCCAAGACCCTCGACGTCGCGCTCACCGCGCCGGTCAGCCTCACCACCCTCGCCCTCGCGGTCGGCCTCGCCGTGGCCGGCGGTCTCGTCGCCGGCGCCTTCGGCGGCTGGCGCGCCTCCCGGCTGCGGCCGGCCGACGCGCTCCGCCGCGTCGAGTAGCACCCGCCCGGCACCAGCCCAGGGGCCCGCCCGCAGCGGACGGGCCCCCACCCTCGTACGCGATCCAGGAGCAGACCCATGTACGAACTCAGAGGCGTCACCCGGCGCTACACGCGCGGCAAGGAGACCGTCAACGCCCTCGACGGAATCGACCTGACCATCCCCGACGGCGACCGGCTCGTCATCCAGGGCCCCACCGGCGGCGGCAAGTCCACGCTGCTGCAGATGCTCGGCGGCCTCGACCGGCCCACCTCCGGCGAGATCGTCCTCGACGGCACCGACCTGGCCAAGCTGCCCGAGGCCCGGCTCACCCGGGTCCGCAGCGAGAACATCGGCTTCGTCTTCCAGTCGTTCAACCTGATCCCCACGCTCACCGCGCAGGAGAACGTCGAGACCGCGCTCGTCCCGCTCGGCGTGAAGGCCAGGGAGCGCCGGGAGAAGGCCGCCGAGGCGCTGGCGTCGGTCGGTCTGGGCGAGCGGCTGGGCCATCTGCCCAGCGAGATGTCCGGCGGTCAGCAGCAGCGCGTGGCCATCGCGCGGGCGCTGGTGAAGGAGCCGAAGGTGCTGCTCGCCGACGAACCCACCGGAAACCTCGACGAGTCGATGCGCGACGAGATCATGGACGTGCTCATCCGCATGTGGAAGGAGCTGGGGCTGACCTTCGTCATGGTCACCCACGACTCGGCCATCGCGAAGGCGGCCCCGCGCCTGGCGACGATCCGCAAGGGGCGGATCACCGTGAAGGAGAACACGAAGGCCTGACCGGGAGGGCGTCAACCATGCGGTTGTGTAACGGAGTTCCGACGGTGGCGTTACAGTCACCCGGCGACTTCCGCTCCCTTTCCGGTGTCCCTTGAGGCGCTTGATCACCCCTCGGCATACTGCGAGATCCGGGGGGTGCGCGCATGCGTACGAGACCACCCCCGGCCGGGTGACGTCGAGTTCACCCGACGATCCCGCTAGGGGGAACCTTGCGCAGACAAGTGAAGAGGGCGTGCGCGGTCACGGTCGCCACGGCGACCGCCGTGGCGCTCGCGGCGGGCATGGCCGGCCCGGCGTCGGCGAACGGGGAGCGCACGACCGCCGCTTCCTCGACGGAGGCGTCCGCGGTGAAGGCCAAGCACCGGATCACGCTGATCACCGGTGACCGGGTCGCCGTGGACGCCAAGGGCCGCGTGGTCGGCCTGGAGCGGGCCGAGGGCCGGGAGCACATACCCGTGCAGGTCCGCCGCACCGGCGGGCACACCCTCGTGCTGCCGGCCGACGCGGCCCGGCTGGTCGCGAGCGGCAAGCTGGACCAGCGGCTGTTCGACGTCACCGAGCTGAACGAGGCCGCGACCCGCGGCTCCCAGAAGCGGGGCCTGAAGGTCATCGTCGGCTACAAGGGCGGCGCCCGGGCCGCCAAGGCCGACGTCCGTGACGCGGGCACGGTCCGCCGGACCCTGAAGTCCCTGAACGCGGACGCGGTGCAGACCCCGCACGAGGACACGCCCGAGCTGTGGGACGCCGTCACCGACGGCGACCGCACCGCCTCCGGCATCGCCCACGTCTGGCTCGACGGGGTCCGCGAGGCATCCCTCGACACGTCCGTGGCGCAGATCGGCACCCCGAAGGCCTGGGCGGCCGGCTACGACGGCAAGGGCGTCACCATCGCCGTGCTGGACACCGGTGTCGACGCCACCCACGCGGACCTCAAGGGCCAGGTGACCGCGTCCAAGAACTTCACCTCCGCGGCCACCGCCGGCGACAAGGTCGGCCACGGCACTCATGTCGCGTCCATCGCGGCCGGTACGGGCGCCAAGTCCGGCGGGAAGTTCAAGGGCGTCGCGCCCGGCGCGAAGATCCTCAACGGCAAGGTCCTCGACGACTCCGGCTTCGGCGACGACTCCGGCATCCTCGCCGGCATGGAGTGGGCGGCCGCGCAGGGCGCCGACGTCGTCAACTTGAGCCTGGGCGGCATGGACACGGCCGAGGTCGACCCGCTGGAGGCCGCGGTCAACAAGCTGTCCGCCGAGAAGGGCGTACTGTTCGCCATCGCGGCCGGCAACGAGGGCCCGCAGTCGATCGGTTCGCCCGGCAGCGCGGACGCCGCCCTCACCGTCGGCGCCGTCGACGACAAGGACGCGCTCGCCGACTTCTCCTCCACCGGCCCGCGCGTCGGCGACGGCGCCATCAAGCCGGACGTCACCGCTCCCGGCGTGGACATCACGGCCGCCTCGGCGAAGGGCAACGCCATCGCCGAGGAGGTCGGCGAGAAGCCGGCCGGGTACATGACCATCTCCGGTACGTCGATGGCGACCCCGCACGTCGCGGGCGCGGCGGCGATCCTCAAGCAGCAGCACCCCGAGTGGACCTCGGCGGAGCTGAAGGGCGCGCTCGCCGGCTCCACCAAGGGCGGCAAGTACACGCCGTTCGAGCAGGGTTCGGGCCGCGTCCAGGTCGACAAGGCCATCAAGCAGACCGTGATCGCCGACCCGGTGTCGCTGAGCTTCGGTGTGCAGCAGTGGCCGCACACCGACGACAAGCCGGTCACCAAGGCGCTCACCTACCGCAACCTCGGCACCCAGGACGTCACCCTGAAGCTGACGTCGACCGCCACGAACCCCCAGGGCAAGGCGGCCCCGGCCGGCTTCTTCACCCTGGGCGCCACGACGGTCACGGTCCCCGCGGGCGGCACGGCCTCCGTGGACGCGACCGTCGACACCAAGCTGGGCGGCACGACCGACGGCGCGTACTCGGCGTACGTGGTCGCCACCGGCGGCGGGCAGACCGTGCGCACGGCCGCCGCGGTGCAGCGCGAGGTCGAGTCGTACGACGTGACGCTGAAGTTCCTCGACCGCGGGGGCAAGCCGGCCTCCAACTACGTCGCCAACCTCGCCGGTCTCTCCGGCCTGGGCGCCGACCGGTGGTACCAGCCCTACGAGGCCGACGGCACCGTCACCGTCCGCGTGCCCAAGGGCGGTTACGTCCTGGACACCAGCATCCTGGTCGGCCCCGACCCGGAGGACTACCAGGGCGCCGACTGGATCGCCCAGCCGAAGCTGAACGTCGCCAAGAACACGACGATCACCCTGGACGCCCGCAAGGCCAAGCCGGTGAGGATCACCGTGCCGGACAAGGCGGCCAAGCCGGAGTTCGCCTCCGCCGACTACACCGTCGAGACGAACGACTCCTCCTACGGCTTCGGCTGGTGGCTGGACTCGTACGACAACTTCCGCTCCGCCCACCTCGGCCCGCAGATCACCGACGGCTCGCTGAGCCAGCAGTGGGACGCCCACTTCAGCAAGGGCGCCAAGGAGCAGTACAGCACCGTCATCGGCGCCAAGGTGAAGAACCTCGCCACCGGCTACACCCGGAACTACAAGGCCGGCGAACTCGCCACGGTGAAGGTCGGCATGGGTGCCGCGGCGAGCGGCAAGAAGGGCGTCGTCGGCCCCACGGGCTGGCTGCCCGGCAGCAGCGGAGCCTCCTCGTTCGGCGACGAGCAGAACCTGCCCGGCACCCGCACCCTGCACCTGTCCACCGTGGCCGGGGTGAAGTGGGACCTCGACTTCGAGCAGATCGGCGGGGTCGACAAGGAGGGCTGGCCCGTCTCCGAGGCCGGCTACGTCATCGGTTACGCCAAGGGCTACAAGGGCGGCAAGACGTACCAGGAGACCGTGAACACGGCCGTCTTCGGACCGCGTCTCACCTCCGAGTACGGTGTCTTCCGTGACGGCAACAGCATCTCGGGGCTCGTCCCGCTGTTCGCCGACGGCAAGGGCCACGCCGGCTCCTCGGCGTTCACCTCGGTCACCACGAGTCTCCACCGCAACGGCAAGAAGGTCGGCTCGAACGACGACCCGCTGTTCGGCGAGAAGGAGTTCAAGGTCCCGTCCGGGGACGCCTCCTACAAGCTGACCACCTCGGTCAAGCGCAGCGCCAAGGTCGCCGCCGCCTCCACGCGGATCGACGCGAGCTGGACCTTCCGCTCCAAGAAGACCGCCGACCTCAAGCAGCTGCCCGCCTCCACGGTCCGCTTCCAGGCGGCCACGGGTCTGGACAGCAAGGTGACGGCCGGCAAGAAGGTCACGGTCCCGGTCACCGTCGAGGGCGCCGCCAAGGGCAAGAACCTCAAGTCCCTGTCGGTGTACGTGTCGTACGACTACGGCAAGACCTGGAAGAAGACCACGGTCAAGAAGGGGAAGATCACCTTCAAGAACCCGGCGAAGGGGAAGGCCGTCTCCTTCCAGGCCAAGATCGCCGACAAGAAGGGCAACACGTCGACGGTCTCGATCTACAACGCGTACTACGGCAAGTAGTCCGTGAGCGGACGGCCCGCCGGAGAGTTCTCCTCCGGCGGGTCGTTCCGCGTTCTTGAGTAGAGTTTTGTCATGACCGCCACCGTGACTGCCATGATCACCGCCGTCGTCGGTGTCCTCGGGACCCTGTTCGCCCCGGTGATCGGTCAGCGCCTCACCGCGCGGCAGCGGGCGGACGAGGCCGTCGAGGCCGAGGAACGACGGCGGTACGAGGAGCGGCGCGGCGCGTACACGGCGATGAACCGCGCCTCACGTCAGTTCCACACCCTCCTCAAGGACGCCCTGCACCGCCTCCGTGACGGCGTCTACGGCGAGCACGACCGCGCTCAGCTGGAGGAGGCGCGGCTCGACTACCGCGACCGGTACGCCGAGGCCCAGATGATCGTGCCCGAGCGGATCCTGGACGCCTCGCGCGCCGTCAACGAGGTGCTCGCCCGCACCGACGCCGCGGTGAAGCGGCTCGACCGGCAGCGGGCCCGCGACGGCGAGAGCCCGGAACGCGCCCTGCTCGAACTCAAGGAGGCCGAGCACCGGCTGTCGGCGATGCGGAGGCTGATGCGGGAGGACCTGGGCGTCGAGGGCTGAGAGCCGCCGCCTGTTTCGGGGAGTCGTGGTCGTCCGGTCTCGGGGAGTCGTGGTTGTCCGGGCTCAGGGGGTTGTGGCGGTCCGGTCTCGGGGAGTCGTGGTTGTCCGGGCTCAGGGGGTCGTGGCGGTCCGTCTCGGGGAGTCGTGGTCGTCCGGGTCCGGGGAGCCGTGGTCGTCCGGGCTCAGGGAGCCGTGGCGTCCGCCCCGGCCCGCCGGGCGTCCGTGCCCCAGCTGCACAGCAGCCTCAGGGCCTCCGCCGACGGTGAACCCGGCTCCGCGAAGTACGTGACCAGCGACTGCCCGGTGTCGTCACCGGCCGGACGGAACGACTCCCACAGCAGCGTCAGCTCACCGACCAGCGGATGCCGGACGTGCTTGACGCCGTGGCTCTTCTCCTTGACGTCGTGCGCCGCCCACAGCCTGCGGAACTCCTCGCTCTTCACGGACAACTCGCCCACCAGCGAGGACAGCTGCGGGTCGTCGGGGTGGCAGCCCGCGTCCATGCGGAGGTAGGCGACCATGTCGTACGCCTTCTGCTCCCACTCCACGAACAACTCGCGGTAGTCAGGGTTCAGGAACACCAGCCGCGCCCAGTTCCGCTCCTGCGCCGGAAGCCGCCCCCAGTCCCCGAAGACCGCCGCCGCCATCCGGTTCCAGGCGAGGATCTCCGAGCGCCGGCCCACGACGTACGCCGGGACCGCGTCCATCGACTCCAGCAGATGCCGCAGCGCGGGGCGGGCCTGCTGGGTGCGGGTCGCCGGCTTCCGCTTCTGCCGCTTCGGCTTCGCCAGATGCGTGAGGTGGGACCGTTCGGCGTCGGTGAGGCGCAGGGCGCGCGCGATCGAGTCCAGCACCTCCGCCGACACGTTCTGCCCGTTGCCCTGCTCCAGGCGCGTGTAGTACGCCACGGACACCCCGGCGAGCTGGGCCAGCTCCTCGCGGCGCAGGCCCGGCACCCGGCGGTGCCGTCCGAAGTCCGGCAGGCCCACGTCCTCCGGCTTCAGCCGGGCCCGCCGGGTGCGCAGGAACTCGCTGAGTTCCGCTCGCGGGTCGAGGCCGCCGTTCGCGGGGCCGGCCGGGTGGGTGTGCTGCTCGTCCATGACTCCAGTATTCCCGGTCGTACGCACAGCATCCTGTCCCCGTCAGTGGTACGCACAGCCAACGTAGGCAGAACCGTGGCCTGGGTAAGCCAGGGACGTCGTCGCAGGCTGGAGGCCGTGCCCGGCCGGACAGAAGACAGCCGGGCGCACGACCTCACGAGGAGAACCCCCGGCATGACCACTGTTGCCGCATACGCCGTACCCGCCGCCAAGGCTCCGCTGGAGCGGACGACCGTCGAGCGGCGCGCGGTCGGCGAGCACGACGTCCTGATCGACATCAAGTTCGCGGGCATCTGCCACTCCGACATCCACCAGGCCCGTGAGGGCTGGGGCGAGGCGATCTTCCCGATGGTCCCCGGCCACGAGATCGCCGGCGTGGTGTCCGAGGTCGGCCCCGGCGTCACCCGGTACCAGGTGGGTGACCGCGTGGGCGTCGGCTGCATGGTCGACTCCTGCCGCGCGTGCGAGAACTGCGAGGCCGGCCGGGAGCAGTACTGCACCGGCAGCGGCATGGTCGGCACGTACAACGCCCTCGACAGGAACGGCGAGCCCACCTACGGCGGCTACTCGGAGAAGATCGTCGTCGACGAGAACTACGTCGTCCGCATCCCCGACGGGCTGGCCCTCGATGTCGCCGCGCCCCTGCTGTGCGCCGGCATCACCCTGTACTCCCCGCTGAAGCGCTGGGGCGCCGGTCCCGGCAAGAAGGTCGCGGTCCTCGGCATGGGCGGCCTCGGCCACATGGGCGTCAAGATCGCGCACGCGCTGGGCGCCGAGGTGACGGTGCTGTCGCAGTCCCTGCGCAAGAAGGACGACGGCCTCAAGCTGGGCGCCGACCACTACCACGCCACCAGCGACCCGAAGACCTTCGAGGAGCTGCGGGGCACCTTCGACCTGATCGTGTCGACGGTGTCGGCCCCGCTGGACTTCAACGCCTACCTGTCCCTGCTGAAGACGGAGGGCACGCTGGCGAACGTGGGCGCTCCCGAGGAGCCGGTCGCCCTCAACCTCTTCTCGCTGCTCGGGGGCGGCAAGACCCTCGCCGGCTCGATGATCGGCGGCATCGCCGAGACCCAGGAGATGCTGGACTTCTGCGCCGCGCACGGCATCGGCGCGGAGATCGAACTGATCGGCGCGGCCGAGATCAACGAGGCGTACGAGCGCGTCCTGAACAGCGACGTCCGCTACCGCTTCGTGATCGACACGGCGACGATCTGACGTTCGGCCCCGACCACGTGGCCGGTACCGGCCGGCCGCCCGGTCCGGTGCCCGGGTGAACGTCGGCGGCGCGGCGGGCGCGGAATCGGGCCAGGGCCCCCGCCTCCGGCGGGGGCCCGTGCCGGTGTGTTCAGTGCGGGAGTGTCGCCGGGCTGCCGCCGTTCGCCTCGTAGCCGGCCACCGCCAGGGCGCGGTAGACGGCGAACTCGGCGGCCGGGTCGGGGGAGAGGGTCCAGGGGAGGGCGCCCACGTGGCCGTCGATGTGTATGAGCTGGCTCATGGCCTCCGCCCAGCGCTCACCGCGGACCAGGAAGAAGACCAGCAGGTGCCGCACGTGCGCCGACATCGGGTCGTCGGGGCGGGCCGAGTGCACCGCGTGCAGCGCGCCGTGCATCGCCTTGGTGACGGTCTCGCTCTGGTAGAAACCGGCGACCAGGTTCACCTCGGGCAGGTGCTCGAACACCGCGAAGAGCGGCATGGCGGCGAGGAGGGAGCCCTGGGGCGCCCGCGCCGCCGCGGCCTCCGCGAACGCGTACGCCTGCTGCCGCGAACCGTGCCACTTCTCGCACCAGTAGTGCAGCGCGGCCAGGTGCGCCCCCATGTGGGCCGGGGCGCGGTCCAGGATCCTCAGCCAGACCTGCTCGAAGTCCTGCTGCGAGTAACCGAGTCCACGCGCCACGGACAGCTCCACGATGTACGGGACCGGGTCACCGGGAGCCAGCAGCGCGGCCTCGCCGCACGCCGCCTTCGCCTCCTCCATGATGATCCGGAACTCGTCCGTCCCGGGCGCCGCCGTACGCCACGCCTGCTGCACCAGGAACTCGGCGTGCACCGCGGCTCCCCCCGCGTCCTTGGGCATCTCGGTCCGCCACACCCGCAGCCACTGCCCGCCCGGCGCCTCGCCCACCCCGCCGGGCCGCTGCCGCAGCTCCAGCGAGGCCGCGCCCGCGAACGCCTGGACGCGCTGCCAGCGCGACTCGCCCCCCGTCTCCGTGCCGGCCAGCAGCTGCTGCGCCGCGCGGTAGTCCTGGGTGCGCTGCACCAGGTCCAGGACGTCCAGCAGGTCCTGGTCGGGGCCGGGCATGCGGATGTCCAGCTCCTCCTCGAGGGCGAAGCCGTAGTTCGCCGGGTCCGCCGCGTCCGGGTGGCCGGCGGGGACCTGCGTGATCGTCCCGCGCCCGCGCCTCACGAACGGCAGCACCACGAAGCCGAGCATGACGAGCGCGATCAGGACCCAGAGAATCTCCATGTCACAAGCGAACCAGACCACGCCGACAATTGGCCAACCCGGTACCGGGCCCTGTGGAAAACCCCGGCGTCCGCCCGCCCCGCCCGCTCCGCGTCCGTCATCCGCACCGCACGCGCACTACCCTCGGTGCCCATGAGCGACAGGCACATCAGTCAGCACTTCGAGACGCTCGCGATCCACGCGGGCAACACCGCCGACCCCCTGACGGGCGCGGTCGTCCCGCCGATCTACCAGGTGTCCACCTACAAGCAGGACGGCGTCGGCGGCCTGCGCGGCGGTTACGAGTACAGCCGCAGCGCCAATCCGACCAGGACCGCGCTGGAGGAGAACCTCGCCGCCCTGGAGGGCGGCCGCCGCGGCCTCGCGTTCGCGTCCGGACTGGCGGCCGAGGACTGCCTGTTGCGTACGCTGCTCGGCCCCGGCGACCACGTGGTGATCCCGAACGACGCGTACGGCGGCACGTTCCGCCTCTTCGCCAAGGTCGTCGCCCGCTGGGGCGTGGAGTGGTCGGTGGCCGACACGAGCGACCCGGCCGCCGTACGGGCCGCCCTCACCCCGAAGACCAAGGCCGTCTGGGTGGAGACCCCCTCCAACCCGCTGCTCGGCATCACCGACATCGCCGCCGTGGCCCAGGTCGCCCGGGACGCGGGCGCCCGGCTCGTCGTCGACAACACCTTCGCCACGCCGTACCTCCAGCAGCCGCTCGCGCTCGGCGCGGACGTCGTAGTGCACTCCCTGACCAAGTACATGGGCGGCCACTCCGACGTCGTCGGCGGCGCCCTGATCACCGGCGACGCGGAGCTGGGCGAGGAGCTCGCCTACCACCAGAACGCGATGGGCGCGGTCGCCGGCCCCTTCGACTCCTGGCTGGTGCTGCGCGGCACCAAGACGCTCTCGGTCCGCATGGACCGGCACAGCGAGAACGCGACGAAGGTCGCCGACATGCTCACCCGCCACGCGCGTGTGACGAGCGTCCTCTACCCGGGACTGCCCGACCACCCCGGTCACGAGGTCGCCGCCAAGCAGATGCGGGCCTTCGGCGGCATGGTCTCCTTCCGCGTGGAGGGCGGCGAGGAGGCGGCCGTCGAGGTCTGCAACCGGGCTCAGGTGTTCACGCTCGGGGAGTCCCTGGGCGGCGTCGAGTCGCTGATCGAGCACCCCGGACGGATGACACACGCGTCCGCGGCCGGTTCCGCGCTCGAGGTCCCCGCCGACCTGGTGCGCCTCTCCGTGGGCATCGAGAACGTCGACGACCTGCTCGAAGACCTCCAGCAGGCGCTCGGCCGGTAGACCCCGGTCACCAGCCCGTGAGCGGTGGAGTCGTCTCCGACGGCGGCTCCACCCACGGGCGGACCGTCAGCGCCCACACCACGAACGCCACGGTCACCGCCAGCAACAGCAGCCACATCGCGCGGCGGACGAGCGTCCTGCGGCGCAGGACGCGGACCCCGCGGCGGACCGCGTCCGCGTGGAGCTCGGGCGGTACGCGCGGCGGCGACTGCTCCAGCATCCGCCGTACGGTCGCCTCACGCCTCATCCGGGTCACGACGGCACCGCCTTGACGCCGCCCACCGGCGGGGACGGTCTCGGGGGCGGGCGCAGTACGGCGGCCATCGCGCGGTGGAAGACGGTCCGCACGCGCTCCGCGGACAGGCCGAGCAGAGCCGCCGTCTGTTCCTCGGCGACCCCCTCGTGCAGCCGCAGGACCAGGACCAGGCGTTCCTGCGGGGAGAGCCGGGCCAGCGGGCCCTCCGGACGGGCGCGGGGGCGGAGCAGTCCGCCGCGCCGGTGCCAGGAGCCGTTCGCGAAGCGGGTCGCCAGGTACTGGCGGGTGTGTGCGTAGGGGTCCGCTCCGTGCAGCCGGTCCCAGGCCGCGTAGGTGTGGGCCAGCGCGAGGGTCAGCAGGCGCCGGGCGCGCGGGTTGGCGTCCGGCGGTTCGGCGGTGAGCAGGGTCGCGGTGTGCAGCAGGCGGGTGCCGGCGCCCGCGACGTACGCCTCGAACTCGCGGGCGCGGAGGTCGTCCTGGGACGTGTGCCGTGGGTGCAACCGTGCCTCCCCTCGCCCCTGAGAGCCCTCGGTTCTCATATCAGGGCAGGGCGCGTCCCGCGGTCAAGAGACGTGCATGCGCGACGCTTCGGTTTTTCGCCCCCGCCGCCCCTTCCCGCCCCTTCCCGTCCCGTCCCGGGGCTCTGCCCCAGACCCCGCTCCTCAAACGCCGGAGGGGCTGGAGTCAGCCCGTCCGGCGTTTGAGGACGAGGCCCGTAGGGCCGAAGGGGGGTCTGGGGGCGCAGCCCCCGGAGGTCAGGAGTCCACCCGCTCAGGGGTGGACATCCGAGCCGACAACGCTCCGTTGAAGCGCGTCAGGAGCGCGCAGAACGCCTCGCGCTCCTCCGGGTCCCAGTCCTGCGTCAGCTCGGCCATCAACTGGCGCCGCGAGGAGCGCACTTCCTCCAGGCGCGACTGTCCGCGCGGGGAGAGCTGGAGCACGACCGCGCGGCCGTCCTCGGGGTGCGAGGTCCGTTTGACCAGGCCGGTGTCCACGAGCGGGGCGACCTGCCGGGTGACCGTCGAGGAGTCGATGCCCATGCTCGCGGCGAGCGCCTTGACGCCCATGGGACCTTCCTTGTCGAGGCGGTTGAGCAGCAGGTACGCGGCGCGGTCCATCGAGTTGCGCACCTGGCCGACCCCGCCCAGACGCGTCTGTTCGGCACGTCGGGCGAACAGCGCCACCTCGTGCTGCAGCGTGTCGAGAAGACCGGTGTCGCCGACGGCCGTCAGGTCCGTCCTCATGTCCATCGACATATCAGGTGTTGTGGGCATGGCCGGGGACTCACTTCGTGGAGGGCTGCTGATTGGGGGACAGGGTACGCGGCCGGACGTCGGCCCGTACCGGCGCTGCGCAAAGCCGAGTCCGCGGGTTGGTCACACCGGTCGCCGCCACCGGCGAACTGCGATGCTGGAGTCATGAGCTACAGCACGGCCGACTCCCTGCGGACCGTCACTCTCGACGATGTGCGCGGCGCCCAGAAGACGCTCTCGGGCGTGGCACGGACGACCGCGCTGGAGAGCAGCAGGCACCTGTCCCGGCGGGTGGGCGCACCGGTGCACCTGAAGTGCGAGAACCTGCAGCGGACGGGGTCGTTCAAGCTGCGCGGCGCGTACGTCCGGATCGCCGGGCTGCTGCCCGAGGAGCGGGCCGCCGGTGTCGTCGCGGCGAGCGCGGGCAACCACGCGCAGGGTGTCGCGCTGGCGTCGTCGCTGCTCGGGGTGCGGTCCACGGTCTTCATGCCGAAGGGCGCCCCGCTGCCGAAGATCAGCGCGACCCGGGAGTACGGCGCCGAGGTGCGCCTGCAGGGCCAGGTGGTCGACGAGACGCTGGCCGCGGCGATGGAGTACGCGCACGAGACGGGCGCCGTGTTCATCCACCCCTTCGACCACCCGGACGTCATCGCGGGCCAGGGCACGGTGGGCCTGGAGATCCTGGAGCAGTGCCCCGAGGTGCGCACGATCGTCGTCGGGGTCGGCGGGGGCGGGCTGGCCGCCGGGATCGCGGTCGCGGCGAAGGAGCTGCGGCCCGACGTGCGGATCGTCGGCGTGCAGGCGGCGGGCGCGGCGGCGTATCCGCCCTCCCTGGCGGCCGGGCGTCCGTTGCCGGTGCGCAACCCGGTGACGATGGCCGACGGGATCAAGGTGGGGCGGCCCGGTGACGTGCCGTTCGGGATCGTCGGCGAACTGGTGGACGAGGTGTGCACGGTCACCGAGGACGAGCTGTCGGCCGCGCTGCTGCTCTGTCTGGAGCGGGCCAAGCTGGTCGTCGAGCCGGCCGGGGCGAGCCCGGTCGCGGCGCTGCTGAGCCGGCCCGGCGCCTTCGAGGGGCCGGTCGTCGCGGTGCTGTCCGGCGGCAACGTGGACCCGGTGCTGATGGAGCGGGTGCTGCGGCACGGCATGGCCGCGCAGGGCCGCTACCTGGCCGTACGGCTCCGGCTGACGGACCGGCCGGGCGCCCTCGCCTCGCTTCTCGGGGCGTTGTCAGTGGCGGACGCCAACGTCCTCGATGTGAGCCACGTACGGACCGATCCACGGCTCGGGCTCACGGAGGCGGAGGTCGAGCTGCACCTGGAGACCAAGGGTCCGGAGCACTGCGCGGAGGTCAACAGGGCTCTGCGCGAGGCGGGTTACACGGTCATGGCCTGACGCCCGACGGGGCGTCACTCCTTCGGGTCATTCCATTGTGATACGCGATACATCGCGTTATGGTGTGTGTCTCGCCGCCGGGTGGCCCCGGTCCGTCCCGCCGCCCGCGCCCGACGAAAAACCTCAGCACACCGAAGCGCGCAAACCTAGGCTTTCCGAAAAATTACGACGACGTGGAGACTCATATGCCAGGCGCCATCTATGCCGAAGGTCTGGTGAAGACCTTCGGGAACGTAAGGGCGCTGGACGGCGTCGACCTGGAGGTCCCCGAGGGCACCGTCCTGGGCCTGCTCGGGCCGAACGGCGCGGGGAAGACCACCACCGTCCGCTGCCTGACCACCCTGCTGCGGCCCGACAGCGGCAGGGCGGTCGTCGCAGGCATCGACGTGCTGAAACAGCCCGACGCCGTACGCCGCTCCATCGGCCTGTCCGGCCAGTTCGCCGCCGTCGACGAGTATCTGACCGGCCGCGAGAACCTGCAGATGGTCGGCCAGCTTTATCAAATGAAGGCGAAGGCGGCGAAGGCCCGCGCGGACGAACTGCTGGAGCAGTTCCACCTCGCGGACGCCGCCGACCGCACCGCCAAGACCTACTCCGGAGGCATGCGCCGCCGCCTCGACCTCGCCGCCGCCCTGGTCGTCTCGCCGCCTGTGATGTTCATGGACGAGCCGACGACCGGCCTCGACCCGCGCAACCGCCAGCAGCTCTGGGAGGTGATCAAACAGCTCGTCTCCGGCGGTACGACACTGCTGCTCACCACCCAGTACCTGGAGGAGGCCGACCACCTCGCGCACGACATCGCGGTCGTCGACCACGGCAAGGTCATCGCCCAGGGCACCTCCGACCAGCTCAAGGCCCGCACCGGCGGCGAGCGCGTCGAGGTCGTGGTGCACGAGCGCGAGCACATCGAGTCGGCGTCCGCCCTCCTCGACAAGTACAGCCTGCGCGGCGCCGGCCAGGGCGACACCACGGTCGAGGACCACATGCGCAAGATCACCACACCGGTCTCCGGCGGCGCCAAGCTCCTCGCCGAGATCATCCGCGACCTCGACACCAACGGCATCGAGATCGACGACATCGGCCTGCGCCGCCCCACCCTCGACGACGTCTTCCTCTCCCTCACCGGCCATGTCGCGGAGGCCAAGGACGACGAGGACACCAAGGAGACCGCGAAATGAGCGCCGTCACCGACACCGTCCGGGTCACGGCCCCCGGCAACCCCGTCGGCCAGTCGATCCGGGACTCCCTGGTCGTCGCCAAACGCAATCTGATCCGCATGGCCCGGATCCCCGAAGTGGTGATCTTCGGGCTCATCCAGCCCATCATGTTCGTGGTGCTGTTCTCGTACGTGTTCGGCGGGTCCATGGACATCGGCGGCAGTACGAGTCCGCAGGTCTACCGCGAGTTCCTGATGGCCGGCATCTTCGCGCAGACCGTCACCTTCGCCACCGCCGGAGCCGGGGCGGGCATCGCCGAGGACATGCACAAGGGGCTCATCGACCGCTTCCGCTCCCTGCCCATGGCGCGCGGCGCGGTGCTCACCGGCCGCACCCTCGCCGACATGGTGCAGACGGCGCTCACCCTGCTGGTGCTCGCCGTCGTCGCCCTCCTGGTCGGCTGGCGCACCCACACCAGCGTCGGCGAGGTGCTCGGCGCGTTCGCCCTGCTCCTGCTGGCCGGGTACGCGTTCACCTGGATCGGCGCGCTCATCGGCCTGTCGGTCCGCACCCCGGAGGCGGCCACCTCCGGCGGACTGGTCTGGCTCTTCCCGGTGACCTTCGTGTCGAACGCGTTCGTGGACTCCAGCAACATGACGCCCTGGCTGCGCCACATCGCCGACTGGAACCCGTTCAGCGCCACCGTGCAGGCCTGCCGCGAGCTCTTCGGCAACCCCGGGGTCTCCACCTCGGACGCCTGGCCCATGCAGCACCCGGTGTGGGCGTCGCTGATCTACTCGGTCCTGATCATCGCGTTCTTCCGGACGCTCGCCGTGCGCAAGTACCGCTCGGCGGCGGCATGACGAAGCCCCTCACCGGGGTGCCCTCGGGCGACCGGTCGGGGTTCCAGCGGCGGGTGGTCTTCCCGCCGGGACAGGTGACCTGCTCGTTCTCCCAATGGATGGTGAAGTCGTCGGCGGTGAATCCCTTGCCCGCGGCTGCCTGAGGGCTGACCACGGCGGCGACCGGTCCGGTGAGCGTGATGCCGTACTGACGGCGGGCGTCGGCCAGGGCGTGGGCGTCGACGTATCCGGCGTCGACCAGGTGCTCTGCGGGCAGACGGCCTGCTGCGGCCAGCTGGGCATGCACGTGCTCGGTCATCGACACATCCGGGACCGTCGCCATGGTGGTGACCACGTTCGTGATCAGGTTCGGGGTGTCCGTGTCGCAGGTCTCGGTGAAGTGGACCTTGTATCCCGCCCAGGCAGCGTCCCGCTTGACGCTGTTGCGCGCCTGAACGTCATAGGGGTTGACCAGGCAGGTCTTGCCCGGCGGCCGGTCTTTTGGGAGGCGGCGCCCCACCTCGTCATCGACCTGGTGGAAGTTCTGCACCCACACCTGCCGCAGGGTCTCCACCTGCGGAAACGTCCGCAATGCCTCCGGTGCCCGCGGGGAGTGGACCGCTTCGAGCAGCCGCATCCCGTCCCGGCCGATCCGCAAGCCCATCTCGTCCCGCCGGGTTCGGGACTTGGGGAAGCGGGAGTCCTCGGCCCTGCTCGCGTAGTGCTTGAACCAGTCCGGCTCGGCCACCTGCCCCAGCCAGTCGGGGGCGGCCTGCGCCAGCGCGTTCAACGCCGACCGCAGGGTCTCGGCGACCAACTCCAGCCAGCACACATCCCTCGCCGCCGACACCACGTGAGTGGAGTCGGTCCTGGACCGACCGGCCGTCTTGAGCAGTCCCTGCGCACCGGCCGCGGCCAGGATGCCGTCCAGCACCCGCCGCCCCGTGTCCGCCTCGACCAGACGGTCTCGGAACTCCGACAGCACCGAGAAGTCGAACCCGGGGTCATCGAGCCGAAGCCCGAGGGCGTATGTGAAGTCGATCCTCGCCCGCACTGCCTCCGCGGCCTGCCGGTCAGTCAGCCCCTCCACGAACTGCAAGACCAGCACCAGCGCCAGCCGCCCCGGCGACCAGGCCGGCTTTCCCCGCACCGGGAACAGGTCCGCGAACTCCTCGTCCGTGAACAACGGCCCCAGCTCGTCCCGCACCCGGATCGCCAGGCTCCCCTTCGGGAACGCGGCCCGCGCCACCCGCACCGTCTCCGCCGGGATCTCTCCCGGTCCCATCGGCTGCAACGACACCCGCACCCACCCCACACGACAACGTCGGCCTTCAAAACCACAACCGGGTCTTGAAGGCCGACGTCACGCAGGCCCCCGAATTAACCAACAGCGTCCCGCAGGGGTGCCGGGGGCCCGTCGGGGACTCGCGGGGGCGGGTCAGCCGTTGTACGGCTTCGCCTCCAGGATCTTCACCGAGGCCTTCTTGCCGTTCGGCAGCTCGTACTCCGCGTCCTCGCCGACCTTGTGGCCGATGACGCCCGAGCCGAGCGGGGACTGCGGCGAGTAGGTCTCGATGTCCGAGCTCGCGTACTCGCGGGAGGCGAGCAGGAAGGACAGCGTGTCGTCCTCGTCACCGTCGAAGGCGATCGTCACGACCATGCCGGGCGCCACGGCACCGTCGGCCGCCGGGGCCTCGCCGACCTTGGCGTTCTCGAGGAGCTGGGTGAGCTGGCGCACACGGAGCTCCTGCTTGCCCTGCTCCTCCTTGGCCGCGTGGTACCCGCCGTTCTCCCGCAGGTCGCCCTCCTCGCGCGCGGCGGCGATCTTCGCGGCGATCTCCGTGCGCGCGGGACCAGTAAGGTACGCAAGCTCGTCCTTGAGCTTGTTGTACGCCTCCTGGGTCAGCCAGGTGACGTTCTCGCTGGTCTGGGTCACAGGTGCTCCTCGTAGGTACTGGGAATACAAAGCATCGCCCTACCCAGAAGGATGTTCCTCCAGGGATGGGCGAAACCACGAGCCTAACAATTGAGTGCCCGTAGGGGGAGGACATAAGCCACCGGACTCGTGTCAGCGCAGGTCAGTGGCCAGGTATTCCCCGCTGTGTCAGTCCGTGTGACAGCCGACGAGCTCGGCCGAGGTGCCCCGGGAGGTGGTGCGGAGCGTGACGACCTCGTCGACGCGCGTGTCGTCCTCGTCGAAGCGGAAGTCGGCGCGGCCCACCTCGGCGCCGTCCTCGGACTGGGAGCGGACCGTGCAGTAGCCGGCGACGCCCGCGTCCTTGTGCACCTCCAGGTGCACCTTCACGGAGTCCTCGGAGGTGTCGAAACCGATCACCTCGGCGCTGATCTCGTTCTGGGCGACGTAGTGGTAGCCGAACCAGCCGATCAGCCCGAGCATCAGCACCGACAGCACGGCGCCGACGACCTTGAGTGTGCGGTCGGCACGCTGGTCCGAGGAGCGGCCGTAACGGCCCTCGGGCAGCCGCGTGCTCGACGTACTCATGATCGTCTCCTCGGCAGGAGGGGACCGGTGTCCCCAGGCGGGTCCCGGAGCGTGAAATCCGGAATTTTTCGTCCCCCGATTCGGTCACTATAGAAGCCTGCGACTGCGCCGCCGCACTGAGGGCGCCTACCGACTTGAGGATTGAGTCTTGACTGACCAGCTGCGACTGATGGCCGTGCACGCCCACCCCGACGACGAGTCGAGCAAGGGCGCGGCCACCATGGCGAAGTACGTGTCCGAGGGGGTGGACGTGCTGGTGGTGACCTGCACGGGCGGGGAGCGCGGCTCCATCCTCAACCCGAAACTGCAGGGCGACGCGTACATCGAGGAGCACATCCACGAGGTGCGCAAGAAGGAGATGGACGAGGCCCGGGAGATCCTGGGGGTGAAGCAGGAGTGGCTCGGGTTCGTCGACTCCGGGCTGCCCGAGGGCGATCCGCTGCCGCCGCTGCCGGAGGGCTGCTTCGCCCTGGAGGACGTCGACAAGGCGGCCGGTGAGCTGGTGCGGAAGATCCGTTCCTTCCGCCCCCAGGTGATCACCACCTATGACGAGAACGGCGGCTACCCGCACCCCGACCACATCATGACCCACAAGATCACGATGGTGGCGTTCGAGGGCGCGACGGACGTCGAGAAGTACCCGGAGAGCGAGTACGGGCCGGCGTACCAGCCGCTGAAGGTGTACTACAACCAGGGGTTCAACCGTCCCCGCACCGAGGCGCTGCACCAGGCGATGCTGGACCGCGGTCTGGAGTCGCCGTACGGGGACTGGCTGAAGCGCTGGAGCGAGTTCGAGCGCAAGGAGCGCACGCTCACCACGCACGTGCCGTGCGCCGACTTCTTCGAGATCCGCGACAAGGCGCTGATCGCGCACGCGACGCAGATCGACCCCGACGGGGGCTGGTTCCGGGTGCCGATGGATCTCCAGCGGGAGGTCTGGCCGACGGAGGAGTACGAGCTGGCGAAGTCCCTCGTCGATACCTCCCTCCCCGAGGACGACCTCTTCGCGGGCATCCGGGACAATGCCTGACATGAGCGCAAGCGCAAGCCTGGCAATGACCCACCTGGTGCCTCTGGCCAAGGAACTCGACGAGGACAAGGTGACCCCTGGTGTTCTCGGGTTCATCGTGTTCGCGGTGATGGCTCTGGCGGTGTGGGCCCTGATGAAGTCCATGAACCGTCACATGGGCCGCGTCGACTTCGTCGAGTCCGAGGCCTCGGGGACGGAGAAGGCCGAGGCGACGGCCGAGGAGAAGCGGGGCTGAGCCCTGCCGCCGCTTCCGCGGGCAGCCGCATGCCGCGTTCCCGCGGGCAGTCGTGCCTCCCCAGTGCCTCAAGGGCCTGGGAGGTACCCCCAGGGCGATGGGGGTCCCCCCGCTCGAGCGGAGCCGAGAGCGGGGGAGGCACCCCGTGAGCGCCGGACTGCGCGGTTCCCCCGGTCCGCAACGTCGCCGGGTGCCGGCTGCGGGGCGGTTGTGCCCACCCGTTCCGCCCTGCGGAACGACTGCCCACAACCACCGGCCCCGTTGCAGCGGCTGCCCACAACCACCGGCCGGTGACCAGCACACCCTGTGTTCTCTCGCCCCCACCGGTGGGTGGCCGGCGTGACCTAGGCCTTCTCGTCCACCGGTACCCCCATCACCTCCCGGGCGTGGCGGCTGGGGACCATGCCCAGGTGCCAGGCCTGCCAGCCCGCCTCCAGGGTGACGCCCCGTTCCAGGAGGAGCTGGTACGCCTCCACGCAGTCGGTCAGCTTGCCGTCGCGGGTGGTGTGGCCGGACCGGCCCAGCTGGGACAGTTCCTCCTGGGCCACCGCCGTACCGACCTCCGTGCCGCCCGGCGCCGCGTACGGCAGCAGCGTGCAGCGCAGGAAGCGTGCCCAGTCCTCGCCGCGCCGGTCGCCGTAGGACGCGAACAGGGACACCGCCTCGTCGCACAGCGCCAGCGCCTGCTGCGTGCGCGCGTTGCCCGCGTCGACGACCGCCAGCTCCAGGCAGGTCCACGCCTCCCCGTGCGCGACCCCGATGCGCTGGAAGTCGGCGCGCGCGTCCACCAGGAGCTGCCGGGCGAACCCGGAGTTCCGCAGCGACCCCGTCCGGGCGGCCCGCTGGTCCCGGGTCACCCGCGCCGAGTGGTGCCGGGCGCAGGCCAGGCCGTACACGTCCCGCATCCGGGAGAACATCGTGCGGGCGCGTTCCAGCTCGCGCACCGCCCGGTCCAGGTCGCCGGTCTCCTCCAGCGCCTGGCCCAGGTAGTACAGCGTCCACGCCTCGCCGCGCGCGTCCTCGTTGTCCCGGTGCCGGGCGGCGGCCCGGCGCAGGTCCTCCACCGCCGGTGAGGCGTCCCCGTCGACCAGCCGGGCCCGCGCCAGCTCGGTCAGCGCCCACGCCTCACCGCGGGCGTCGCGGGTACGGCCGTACAGCTCCAGGGCCGTACGCAGCTCGGCCTCGGCGCGCGGCACGTCGTCCATCCGCAGGTTCAGCTGGCCGAGCTGGAAGTGCGCCCACGCCTGCCCGTGCACGGACTCGCCCGCGCGGTGCAGCACCAGCGACTCGGTGAGCAGGTCCAGCGCCTCGGACAGCCGGGCCCGGTCCCGCTCCACCGCGGCCAGCGCGTGCATCGTCCAGGCGCGGTCGGTGGCCAGCTCGGGCGCGGCCTGCAGCTCCAGCGCCTCCCGCAGCTTCGCCGACGCCTCCGTCAGGTTGCCCTGGTGGTGCAGCGTGATGCCGAGCGAGGTCAGCGCCCGTGCCGCGCCCGCGTCGTGCTGCGCCTCCCGGTACAGGTCCACCACCGACGTCAGCGTGGTCCGCGCCTTGTCCAGCTCGCCCAGCTGCCGTGCCGCGATACCGGTGCGCCACTGCACGGAGCGCACCAGCAGCCCCTCGTCCACGGCCTGCGCCAGCTCGTTGATCTCACCCAGCCGGTACAGGTCGCCGCGCAGCAGGCAGTAGTCGCACAGCGCGCCGAGCAGGTTCAGCACCGCCGCCCGGTCCACGCCCTCCGCGTGCCGCAGCGCCGCCGTGATGAAGCTGGACTCGTCGTCGAGCCAGCGCAGCGCCTCGTCCAGCGAGGTGAAGCCGTACGGGCCGAAGCGGTCCGAGCGGGTCGACATGTTGCCGTCGACCAGCCGCAGCACCGAGTCGGCCAGCTCGGCGTAGTTCGCGATCAGCCGTTCCTGCGCGGCCGCGCGCTCGGCCGGTTCCTCCTCGTCGAGGAGCCGGGCCAGGGCGAAGGCGCGGACGAGGTCGTGCAGCCGGTAGCGGCTGTGCCGTACGCGGTCGATCAGACCGGCGCGGTGCAGCGCGACCAGGTGCCGGGTGGCCTCGGCCTCGTCGGTGGCGAGGAGGGCCGCCGCCGCGGCGGCGCCCAGGGAGGCCCGGCCGGCCAGGGCGAGCCGCCGCAGCAGCCGCCGCGGGGTCTCCGGCTGGTCGGTGTAGCGCAGCCACAGTGCCCGCTCGACCGGCTCGACGGGCCCGTAGGCGCCCAGGTCGGTGGCGAGCGCGAGGGGTGAGCGGGGACCCAGGGCAGCCCCGGCGATGCGCAGCGCCAGCGGCAGGCCCCCGCACAGCTCCCGCACCCGCTCGGCGGAATCGGCGTCGTAGGGCCCCGGGGAATCCTGCGCGGCGACCGCGAGCAGTTCCTCCGCACCGGCCGCGTCCAGCGGCTCCACCGGCAGCTGGTGGACCCGGGCCGGCAGATCGTCCGGCAGCCCGAGCGGCGCGCGGGAGGTGACGAGGACGAGGCTGTCGGACCGCTCCGGTATCAGCGTGCGCACCTGCTGCGGATCGGAGGCGTCGTCCAGGACGATCGTCACCGGCATCCCGGTCAGATGCTGGTGGTACAGCTCGCTCAGCCGTTTGACCTGCTGGTCGGGGGAGGACCGCTCACGGAACAGCAGCTGCTCGCGGGGCGCCCCGAGCCGGTTCAGCAGATGCAGCAGCGCGTCCCGGGTGGACAGCGGGGGCTCGCCGGGGCTGTCACCGCGCAGGTCGACGACGCAGGCGCCGCGGAAGTGGTCCTTCAGGTCGTGTGCGGCGCGCACCGCGAGCGTCGTACGGCCGCTGCCGGACGCCCCGTGCAGCACGACCACCGTCGGCCGGGTCTCCGTGGTCGCGCGGGCCGCCCGCGCCCACTGCCGGATGCGCGCCATCTCCTGCCGCCGCCCCGCGAACGGGCCCAGCGGCTCCGGGAGCTGCCCGAACGACTGCTCCAGCACGCTCCGCCCGCGGGCCGCCGCGCTCTTGTCCGTGCCGCGCAGCCGGGGCCCCGCCTTCTTCGGCCCGGTGGACGAGGCCAGCACCCGCTGCTGGTCCAGGAACGGCCGGATCCCCCGTACCTCCAGCGCCGTCAGCCACTGCAGCCGCAGCTGCTGCGGCCCGCCCGGCTGGCTCACCGCGCCGGCCCGGTGGTGCGCGGCGGGCACATGCGTGCCGGCCACCTTCACCACCGTCGCCGCCGCGCCGACGACCCCGACGGTCACGCCCGCGCCCAGCGCCGTCCCGGTGCCCGTCCCGAGCGCCATGTCGGCGACCACGGCCGCGACCCCCGCCACCCCGGCCACCAGCAGCGGGGTCCCGGCGCCCTCGCGGGCGTAACGCTGCCGGAAGGTGAGCCGCCCGGCCTCCGCCTCGTCCAGGGCGCGCGTGTACGCCTCGTACTCCTCGGCCGCCGCCTGCGCCATCGTGTCCAGTGCCCCGCGCGCCCGCGCGAGCAGCGCCTTGCCGTCGGTGCGCCCGCCCGACCTGCGCACCTCCTCCTCCACGGCCCGCGCCAACAGCCGCTCGGCGTCCGCCCGCTGACTGTCCCGCATCTGCTGTCCCCCTCCGGTGGCGTCGGCCGGTCCCGGCCGCGTTCCCTGGCCACAAGTGTGTCGTGCGGGGGCCGTCGTGTGGAGAGGGCCGGATCTCCCGGCTGTGTGCTGCCGGGCTCCGGGGCGGGTACTGCGGCAGGATGGACACCATGCCGAACCGACTGGCCCGTGAGACGTCCCCGTACCTGCTGCAGCACGCCGACAACCCGGTCGACTGGTGGCCGTGGTCCCAGGAGGCGTTCGAGGAGGCGCGGCGGCGGCAGGTGCCGGTGCTGCTGAGCGTCGGCTACTCGAGCTGCCACTGGTGCCATGTGATGGCGCACGAGTCCTTCGAGGACCGGGCCACCGCCGACGACATGAACGCGCACTTCGTCAGCGTCAAGGTGGACCGTGAGGAGCGCCCGGACGTCGACGCCGTCTACATGGAGGCGGTGCAGGCGGCGACCGGGCAGGGCGGCTGGCCCATGACCGTGTTCCTCACCCCGGACGCCGAGCCGTTCTACTTCGGTACGTACTTCCCGCCCGCCCCCCGGCACGGCATGCCCTCCTTCCGGCAGGTGCTCCAGGGCGTCCACCAGGCGTGGGACGAGCGGCGCGGCGAGGTCGACGAGGTGGCGGGGAAGATCGCCCGGGATCTGGCCGGCCGGGAGATGTCCTACGGCGACGACCAGGTGCCCGGCGAGCAGGAGCTCGCCCAGGCGCTGCTCGGGCTGACCAGGGAGTACGACCCGCAGCGCGGCGGGTTCGGCGGGGCGCCGAAGTTCCCGCCGTCCATGGTGCTGGAGTTCCTGCTGCGCCACCACGCCCGCACCGGTGCCGAGGGCGCGCTGCAGATGGCGGCGGACACCTGCGAGCGCATGGCGCGCGGCGGGATCTACGACCAGCTCGGCGGCGGGTTCGCCCGGTACTCCGTCGACCGCGACTGGATCGTGCCGCACTTCGAGAAGATGCTCTACGACAACGCCCTGCTGTGCCGGGTCTACGCCCATCTGTGGCGGGCCACCGGCTCCGAACTCGCCCGCCGGGTCGCGCTGGAGACCGCCGACTTCATGGTCCGCGAACTGCGTACCCCTGAGGGGGGTTTCGCGTCCGCGCTGGATGCCGACAGCGACGACGGGAGGGGGCGCCACGTCGAGGGTGCGTACTACGTCTGGACGCCCGCGCAGCTGCGGGAGGTCCTCGGGGACGACGACGCGGAACTCGCCGTGCGGTACTTCGGCGTGACCGTGGAGGGCACCTTCGAGGAGGGTGCCTCGGTGCTGCAACTCCCGCAACGGGAAGAGGTGTTCGACGCCGGGCGGATCGACGGCATCAGGGAGCGGCTGCTCGCGGCGCGCTCCGCCCGGCCCGCGCCCGGCCGGGACGACAAGGTGGTGGCCGCCTGGAACGGCCTCGCGATCGCCGCGCTCGCCGAGACCGGCGCCTACTTCGACCGGCCGGACCTCGTCGAGGCCGCCGTCGCCGCCGGTGACCTGCTGGTCCGGCTGCACCTGGACGACCAGGCCCGTATCGCCCGCACCAGCAAGGACGGCCGCGCCGGGGCCAACGCGGGGGTGCTGGAGGACTACGCCGACGTCGCGGAGGGCTTCCTGGCGCTGGCGTCGGTGACCGGCGAGGGCGTCTGGCTGGAGTTCGCCGGACTGCTCCTCGACCATGTCCTGGCCCGCTTCACCGACCCCGGCTCGGGTGCCCTGTACGACACGGCGTCCGACGCGGAGCGCCTCATCCGGCGTCCGCAGGACCCGACCGACAACGCCGCCCCGTCCGGCTGGACCGCCGCCGCGGGCGCCCTGCTCGGCTATGCCGCGCACACCGGTTCCGAGCCCCATCGCACCACCGCCGAACGGGCGCTGGGCGTGGTGAAGGCGCTCGGCCCGCGGGTCCCGCGGTTCATCGGGTGGGGGCTCGCGGTCGCCGAGGCCGTACAGGACGGGCCGCGGGAGGTCGCGGTGGTCGGTCCGGCGCTCGACGACCCGGCCACGACCGCCCTGCACCGCACGGCACTCCTGGGTTCCGCGCCCGGCGCGGTGGTCGCCGTCGGAACCCCGGAGAGCGACGAGTTCCCGCTGCTCGCCGACCGCCCACTGGTCCAGGGCGCACCGGCCGCCTACGTCTGCCGCAACTTCACCTGCGACACCCCGACGACCGACCCCGACCGGCTGCGGAGGGCGCTGGGCGGCTGAATCCGGACCCGGGGGCGCGCTGAGCGCCTCACAGGAGAGCGGGGCCGTATCGACATGCGGCTCCGCCGCGCGGGCGCGACAAGCCACGACGCACCCGCGGTTCCCCGCGGCGCCACCGCGTCGGCCTCGCTCGGCCCGCGTCGGCCTCGCTCGGCCCGCGTCGGCCTCGCTCGGCCCGCGTCGGCCTCGCTCGTCCCGCGTCAGCCCCGCTCGGCCCCCAACGCCACCGCCCGCTCCACGATCGCGACCAGTTGCTCATGGTGCGCCCCCTTCCAGTACGCGCGCCCGCACTCACCGCACTGCGCGAACACGTCGTACGTACGGTGCGTCCCGCCCTTCAACTGGTCGGCGACCTCGTCCTTGGTGGCCCGGCGCAACATCCCGTTGCAGGCGGTGCACCGGCTCCACGGCCGCAGCTCGGGCCGGAACCGGTCGAGCACGTAGGTGAGCTGCTCCTCGGGCCGGGTGCTGTAGACGAACGCCCCCGCCCACAGCTCCCGCCGCCGCAGCAGCCCCCGGTCCCGGCTGAGCATCACCCGCTGCTCCGCCGCCGACCGCGCGGCCAGCGCCGGATCGCCGATGTCGGTCGACTCGTACGCCGTGTCCACGCCCAGCAGCCGCAGCCGGCGCGCGAGCGTGCCGAGGTGCACGTCGAGCAGGAACCGCAACGGCGCGCCCGGTACCCGCTGCGGATGTGCGACGGCGCGTACGGTCACCGACTCGCCCGCGGTCGGCACGTGGCCGACCGGCACCTCGCGGCCGTCCACGAGCAGCGCGCCCACCTCGGTCAGCGGGACTCCGAGGGACTCGATGACGTGGCCGAGGCTGGAGACGCCGTCGGTGGCGGCCTTCGTGGCACCGGTGGGCCGTGCCCTGGGGACGAAGAGCAGCAGCTCGGGGGCGAACTCGACGTGGATCTCGGGACCGTTCACCCGCCCAAGCATGTCATGTCCGGTGTCCGCGGCTCCGGGATTTCGTGGTGGGCAGGCCGTGCTCGACCACGTCGAGGGCCCGGTCGACGAGGGTGGCGAGGTCGTCGGTGTGGCCGCGTTCGGCCCAGTACGTCGTGGCCTCCAGCAGGCCGCCGAGCAGGGACGTCGTGGCGACCCGCACCTCCAGGCCGTCCGGGTCGTGCCCGGTGCGCGCGGCGATCGCGTCGGCGAGGAGCCGTCCGGTGGCCGACAGGCTCTCCCGCGTCCGGGAGCGCACCGCCGGGACCTCGGCCAGCAGCCGGGCCCGCAGCAGTGTCACCTCGGGCTGTTCGGTCATCGCGCGGCGCACGGTCCCGCGCAGTACGTGCCGGACGGAGGCGGGCCAGGGCTCGCCGGCGGGCCGCTCGGCGAGTGCCGCGGCCATCGGCCGGTCGTACTCGTCCGTGAGGACGATGTCCTCCTTGGCCGGGAAGTAGCGGATGACGGTCGACGGCGACACCTCGGCGCGCTCGGCGATCCGCTCGATCGTCATGGCGTCGTAGCCCTGTTCCCCGATCAGTGCGAAGGCCGCGCGGCGGATCGCCTCACGGGTCTTGATCTTCTTCCGTTCGCGCAGCCCCGGTCGGGGCGGGTCGGTGGGGGTGAGGGGGGAGGGTGCGGCCTTCATGACGCCATTGTCGGCGATTGTCGGCCACCATGGCCGGTACCAGCCCTACGGCCGGTACCGGTCACTACGGCCCGTACCGGTCACTACGCGTGCTGGTACGCCACCAGGGAGATGCCGACGTAGTGGGCGATGAAGGCGGCCAGGGTGAGGGAGTGGAAGACCTCGTGGAAGCCGAACCAGCGCGGTGACGGGTTGGGCTTCTTGAGGCCGTAGATCACCCCGCCCGCGCTGTAGAGCAGACCGCCCACGATGACCAGGACGAGTACGGCGATGCCGCCCGAGCGCATGAAGTCGGGCAGGAAGAAGACGGCCGCCCAGCCCATCGCGATGTAGCAGGGCGTGTAGAGCCAGCGGGGGGCGCCGACCCAGAACACCCGGAAGACGATCCCGGCGGCGGCCGCCGCCCAGATGCCCCACAGCAGCCAGCGGCCCTTGGACTCCGGCAGCAGCAGGATGGTCAGCGGGGTGTAGGTGCCCGCGATGATCAGGAAGATGTTGGCGTGGTCGAGGCGGCGCAGCACTCCGTCCATGCGGGGGCTCCAGTCGCCCCGGTGGTATAGCGCGCTCACGCCGAACAGCAGGCAGGCGGTCAGCGCGTAGACCGCGCAGGCGAGGCGGGCCCGGCTCGAGCCGGCGAAGGCGGTCAGCACCAGCCCGGCGACCAGTGCGGCGGGGAACATGCCGAGGTGCAGCCAGCCGCGGAGTTTGGGTTTGACCGGATGCGGCAGGGAAGTCGCGACCGGGCCCTGGCCGTCAACCGCCGGGTCCTCGGGCGCGTCGGGGGCGAACGCAGTCATGTCCGGCATGGTACCTACGGAACCGTAAGTTATGCGTCCGGGTGTCGAATTGGCCACACGAAGTGGTCATCATCTCACGCCACCCCACCGGCATGTCACGCAAAGAAACCACCATGTCGACCCAACGTGCGCGTAAAGGTCCGCGAGAAACCGTGGCCATCGTCACGTTGCTCACCTGTGCGGCCCTCTGGACAGATGGGCGCTCTCGTCGGATGATCAAATGAGTGCGGTCGACACCGGATGAGCGCCCAAGCTCCCACCGTGAAGCATCCGGGTCGCAGCCCCCACGGGGCCTCCCAACAAAAAACCCCTCATTTAGGAGCAATCGTGGCGCGCGACATCGCGGCTCCCGGCGTCCCCACCACCCACCAGGGACTGATTTCCTGGGTCAACGAGATCGCAGACCTGACGCAGCCGGACCGGGTGGTCTGGTGCGACGGCTCGGAGGCTGAGTACGAACGCCTGTGCGAGGAGCTCGTCGCCAAGGGCACCTTCCGCAAACTCGACCCGATCAAGCGCCCCAACTCCTACTACGCGGCCTCCGACCCCACCGACGTCGCCCGCGTCGAGGACCGGACCTTCATCTGCTCCGAGAAGGAGGAGGACGCCGGCCCGACCAACCACTGGAAGGCCCCCGCCGAGATGCGGGAGATCTTCCGGGGCGACAAGGGCGTCTTCCGCGGCTCGATGAAGGGCCGCACCCTGTACGTCGTGCCCTTCTGCATGGGCCCGCTCGGCTCGCCGCTGTCCGCCATCGGCGTCGAGATCACCGACTCGGCGTACGTCGCCGTCTCCATGCGCACCATGACCCGGATGGGTCAGCCGGTCCTGGACGAGCTCGGCTCCGACGGCTTCTTCGTCAAGGCCGTGCACTCGGTCGGCGCCCCGCTGGAGCCCGGCCAGGAGGACGTCCCCTGGCCCTGCAACAGCACCAAGTACATCTCCCACTTCCCCGAGGACCGCGAGATCTGGTCCTACGGCTCCGGCTACGGCGGCAACGCCCTGCTCGGCAAGAAGTGCTACGCCCTGCGCATCGCCTCCGTCATGGCCCGCGACGAGGGCTGGCTGGCCGAGCACATGCTCATCCTCAAGCTCACCCCGCCCACCGGTGAGTCCAAGTACGTCGCCGCCGCCTTCCCGTCCGCCTGCGGCAAGACCAACCTCGCCATGCTGGAGCCCACGGTCTCCGGCTGGACGGTCGAGACGATCGGCGACGACATCGCCTGGATGCGCTTCGGCGAGGACGGCCGCCTCTACGCCATCAACCCCGAGGCCGGCTTCTTCGGCGTCGCCCCCGGCACGGGTGAGCACACCAACGCCAACGCGATGAAGACCCTGTGGGGCAACTCCGTCTTCACCAACGTGGCGCTCACCGACGACAACGACGTGTGGTGGGAGGGCATGACCGAGGAGACCCCCGCCCACCTCACCGACTGGAAGGGCAACGACTGGACCCCCGGGTCCGGCACGCCCGCCGCGCACCCCAACGCCCGCTTCACCACCCCCGCAGCGCAGTGCCCGATCATCGCGCCCGAGTGGGAGGACCCCAAGGGCGTGCCGATCTCCGCGATCCTCTTCGGCGGGCGCCGCGCCAGCGCCGTACCGCTGGTGACGGAGTCCTTCGACTGGAACCACGGCGTCTTCCTCGGCGCCAACGTGGCCAGTGAGAAGACCGCCGCCGCCGAGGGCAAGGTCGGCGAGCTGCGCCGCGACCCGTTCGCCATGCTGCCGTTCTGCGGCTACAACATGGGCGACTACATGGCGCACTGGATCGACGTGGCCAAGGACAGGGACCAGTCCGAACTGCCGAAGATCTACTACGTCAACTGGTTCCGCAAGAACGACGACGGCAAGTTCGTCTGGCCCGGCTTCGGCGAGAACTCCCGCGTCCTGAAGTGGATCGTGGAGCGCCTGGACGGCCGCGCGGAGGGCGTCGAGACCCCGATCGGCGTACTTCCGGCCAAGGCCGCCCTGGACACGGACGGCCTGGACCTCTCCGACGCCGACCTGGACTTCCTGCTCACCGTCGACAAGGACGTGTGGCGCGAGGAGGCCGCCCTGGTCCCCGACCACCTCAACACCTTCGGCGACCACACGCCCAAGGAACTGTGGGACCAGTACCACGCGCTGGTGAAGCGCCTGGGCTGACGCCCGCACAGACCCCGCGGCCGGTCGGTATGAGGATGCCCTGACCAGCGATCGTCACGCCACGACCGGCCGCGGAACACACCGGCGAGGCCCGCACAACGGCGTGCGGGACCATGGGCCCGTCGCCGTCCTCCCGCCCGCCCCGGCGGGAGGACGACGACGGGCCCCGCCATGCCGGGCTCACGGGGACCGGTCCTCCAGGTACCGGGTGTGCGACTCCTGCCGCCGCGCCTCCGTCTCCCGCAGGCCCCGCGCCAGCCGCTCCGCCTCCGCGTGCAGCAGCTCCAGCTGACGCACCAGGTGCTGCTCCGGAGGCACCTGCCCGGGTGTCAGCCGCGTCCACCAGCGGGTCCGCACGTAGACGTCGACGGCCTCCGGCACGTCCTGCCGCACGGCCCGGGACAGGGTGTGCACGGCGTCCGGGTCCTGGGCGAGGATCTCGGTCACCCACCCGGGGTCCAGCAGCGCGGCCAGCATGTCCGTCAGTCCGGTGAGCCGGTCCGTCGCGGTGGGCGGCAGGTCGACGTCCGCCAGGTACTCCCGCAGCCGCCCGAAGTCGGCCCGCACCTCGTCGAGCCGCGCGGACGGGTCCGGGAAGGCGGGCGGCGCGGGCCGCTCGGGCGGGGCGACCAGCGCGCCCACCCCGTACAGCCCGGCCACCACGACCGGCCAGTACGGTCCCGCCACGCCCGTGAACGTCAGCACCAGCCCCGTCAGCCCGCCCGCGCACCCGGCGATGTTCTTGCGGGACTCCACGTACCTACTGATAGCCACGGATCTCCTCGAACGCCCCGTCCAGCGACCCCTGCCCGTCGAACAGCCGGCCGCCGGTCAGCTCCGCGATGTGCTCCAGCTCGGCCCGGTCGGAGTCGCCGAACAGGATGGGGAAGACGGGGATGTCCTGCCGCTCGCGGGACAGCCCCCGGTAGAAGGCGTCGAAGTCACCGGCCCCGTCGCCCGCCGTGTTCTCGCCGTCCGTCATCAGCACGATCGACGTGAACGTGTCCTCACCGCCGCCCAGATGGTCGTACGCCTTCCGCAGGGACGTGTAGACCGCGGTGTCGCCCTCGGCCCGCAGCTCTTCCGTGTCCCGGCGGATCGCGGCGATCCCCCGCTGCGGATCACCGGGGCGTACGACATGGGTGCGCACGCTCTTCACGTCCGTGCCGAACGGCATCAGGGTGACCTCCTCCCGGTCGCGGAAGTCGTCGGTGAGGCCGGTGAGGGCCTGCTTCAGCCGGTCGATCCGCTCGCCCTCCATCGAGCCGGAGGTGTCGAGGACGTACACCGTCCGGGAGGGGCGGCGCAGCTGGTTCTCGTACGCGTCGAGCAGCCCGTCGGCGACGGAACGGCTGCCGGGGAAGGGCAGTTCGCGCCTGCGGCCGGTGTCCAGTCCGGCCGCGGGCGGAACCGAGGCGACGACCGGGCGGCGCAGCGTGCGGTCGGTGATCAGCCGCTGCACGGCGTCCGAGCGCAGCGCACGGGTCACCCGGCGCACGTCGTCGCGGGTGGCCGCGTCGGTGGAGGCGAGGGAGGAGAGCGGATAGTCGGCGGTGACCACCCCGTCCTTCGGACGGATCACCGTCAGGCCCTCGAAGCCCTTGAGGACGGACTCGTAGTTGAGGAGCGCGTCGACGTCACCGCGGCGGTCGTACGCGCCAGCCAGCCAGCCCGACGAACCCGAGGTGAGCTTCTGCCCCCCGAAGAACCCCTTCAGCCGCGGCGTCGCCTTCGTCACGTCGGCGTCGGTGAGCGCGGACTGCGCGCCGGAGAGCGCCGAGGCGACGGAGATCAGCGTGGAGAAACCGGAGTTGGAGCGGGTCGGGTCGGTCATGCCGTAGGTGAGCCCGCCGTCCCGGACGGCCCGCTCGATCGCGGACCAGGTGACGTCCTCGGGGTTCCAGCCCAGCTCCTCGACGACGGCGGACCGCACGCCGACGGCGACCGGGCTGGACATCACGGGCGTCTCCGAGACGATCTTCCCGGCCGCCTCCGGGCGCAGCCGCAGATAGTCGTTGGAGGACAGCCACACGGCGTCGTACCGGCCGTCCGTCTTCCCCGTGGCCAGCATGTCCACGGCGTCGAGCGTGCCCATGTAGGTCGGCCGGACGGTGACGCCGGTGTCCTTCTCGACCCGTTCGAGGAGCGGCGTCATGTCGCTGAGCTCGCTGGAGGCCAGCACCCGCAGCGTGCCCGGCGCGGCGGCCTGCGGGTCCTCGTCGTCCCGCGAGGCCGACCCGGCGGTGCACGCGCCCAGCAGGACCGCGCCGGCGGCGAGCAGCGCGGCCAGGGACCGTCGTCTCATCCGAGGCCTCCCTCCAGCGCGCCCTGCGACCGGCTGCGCTCCAAGTAGGTACTGGCATGCTGGAGTTCGGAGGTCAGGTTCTCCACCGTCGCCGCCATCGCCTCGGTCGCCCGCACCTTGTAGGTGTCGATGGCGTCGAGCGTGCGGTAGATCTGCTGGAACGCGGTGCGCAGGGTCTCGGCCCCGACCGCCGGGTCGGAGGCGATGCGCTGGATCTCCCCGCTCTGCGTCGCCAGCATCTCCGCGTTGCCCCGGACCAGCTCCTCGGTGGTCCCGCGCAGCGCGTCGACCTGCTCGACGACCTTCTTCTGGTGGTCGAGCGCGGACGCCAGCATCACGGAGATCCGCAGCGCCGACACGGTCGTCGTGGCCGCCCGGTCCACCCCCTTGATCAGCTCGTCGTTGTTGCGCCGTACGACGTCCATGGCGAGGTAGCCCTGCGCGCACACGGCGAGCTGGGTGAGCAGGTCCTGGTGCTTCTGCCGGACGGGGAAGAGGACGTCGGCGCGGAGCGAGTCGGCCTGCGCGGGATCGGTGGTTTCGACGCCTGCGATGTGCCGCTCCACGGCCGTGTCCAGGGCCTCCGTCAGGACGACGTACTCCTGGAGCTTGCCCATGGTCTCCCACAGGCGGACCCGCTCCGTCTGCAACGCGGCGTTGTCGCGGCGCAGTTCGTCCTGCCCGCCGCGCAGCGCGCCCACGATGCCGTTCAGGGTGCCCTGCGCGGAGGCGTACTTGGCGACGTGGTCGCGCAGCCTGTTGCCGCCGGGCAGCCGGGAGAGGAACGTGCGGCCCTTGTTCCCGGGCAGGTCGCGCGGGTCCAGGTCCCCGACCACGCGCCGCAGCTCCACGAGCGACCCGGCCACCTTGGACTGGGCGTCGCCGCCCTTGTCGGGCAGGCTCCGGACCGTGCGTTCCAGCATGCGGTTGGACTGCGCGGTGGCGGTACGCATCTCGCCGGCGCCCAGTGCGGTGATCTCACCGACCTTGCCCGCGAACTCGGGCGAGCGGGCGTCCAGGGAGGCCAGCCCCTCGACGTACGCGGCGGCCCTGGCCGCCATGTCGGCGCGTACGCCGTCGTCGACGGGCACGAGCCCGCCGGCCCTCTCCCGGGGCACGGGCGTGACGGCCTGGGGCGGTGTGAGGACGAAGTCCCCGTCAGTGCTGTTCATCTGCTGCTGTTCCCCCTTGTCCGCGCGCCCGTCGCGCCAGTTCGTGCAGCACCGCGGAGGTGGGCACGGGCGCCTGGCGGACGCCGGTCAGTCGCTGCTTGAGGTAGGCGGTGCGGCCCACGGCGGCCGCCGCGAACTCGGCGACGTCGCCCTGCGGGCGGAAACCGTGCCGGACGGCCAGCTTGCGCAACGCCGGGTCGCTGCCGAGGAGTTCGGCGATCTTCCGGCCGTTCCCGGTGAGCGGGACGACGGTGTGGTCGCTGTTGACCGTGGTGTCCGGGTAGAGGACGACGAGGTCGTCCGCGTGCTGCTGTTCGTTGAGGAGCGCGGACACCTGGGACTCGTAGACGAGGACGAGCGGGTTGCCGGCCCCGCTGACGAAGTCCCGGAACGCCGCGTCCGTGCTCGACTGCTGGGCGCCCTGGACGCCGATCAGCTTGCGCAGCAGGGGGGCGGTGCGCCCGATCTCGGCGTCGCTCGCGACCACCTTGCCGCCGTTGGCGACGTAGGAGGCGGCGGCCAGGTACAACGCGCCGGAGTTGGAGGTCTCCGGGTCGGTGCTGGAGACGTAGAGGGTGCCGGTCAGCTCCCCGTACTCCTCGGCCCCCTTCAGTTGCTGCCAGGTGCGGTCGCGTTCGGCCGCGTCGAGGTAGGCGGCCGTCCTCAGCGTGCCCGGGTTCTTCCCGTCGAGCACGGCCAGCCCGTTGGCGGCCAGTACTTCGGCGGCACCGCGGCGGGACACGACGACGAGGGGCGAGTAGAACGGGCGCGGCAGGATGCCCCGCACCCCGTGCTTCTCGGCCAGTCCGGCGGCGGGCGCCCGGCTGGACGGGAACGCCAGGTCGTACCCCTTGAGGTCCAGCCCCTCCATGGCCCAGGACCCGGAGGTCTCGGCCTCGACGGTGTAGCCCTTGGCGGCGAGGGCCTCCACCACGTCCGGATCGGCGAAGAACTCCGCCTTCTCCGATCCGATCACCATGCGCACGGTCTTCGTTGCCGTGCCCGTCTCCCCGCTGTCCCGGCCCGCGACGACGGCGGCCACCACGCCGGCCGTCAGCAGTACCGCGAGGACGATTCCCGTAATCCTTCTCACGGCCGGAGCATCCCGCCGGAATCCAACGTTCCCCGGCGGTCCCGGTGAACGGCCGGTGTCCGGGTGATACCGGTACGCAACGGGAACCGGCCAGTCCGGCCGGCGGGCGAGGGACGTCACTCGTCCCGCGCCCGCCGGCCGGTGGTCCCGTGGCCGGGATCGGCAGGCGCTCTTCCCCGGTCGGCGCACTTCTTGGAGGCGGCCTCGGTGCCGTCCCCGGCGATCCCGTCGACCGGGCCGTCGTAGCCGTAGGCCGGCCGGCTCGGCTTGCGCCGCAACGCCTTGATCGTGTCGGTCCCGGGAACGCCGTCGACCGAGTCGTCGTGGTCCCGGCTCGCCTCGAGGTGCCGCTGGAACGCCTTCCGGCTGCCGGTGCCGGGCCGGCCGTCGACGGGCCGTCACGTGACGGCCGTGTCGCCGAGGTTCTCCAGCAGCTGCCGGAGGCCCTCGGCGGTCCTCCCGACCAGGTCGCGGTCCACGCCGTCGAGCAGGTGTGCGTAGTCCGCCAGATGGTCGGCGAAGGCGGCCCGGGTGACCTCGTGTCCGTGCTCGGTGAGGCGGATCCCGACGGTGCGCCGGTCGCCGCCTTCGCGTACCCGCTCGACGAGGCCCTTGGCCTCCATCCTGTCGATGCGGTTGGTGATCGCTCCGGAGGTCACCATGGACGCTTTGAGGAGGGCCCCGGCGGTGAGGGCGTAGGGAGGCCCGGAGCGCTGCAGTGTGGTGAGCACGTCGAACTCGCCGTGTTCCACTCCGTGCGCGGCGGCCGTGGCCCTGGCGGACCTGTCGATCACCCGGGCCAGCCGCTGGATCCGTGCGAAGAGCTCCACCGGCCAGAGGTCCTCCACCACATCGGGACGCTCCTTCGCCCACTGGCCGATGATCGCGTCCACGGCGTCGCTCATCTCCGTCGCTCCTCTCCGTCGAAATCTTCTCAACGTTAAGAGACTTGACGTTGAGACGTCTGTGCTGCTTTTATCTTAACGTTGAGATTATCAAGGTTGAAGGAGGAGCCCGCCATGTCCGCGACCGACACTCCGCCCGCCGTGGTGCTGACCCGTCGTGCAGACGCCGAGACCTGTTCCGACCCGAGCAGCGTGATGACCCTCCTGGCCGATTCGGACGGCGGCGCGGGTGGCTTCACGAGCTACCGGTCCACCTTCGCGAAGGGCGCGGCAGGAGCGCCGGCCCACTTCCACACCCGGGCGTCGGAGCTGTTCTTCGTGATCGGCGGATCCCTGCGGGTGCTGGTGGGTGAGGAGGTCACCGTCCTGGAGGAAGGCGACTTCCTCGCGGTCCCGCCCCACACCCCGCACGCCTTCGCGGCCGCCCCGGACCGTGAGGCGGACGTCCTGTTCGTCTTCACCCCCGGCATGGGCAGGTTCGACTACCTGCGCCTGCTCGGCCGGGTGATGCGCGGCGAGGCCGACCCGAAGGAGATCGCCGAGTCGTCGGAGCGCTTCGACAACCACTATGTCGACAGCCCCGTATGGCGTGCCGCCCTGGAGGGCTCCGCGTGATCGGCCCCACGACCCGGATCCGGATGGCCCGGCCCTCGAGGGACCTGGCCGCCGCCGAACGCTTCTACGCGGAGGGCCTCGGGCTCGAAGTGCTGTGGCGGACCACCGGACGGGTCCCCGGCGAGCACGACCTGCTCATGGTCGGGCCGCCGGGCGCCGCCTGGCACTTCGAACTCACCCGTGACCCCGAACGGCCGGTCGAGCCCACTCCGACGGTGGACGACCTGTTCGTGGTCTACCTCGGCGCCCCGGTCGACGCATCGCTGGTCGAACGCCTGGAGGCGCACGGGGGCGCCAGGACTCCCGCGCACAACCGTTCCTGATCAGTGAGCAGGAGTGAGTCTTGGACCCAAACTTGCACAACTGGCGCATCCCGAACGGTTGTGGATGCGCTGGTCGCCCGCGTTCGCTCCGCGTCCGGCGACACGGATCGTGTCCGTCGTGGTCCGGGAACGCGGGGGCGGGGTCCCTCACGCCCCGGGGCGCCTGGTACGGCCTGGACGGTCCGATGCCCCACACGATCACTCCGGTCGTGTGGGGGCGGTGCCGTCCGACGCCGGACCGGATGCCCCAGGGCGCGTCGTCCGATCGCCACGGCGGCTGCGTCGTGGCGGGTGGTCTTGCGGCGGGTGGTGAAGAGCGGCTTCTGCCAGTGTTCGGCACCCCAGCGGGAGGTGTAGGCAGGGTCGACGACGACGACACTGATGCCGAGTCCGGCGGCCATGGACACGAGCCTTGCCCGCAGCCTGGCGACGGGCATGCCGGAGATCAGCCTGCGGAAGCGTTTTCGGCGGCCGTGCTTCTCCCTTGTCGTCTCCGCGCCGAAATCGAGGTCCTCGACCGCCAGACACACGCCTTCACGCCACGCCCAGTGCAGCAGACGGATCAGGGCATGCCGCACCTGGGCGTCGCGGTGGGTGGCGGGCCCGTCGAGATCGTAGGAGAAGCGGCGGGGCTCGCCGGTCGGGTTGCCGTGAGCATCCAGGCGCCAGGCGGCGAAGTGGTCGGCGTTGGTGTCCACACCGATGAGCCCTATCGCCCTGGCCGCCTCCAGGGGAACGGTCCGGGCCGGGGAAATGGTCCACGAGGCGGTCAGGTACCAGCGGCCGCGGTCGGTGTCTTCGTGGATGCGGTAGGCGACAGCCAGGTTCGCCGATACCCGGTCGGCCCACTGCTCGCCCCGGTGCGGGAAGGCGATCCGGCCGGCGAGTACGTAGCGGCCATGCGGGGCGTTGGCCAGGTACGTCAGTGGGGCAGGGAGTTTGAGGGACACCTCACCGTCGCCCGTGACGCGGATGGTCTCGTTGCCGAACCGCTTCCCCGATTCGCCGTCCGCTTGCAGAAACCGGCGTCCGGCCCGCCACCGGGTGCGCCACCGCGTCTCGGTGAGTTGCGCGGCCGCAAGGTGGTGGCGGGTGTTCAGCAGGCGTTTCCCGCCGCGCACCACCCGCACCCGCCCGGCCTTCCAGTCCGCGCGGGCCGCCTGAAGCCGGTCGGTGAGCACAAGCAGACGGCGGGACTTGGCATGCCACTCCCATCTGCTGCGATACCCACCCGGAGCATGCTTGCTGCCCTTCTGCCCGACCGGGAGGGACAGCCGGTGCGCGATCATGCGCACCCCCGCCTCCAAACCTCGGACATGGGCAAGCTGCGCGCGTCGGGCGAGCGCCCACTGATCATGGGTCGCCTTCGTGACCGCACCTGCCCAACGCGACGACGACTCAGGCGTCAGGGCACGCTTGCGCACGGCCCACTGCTCACTGCCGTGCCGGAGTCCTGCCGCGCAACGCGCCTTCAGGTCCCGGGAGGCGAGCGCGCCCAGGTGGTCACCCACCCGCCGCAGCACCTCCTCGTCCACGGCCGTCAGGCCCTTGAGCCTGCCACGGACCGCCACACCCGAGGGCCCCGCGGCAACGAACGGCGCCGCCACCTCCCGCAACCCGCCCATCCCCGCACCCCCGCCCCGTACCGGTCTCAACAGCCGCCACCCCACCCAACGACCATCACCGGCAAAGGTCACCCATACGACAGCAGCACACCCGTTCCCTCCCACGATCCCGCCACGCCATGCCCCGGACACTCGCTCATACGCGCCAGAACACACCTATGCATGGTCAAATGCCAGCAGTTCCCGCCCCCAGGTGCCGGGGCGGGCGCCGCGTGTCCAGGCGTCAGCGCAGTTCCGCGGGGAGCTCGATCTTCCCCGCGTACGGGCCCTGGTTCTTCTCCGAGACCCGCTGCTCGAAGGAGACTTCCTGGCCGTCGTACGGAATGAGGAAGCCGAAGTCGAGACGGTGACTCTTGATCCGGTACGTCTTGGCGTCCAGGACCAGCACCTCCTCCAGGCCGGACAGCGTCAACTGACCGTCCCGCACGGGTATGCCGGCCTTGCCCAGCTGCTCGGCCGTCGGTTCGAACTCGCGCCTGGCCTTCTCCGCCCACGCCCGGTCCCGCACGGCGCTCAGCTTCTGCCTGCCGCTGGTGACACGGAGTTCGACCGTGCCGGCCCGGGTCACCCGCACATCGCCCTCGGCGGCCCGAGCGTAGCCCCGGAAGTCCTCGACGGCCGAGACCGGGTCCTCGACCTTGTTCTCCATCTCCGGTCCGGTGGGGTCCACGGCCTTCCAGTCGCCCGCGTCCTCCTTCAAGTAGCCCGCGCCCTCGACGACGTAGAGCTCCTCGGTCCCCTTCGCGCCCTTGCTGCTGGTGCTGACGCCCTGCGAGTGCAGCGCCGCCCGTCCGCCCGCGCGCCGGACGGTGCCCTCGTAGGTGGCGGCGCTTTTCTGCCCCTGGAGGGTCAGCCCCTCCTCACCCTCCACGGAGAAGCTCCAGGCGGACTCGTCGGCCATGGCCTTCTCGGCGAGATCGAGGAAGTCCTCGGCGGACTCGGGACGCGGGGCCTCCTGGGACGGCTGCGGCGCCGCAGCCTCCTGAGAGTCCCCCGTCCTGCCGGGCTCCTCCGTCTCCGTGCCGCACGCGGTCAGCGCGAGAGCGAGCGGGAGGACGAGCACGGCGGCGCGCGGAGGGCCAGTTCGCATGGGGTTTCCTTACGTCGCGACAGGGCGCGGACTGTACAACAACGCAGGGTCCGCGATCACGCCGACGGACAATCCCGGTATTCGGGACGGGTCGGACTCGGTGCGGCCGCCGAGGAAGGTCTCCGCGGAACCGGCCTGGCGGGATTCCCCCACCGCTGACCACCCGGGCGCTTCGGATGTGAACTGCGGGTGAAGGAAGCAGGGTTGTTTGTCAAGCTTCCGTGTTCGTTCCCCCCGTCCGGCGCAACCCCCGCCACACCTTGATCGTCATGCATGCGGCCCCCCACGCCTCACCTCTGTCCTTGAGACTGGAGCAACCTTGCGCACACGCACCCTGGCCGCCGCCCTGGCCGTCGCCACGGCAGCCGCGGGCCTGTCCCTGACCCTCGCCCCCACAGCGAGCGCGGCCACCTCCGCGGCCGACGACTTCAACGGCGACGGCGTCGCCGACCTCGTCGTGGCCACCCCGAACGCTCCCGCCGACGGCCACATCGACGCCGGCTCGGTCACCGTCCTGTACGGGTCCGCCGACGGCGTCTCGCCCGCCCGCTCGACCACCCTCACCCAGAACTCCGCGGGCGTCCCCGGCGACGCCGGCTCGTACCACCTGTTCGGTGCCACGCACGCCAGTGGCGACCTGGACGCCGACGGTTACACCGACCTCGTCGTCGGCGCACCGGGCGAAGCGGTGCGGTACAGCAGCTCCTACGGCACGCTCACCGTGCTGTGGGGCGGCCCGGACGGTCTGAGCGGCGACGGCATGACGATGGTCAGCCCGTACGCCACCAGCGAGTGGTCCGCCGAGAAGGACTACGGCAAGAAGGTCGTCGTCGCCGACCTGGACGGTGACGGCGTCCCGCAGATCGCCACCCTCAGCCGCACCAACCTGTGGGCGTACGACGACCTGGCGGGCCGCACGGCGCCCACCGACGTGGCGCGCTTCCACAACTACGGCTCCTACATACAGCCCCGCACCCTCACCGCCGGTGACTTCACCGGCGCCGGACGCGCCCAGCTCGTCGTCACCGGCCCGGAGAACTGCGGTGGGACGGCGGACGGCTGCCAGTACACCGGCGTCCACACGTGGAGCGACAGCGGGCTGGAGGCGGTCTCCGTGCCGTCCCCGGGTGCCGACGCGTCCGGTACGGGCGAGGCGCCCACCGTCTCCGTCGCCGCCGGGGACATCGACGGCGACGGCCACGCCGACCTCGTCACCGGCCACGTTCCCGCGTCGGCGACGACCACGGGCGAGTACTCGGACGCCGCGGGCTCCGTCCACGTCCGCTACGGCAGCGCGGACGGCCTCGGCGCCCACCGCACCGCCACGCTCGACGCCCCGGGCGGGAGCCGGTCCGGCGACAACTTCGGCGCCTCCGTCGCGGTCGGCGACGTCACGGGCGACGGCTACGCGGACGTGGCGGTCGGGGCGCCGGGTGCGACGGTCCGAGGCGTGTCGGGGACCGGCGCGACGGTGCTGCTCCGGGGCACGGCCGCCGGCCTGACCGACACCGGCGCCCAGGTGTTCCACCAGGACACCGACGGCGTGCCCGACACGGCGGAGGCGGACGACTGGTTCGGCTCCGCCGTGGACATCACCGACCTCGACGGCGACGGCGCGGCGGACCTCACGGTCGCGGCGAAGGGCGAGGACGTCCTCACCGGGTCGGTGCGCGACGGCGCCGACTGGGTGCTGTACGGCTCGGCGACCGGCCTGACGACGACCGGCGCGACCTCGTTCGGAGCGCAGGACTTCGGCCTCACCCACCCGAACGCCGAGTTCGGCTCGGTGCTGGGCGGCTGATTCCCCGTAACGCCGCATGAGGGGGGGGGGGGGGGGGGGGGGGGGGGGGGGGGGCGGCCCCCGCCCCCCCCCCCCCCCCCCCCCGGCCCCCCCCCCCCGCCCCCGCGGGGGGGGGGGGGGGGGCGGCCCCCCGCGCCGGCCCCGCCGCGCCCCCCCCCCCCCG